>NZ_JBCNNF010000276.1:0-9370 GCF_039594555.1 Inquilinus sp.
GGCCAAGGGCCACGCCGGCGCCGTAGTTGGTGACGCCGGCGTGGCCCTTGGCCGAACCGGCCAGGATGTCCATCTCGCCACCGACGGCGCCGTATTGGCCGCGCTTCTCGCCCTTCAGCAGCGCGCCGCCGCCGGAGGCCTCGAAGTCGACGGTCGCCTTGTCCGGCTGGTTGGCGGTCTTGTACTTGATGTCGCCGCCCATGACCTTGGCGGAGTTCGGGCCGTCGCCCTGCTTGCCGGCCCAGGCGCCCTTCTCCGTCCAGCCGGTCTGCGCCGCGCCACCGCCCTGGGCCACGCCCGGGCCTTGATTGGCGCCCTGCGCCCCGGGCGGCGCGGCGAGGTTGGCGTCGGCCACGCTCGGCCCCTGCCCGCCGGCGGCGGTCTGGACCGGGTCCGGCGGCGAGCAGTTCAGCAGGATCGGCGGGCCGTGCGCGTCGATCGCCTCGGCATTCATCAGCACGGTGGCGCCGGCGGCTTGCTGCAGGATGGCCTGGTCGCCCAGGACGTGGACGCCCTGGTTGAAGATGTTGACGAAGTTCGTCGCCGCCCCGCCCTGGCCCTGGGCCGAGAACACCTTGGTCTCGGACTGGGTCTCGACCCCGTCGGCGCTGATCCGGATGCTGTGCTTGCCGTTGAAGGACAGGACGATCTGCGTCTCGTCCAGATGGATCATGGCGCCCTTGTGCTGCAGCGTGATCCCCTTCGGGGTCAGCTGCACCTGCGACGCCTGCACCGTGGTCAGGTGCAGCGTCTCCGCCGCCACGGTGTGGGCATTACCGACCTGCTGCCGCTTGTTGTTTCGGACGATCTCGGTCGCGTCCTTCTGGGCGTGCTGGAACAGCTCCTCGCTGCCTGCCTGGTCCTCGAAGGTCAGCTCATTGAAGCCAGCGCCGCCTGGGCTGGTCGACGACTTGAAGCCGGTGCGCGTTTTGTTCGCCGGCAGCGCCAGCGACGGCATGGTCGTCGGGTTCGGCACCACGCCGACCACCAGCGGCTTGTCCGGGTCGCCCTCGAGATAGCTGACCAGCACCTCCATGCCGATGCGCGGGATGGTCTGTGATCCCCAGCCGGACCCGCCCCAGGGCTGGCTGACGCGCAGCCAGCAGGAGGAGGTGTCGTCGCCCTTGGCGTAGCGGTCCCAGGGGAACTTGACCTTGACCCGGCCGTAGCGGTCGGTGTGGATCTCCTCCCCCGGCGGCCCCACCACCAGGGCGGTCTGCATCCCGTCGATGCGCGGATGCGGCGTCCTCTGTTCCGGCACCCAGCGGGTGGCGGCGGGGATCACCCGGAAGCGGTTCGAATAGCTCGGCGCCGGGCGCTCGCCCATCACATAGGTCTGGTCCTCGGCCGAGTGCACGACCCCGACCACGGCATATTCCGCGTTCTCCGCGGCGATCGGGTGGCCGTACAGCCGGAACTTCTGCGCCGGCGCGATGCGGCGGTTGCCGCTCTCGGCCTCGATCACCTCGAACCCGGCCTCATGCGCCTCGATGCGGCGGCGGGTGACATGGTCGGCGCGGTCCTTGTCCATGAACCGGCCGCCCCAGCGATACATCTCGAACAGGCGGTTCGATTCGATCGGCGCCACCGAGGGCTGGTTCCGTGCCACCGGGGCCTGCGGCGTCTCGAAGTTCCAATCCGCCTCGGCCGCCTGGCCGGGCTTGAACGCGAAGCGCCGGGTCCAGCCGGTCACGTCGTTGAGGTCGACATTGGTGGTGGTGAAGCGGACATCCGGCTCGACCCCGTAGGTCCAGGCATGGGCACCGTCCGCCACCACGAACACATGCCGCGGCGGCGCCCCGTCGCTGCCCGGCTCATGCCGGAACCACCAGCACCAGCCCTCCTCCTCCAGCAGCCGGCAGATGAAGGCGTAGTCGGTCTCGTTGTACTGGACGCAGTATTCGCGCACCGCCTTCGCCCCGATCACCGGCCCGAAATCGTAGTCGCGGATCTTCGCCTCGGTGAAGATCGTCTCGAGGATCTGCTGCGTGGTCTTGTTCTGGAAGATCCGGCAGTCCGAGGTGTGGGTGAACAGCCAGAGCCAGGGCCGGACGTCGAGCGTGTAGCTGCGCATCCCCTCGCCCAGCGCCGGGCCGGCCACCAGCGCCGCGACGACGCCCGACCATTGCCGGCGCTCGCCGCCCGGCAATTCCAGCGACCAGCTGATCGGCAGGCCGACCAGCTCCTTCGGCGTCACGTCCTGGCGCTTGGAGCGGACGCGCAGCCGGAACTCGAACAGGCCGCTCAGCCCTTCGGTGCCGTCCATCACCTCGAGCAGGAACACGTCCTCGCCGAGAGGTGTCTGGACCGACAACAGGCGCCCGGCCTGGGTCAGCGATGCGGTGTAGTCATAAGGGGACATCGGCCACCCCGACCCTTCGGTTCGCCATCCCTCCGGGCCGGATCGGCCGGCCGGCGGGGATGGGCGAGGACGGTATCATACGGTCAGCGGGCCCGCCCCTGCGCGGGATCGGGCGTATAGCGCAAGGCAGCCGCGATCACGGCCAGGGACGCCAGCAGGCGGCTTCCCGCGGGACGCTCGCGATCCGCCGCGACGGATGAACGGCGCCCGGCGGGCCGCTCCCCGAACGCTGCCAGCCGGATCTCCTGCGCGTCGGCGCCCGGCACCAGCCGCGCAAGCTCGGCATCGAAGCGGGCGGCCCCGGGCGAGAAGGCCGTCGGCGGCACCGGTAACTGCCTGGCGATGCGGCAGGCACGGCGGGCGAGATCCTCCTCCGAGGCGGGGTTCGGTGCCGGCGCGGCCTTGGCCGGCAACTGCCAGGCCAGCCGCCCGCGGAAGCTGGGCGGCGGCATGGTGGGGGCCAGCTCGGCAATGCAGGATTCCAGCACCATGACCTGGCGCTGGCGGCGCAGCCGATCCTGCGGGCCGGTCCTGGCGGCAGCCGACGGCGATTCGCCCTCCAGCTCCCACAGCACCGTCCCGACAAGGTTCAGGACCTGTTCCGAACGCATGGACCCCGATCTCCCTCGCTGATTCCCGGCGACACGGCGGTGCCCCCACCGCCGGCAGGACGGACCCGGGCAGGCGGCCTGACGCCGATGCCCGGGTGTCCGTCCCGGCCGTCAGCCCTTCTTGGTGGTCGCGATGTCGTAGCTGGCGACCTGGTTGTTCACCGGCTTATGGTTCTCGTCATAGGTCGTGTACTTCAGGTCGACCTTGGTGAAGTTCAGGGTGATCTCCTCGACCGGGCGGTCGCCCTGCGTGTTGACCTGATAGCCGCTGACCAGCGCGTTGGTCAGCTTGTACTCCATGTAGGTGCTGCCGGGGCTGCCCGTGGTCACCAGATGGATGGTCACGGTCTTGCCCTGATTGCCGGTCGAGGCGGCCTCGAAGAACTTGAGGGACGAGCCGTCCATCGACTTGGTCAGATGCACCTCGCCGACCACCGGCTCGGACGCCTCGCGGTTCTGCGCGGAGCCCGACGGGGTCGTCACCGCCCGGTGCACGCCCCAGTTCATCGCGGCAACGTCGACCCACTTCTTGTGGGTGTCATGCGTCGCGTCACCCTGAATGCCGTCGATCTGCACATAGATCGCCATGATTCTAACCCTCCATATCTTAGGAATGGCTATACGGCTGCTAAAACTCTGCGCCGTCGCCATCGACCATTGCTTACGATTGTGACAATCTGTGGACCGCTTTGACCGATTTTTCAGGGGAACACGCCCTCGGGTCAGCGACGTTGCAGCCATCGCCCAAGAAGTGGAGTCCGATTCACTTTCATTTCCAGAGACAACGGACACCACACTGCCATGAATGGCGAAGCCGTCGAAAAGTCACATTCATCGTTCATCACTTGGGGCATCCATACACGGCTCCCGCGATTCTGGAAGCCGAAACGCCATTAGCGCATTATTGGTTTTCTGGGGAGGTGGAGAATTCCGTCTGGTTCAGCGAAGCGAAATGGGACAGATATCCTTCCGATTTCGCTGCCCGGCGGAGCATTTCACGCGCGGTGGGACGCCGCTATGGTAGGGACGAGGCGGGGCAGCCGGCCCGAGGGAACGGCGCGATGGGGATGGGGTGACCACGATATGAGCGGCGACAGGTGAGCAGTTCGGTGCAGACACCGGCGGTCTTGGATATCGAGGCGCTTGCCGCCCCGGTGCCCGGCCCTGCCCCGCATGGCGAGGATCTGCGCTCCGACTTCACGTCCGGGGCCGACTTCCAGCGCCTGCGCGACCTGCGCACCCGCGTCCGCGCCCAGGAGCGGGCGGCCGACGCCGCCGATGACGACACCCGCCCGGTCGCCGAATGGCGTGAGATCCTGGCGCTCGGGACCGATCTGCTGACCCGCCGCAGCAAGGACCTCGAGATCGCCGCGATGATGGTCGAAGGCCTGGCCCGGCTGCACGGCTATGCCGGGCTGCGCGACGGGTTCGGGCTGATCCGGACGCTGGTGGAGCGGTACTGGGACGGGCTGTTCCCGGAGCCGGACGAGGACGGGGTGGCCACCCGGGTCCGCCCCGTGACCGGCCTGAACGGCGAAGGCGGCGAAGGCACCCTGATCCAGCCGCTGCGGCGGATCCCGCTGATCCACGGCCAGCAGCGGCACTATTCGCTGTGGCAGATCCTGCAGGCCGGCGAGGTCGCCAGCCTCGACCCCGACCAGCGGCAGCAGCGCCTGAACGGCGGCGCCACGGATCTGGAGGCGGTGCGAGCTTCGGCGCAGGACATGGCCGCGGCCGCGATCGACACGCTGCTGGCCGACATCGCGGCGGCGCAGGAAGCGTTCCAGGCGCTGTGCCGGGACCTCGACGAGCGCTGCGGCCCCGATTCCCCGCCCAGTTCCAACATCCGCAACGTGCTCGAATCCGCCCGCGACGCCGTGTTTCTGGCCCTCGGCGATCGGGCAGAGACCCTTCGCGCCCCGCAGGAGGCTTCGGCTTCGGAGCCGGCGGCGCTGGCGCCCGGTTCGGCCGGCGCCGCCGCGTCGCCCGCCCCGGCCGCAGCGGCCCGCCCCGGCGAGATCCGCACCCGCGAGGATGCGCTCCGCTTCGTCGAACTGGCCGCGGCCTGGTTCCGTCAGGCCGAGCCGCAGGCCGTGATCTCCTACACCCTGACGGAGGCTGTGCGGCGCGCCCGGCTGTCGCTGCCGGAGCTGCTCGAAGAGCTGCTGCGGGACGAGACCGCGCGCGGCGACTTCCTGATCACCGCCGGCGTCAAGCCGCGCATCGGAGAGTGACCGTGGAACTGCGCCTTTCCCCCAACCCCCTGAGCCAGGCGAGACGATGATGTCCAGCATTCATGACAAGCTTCAGCGCGTCCGCAAGCCTCGCGTCCACATCACCTACCAGGTGGAAACCGAGGGCGCGGTGGTCGAGAAGGAACTGCCCTTCGTCGTCGGCGTCATGGGGGATTTCTCGGGCGACCCGACCCAGCCGCTGGCGCCGCTGCGCGACCGCAAATTCGTGCAGATCGACCGGGACAATTTCGACGATGTCATGGCGCGCATCGCCCCCGGCCTGAACATGCGGGTGGAGAACACACTGAAGGGCGACGGCAGCGAGTTCGCGGTCAACCTAGCGTTCAAGTCGCTGGACGATTTCGAGCCGGCGGCGGTGGTCGCCCAGGTCGAGCCGCTGCGCAAGCTGATGGAGACGCGCAACCGGCTGCGCGACCTGATGTCCAAGGTCGACCGGTCCGAGGACCTGGAGGCCCTGCTGGAGAAGGTGCTGCAGAACAAGGAGCAGCTGTCGCAGCTGTCCAGTGCCCTGGACAAGGCCGACAAGCCGGCCACGGGCGGCGACGAGACAAAGGAGTAAGGCGATGGCCGTGGAACCCACCCCGCAGGCCCAGGGCGCCGCCCAGGCCACCGAGACGGCCGAGTTCAGCCTGCTGGACCAGGCGATCGGCGCCACCAAGCAGACCGAGCCGGAGCGGGCGCAGGAGCTGCTGCGCACGCTGACGGAAGAGGCGCTGAAGGGCACGGTCACCTATGACCGCAACCTGACGGTCACGCTGAACCGGGCGATCGCCGCGATCGACGAGCAGATGTCGCGCCAGCTGGCCGCGATCATGCACAACGAGAAGTTCCGCAAGCTGGAGGGATCCTGGCGCGGCCTGCACCACCTGGTGCAGAGCAGCGAGACCAGCGCGCAGCTCAAGATCCGCGTCATCAACGTCTCCAAGCGCGACCTGTACCGCGACGTCAGCAAGGCGGTCGAGTTCGACCAGAGCCAGATCTTCAAGAAGATCTACGAGAGCGAGTTCGGCACGCCGGGCGGCGAACCCTATGGCGCGCTGATCGGGGATTACGAGTTCACGAACCACCCCGAGGATATCGAGCTGCTGCAGCATATGAGCCAGGTGTCGGCGGCTGCCTTTGCCCCGTTCATCGCCGCGGCGGGGCCGCAGCTGTTCGGCTTCAACGACTACACCGAGCTGTCGCGGCCGCGTGACCTGGAGAAGATCTTCGAATCCCAGGAATACGCCAAGTGGCGCAGCTTCCGGGACAGCGAGGACAGCCGCTTTGTCACCCTGACGATGCCTCGCGCTTTGGCCCGCCTGCCCTATGGCGCCAACACCCGCCGGATCGAGGAGTTCGGGTACGAGGAGGCACCGGCCGACGCCGGCGGCACGGCGCGGGCCATGGCCCATGACAATTACTGCTGGATGAACGCCGCCTATGTGATGGGCGCGCGGCTGACCGACGCCTTCGCCCAGCATGGCTGGTGCACCGCCATCCGCGGCGCCGAGGGCGGCGGCAAGGTCGAGAACCTGCCGTTCCACACCTTCGTCAGCGACGACGGCGACCCGGACCACAAGTGCCCGACCGAGATCGGCATTACCGACCGCCGCGAGGCCGAGCTGTCGCGCCTGGGCTTCCTGCCGCTGTGCCACTACAAGAACACCGACTACGCCGTGTTCTTCGGGGCGCAGACCACGCAGAAGCCCAAGAAGTACGACCGGCCCGAGGCGACGTCGAACGCCGCCATCTCGGCCCGCCTGCCCTACATGATGGCGACGTCCCGCTTCGCCCATTACCTGAAGGTGATGGCGCGGGACAAGGTCGGCTCCTTCCTCGAGGCGTCGGACTGCGAGGCCTGGCTGAACCGCTGGATCATGAACTACGTGAACAGCAACAAGGACGCCGGGCAGGAGATGAAGGCCAAGTATCCCCTGGCGGAGGCCAAGATCTCGGTCAAGGAGATCCCGGGCTCCCCGGGCGCCTACAACGCCGTGGCCTGGCTGCGGCCGTGGCTGCAGATGGAAGAGCTGACGACATCCCTGCGCATGGTCGCGCGCATCCCCAATGTCGGCGGCAATTCCTGACCCGGCGGCCCGGGCGGTCCCACCCGCGGCGGATCCGGCGCGGCCGGCCGCCTTCGGGCAGGCGCCGCTGGGGCCGCAGCTGGTCGACCGGATCCTGGCGGGCGGCGGCCGCGAGGCCGCCGACGGCGCCGGTCCGGTCGTCGCCTTCCTGGCCGAGACGCGCACGGCCCAGGCCCTGTCGCTGTGGTTCGGGCGCGGGCGCGCGGCCCAGCTGCTGCAGGACCGCCGCGCCTTGCTGGCGGCGCTGGACCGCGACATCGCCCGGCTGGACGCCCTCCTGTCCGCGCAGGTCGACGCGATCCTGCATCATCCGAAGCTGCAGCGGCTCGAAGCCGCCTGGCGCGGCGTCGCCTATCTGGTGCGCATCGCCGGGCAGTCGGACCAGAGCAAGGTGCGCATCCTCGACGTGTCCTGGCCCGAGGTCTGCCGCGATTTCCAGCGGGCGATCGAGTTCGACCAGGGCCACCTGTTCCAGAAGGTCTATGAGCAGGAATTCGGCATGCCGGGCGGCGAGCCGTTCGGCGTCCTGGTGGGGGCGTATGAGCTGAGCCATGTGCCCGGCGCCGACCGGCCGACCGACGACGTGTCCGGGCTGAAGGGCATGGCCCAGGTCTCGGCCGCCGCCTTCGCCCCCTTCGTCGCCGGCGCGCACCCGACCCTGCTGGGGCTGGAGAGCTTCGCCGAGCTGGGGATGCCGATCGACGTCACCCGCGGCCTGTCCGGCCCCGCCTTCGACCGCTGGCAGGCGCTGCGCGAGCTGGACGATTCGCGCTTCCTGGGGCTGACCGCGCCGCGCGTGCTGATGCGACCGCCCTGGCCCGATGACGGCAGCCGCACCGACGGCTTCCGCTACCGCGAGGACGTGTCGGCCCCCGACCTGTCGGGCTATTGCTGGGGCCCGGCCAGCTTCGCCTTCGCCGGCACGCTGATCCGCGCCTTCGACAGCTTCGGCTGGTTCGCCGAGATCCGCGGCGCCTCGGCCCTGGGCGGCACCGGCGGGCTGGTGACCGACCTGCCGCAGTTGTCCTTCGGCACCGACCGGCCCGGAATCGGCGTGCGGTTCGGGACGGATGTCGAGCTGACCGACGCGATCGAGAAGGACCTGTCCGACCTGGGCCTGATCGCCCTGTGCCGGGCGCGCGACACGTCGCACGCCGTGTTCCACGGCAACGCCTCGCTGCAGCGGCCCAGGACCTACGATTCCCAGGCCGCCACCGCCAATGCCGGGCTGTCGGCGATGCTGCAATACGTCTTCTGCATCAGCCGCTTCGCCCATTACGTGAAGATCATCGGCCGCGACCGCGTCGGCGCCTTCCAGACCGCCGAGGACTGCCAGGAGTTCCTGCGCCGCTGGCTCTTGGACTATTCGATCTCCAGCGACAGCGCCAGCGCCGAGCAGCGTGCCCGCTTCCCGCTGCGCGAGGTCGATGTCGCGGTGCGCGAGCTGCCGGGCCGTCCCGGCCTGTACAGCTGCACGATCCATCTGCGGCCGCATTTCCAGCTGGACCAGGTGGCGTCGGGCTTCCGCCTGGTCACCGAACTGAACGCCCCTGGCGCGCGGGCCGCGTGATGCCCGCGCCCCGACCGAGGATGCTGCGATGAGCGACGCGACCGACCATTTCCAGGCCGGCCGGCTGGCCGA
The DNA here is from genome assembly GCF_039594555.1 of Inquilinus sp. GTDB lineage: Bacteria > Pseudomonadota > Alphaproteobacteria > DSM-16000 > Inquilinaceae > Inquilinus. Next base: position 8,940 of record NZ_JBCNNF010000276.1, read on the forward strand.
CGCCGTGGCAGCGGCCCTGGCCGAGGTGAAGGCCAGCCCGGGCGACACCGGCAAGCGCGTCTTCCTGGCCGAGCTGATGTGCTTCACCGGCGATTTCGAGCGCGCCGACCGGCAGCTCGACGTCATCGGCGACCAGGATCCGGGCGCGGCCCTCGGCCTCGCGCTGTTCCGCCAGCTGGTGCGCGCGGCCCAGGCCCGGGCGGAGTATTTCAGCGCCGGCCGGGTGCCGGAGTTCCTGGCCCCGCCCGAGGCGCATCTGCAGGCGCTGCTGGCGGCCGGGATCGCGCTGCGCGAGGGCCGCGAGGACGAGGCGGCGCGGCTGGCGGCGGAGGCCGAGGCCATCCGCCCGCCCTGCCCCGGGCGGATCGACGACACCGACTTCGACGACTTCCGTGACATCGACGACATGGTCGCCCCGGTGTTCGAGGTGC
>NZ_JBCNNF010000277.1:0-9328 GCF_039594555.1 Inquilinus sp.
CGGATGGGCGCCGCGCGGCCCGTCTTCCGGCGAGATGTGCGGCCCTTCGACATGCACCGCCGGGATGGCATGGGCCAGCAGCGGGTCGGCCGCGCGTGCTTCCGCGATCGCGGCCAGCGCCGCGGTGATCGAGGCCTCGGACGCGGTGATCAGCGTCGGCAGGAAGGTGGTGATGCCGTCGGCCCGCAGCACCGCCGCCAGCCGCGCCACCGTCTCCGGCACCAGACCGCCGCCGTTCAGATCGTGCCCGGCGAAGCCGTTGACCTGCAGGTCGACCAGCCCGGCCGACAGCCAAGCCGTCTCGCCCGCAGGGCCGTCCTCGATCGCGGCGATGCGGCCGTCCTCGACCGTGACCGCCAGGCTGCGGCCGGTGGCCGGGTCGCGGCCGGTGATCACAGCGACCGCACCCGGCCGCGGAACCGGCCGATGAAGCGGCCATTGGCCTCGTCGCCGCCCGGAGCGTTGCCGCTGCGCCAGACCGGCGGCTCGATGCCGCGCTCGGCCAGCTTGGCGATGGTGCGGATGACCAGGCAGTTCAGAGCGAAGGCGTTGGCGAAGGTGGAGATTGCGGCCACCGGCTCCCCAACCCCCGGGATCCGCACGACGGCGTCACCGACCGGCACCTTGGTGTCGATGGCGATGTCGGCCAGGTCGTGCAGGTTCTGCCTGGTCGGATGGCGGGCGGGATGGTCCGGCGCCGTCCGGTCGGCATGGCCGCGCGAGCTGACGCCGATGACGAAGGTCCCACGCTTCTTCGCCTCGATCGCCGCATCGATCAACGCGGCGTTGATGCCGTAGGCGTTGACCAGGATCAGCAGGTCGTCCGACCCCAGCCCGCGATCGGCGATCACCACCCGGCCATAGCCCGGCGTCCGCTCGATCGCCATCGACCGCAGGGCACCGTTCGACAGCAGCGTGCCCTCGTCGAGGATGGCCGAGACGTGCATCAGCCCGCCGGCGCGGAAGAAGATCTCCTGCGCCGCCAGGTTGGAATGGCCGCCGGGTCCGAAGACATGGACCAGCCGGTCGGCCGCGATCTGGTCGGCCAGGCGGGCGGCGGCGCGGTCCAGGCTGTCGCGCTCGGTCTCTAGGATCGCGCGCATCAGATCCTGGGTGCGGTCGAGATAGGCGGCGCAGAGGGCGTCGGCGTCGATGTCAGCCATGGGGGTCCGACTCCGGGTCCAGGAACAGGTTCACGGCAGGGTGCCGGCGCAGCGCCGTCGCCGGGCAGGCAGCGCCGATGGGGTCGTGCAGCGCGCGGCGCACCGCCTCGCGCTTGGCCGCGCCCGGCACCACGCAGACAAGACGGTCGGCGCGCAACAGCCGCGGCACCGTCAGGGTGAGGGCATGGGTCGGCACGTCGTCGAAGCCCGGAAAGCAGCCATCATCGACCTGCTGCTGGCGGCAGACGGCGTCGAGCTCCACCACCTTCACGTCCAGCGGATCGTCCAGGTCGGCCACCGGCGGGTCGTTGAAGGCGAGATGGCCGTTCACGCCGATGCCGAGGCAGACGATGTCGATCGGGGCCTCCGCCAGCAGCCGGGCATAGCTTGCGGCGGCCCTGGCCGGATCGCTGCCGGGATCGATCAGGTGGACGGCGCCGAAGGGCAGCCGGTCGAACACATGGCGGCGCAGCCAAAGGGCGAAACGCGCCGGATCATCCGGCGCCAGGCCGATATACTCGTCCATGTGGAAGGCGGTGACACGGCCCCAGTCGATGCCCGGCTCGGCGACCAGGGCGTCGAGCATCTCGGCCTGGCTGGGCGCCGCGGCGAAGATCATGCGCGCCCGGCCGCCACCGGCCAGGCGGCGGCGCAGATCCCCGGCGACCGCGGCCGCGGCGGCCCGGCCCATTTCGGCGCGGCCGGGATGGACCTGGACATCGATGCCGCCCACCGGGGCGGTTGCAGACAGGGTCATGCGGAACTCCGTTGGGCCGGCGACGGTTTCGCCAGCCTTTCGATCATCAGCAGCAGGGCCCGGGCGATATGGAACGGGTCTTTCACAGGCAGCGCCACCGTCTTGTCGAGCGGCGCCCCGGCGCGGTCGCGGATCTGCACCCATTCGCCGCCCGGGCCGGCGGGAAAGACGCGGTATGTGTAGGCCGCCAGCCGGTCGTGCCAGGCGGCGAGGTCGGCGCGCCCGGTCTCGAGATGCAGCAGCGCCAGCGTGTACAGCGCCTCGGCATGCGGCCACCACAGCTTGGTGTCCCACGTGTCGGCGACCAGCTCCTCGTAGCGGTCGCCGGCCCGCCGTCCGCGCGGCGCGCCGCCGTCGCGATCGGCATAACGGAGGAGGCCGCCTTGATCTTCATCCCAGCCCAGCACGGGGGCGCGGATGGCGATGTCGGCGAGAGCATCGGCCTCGAACAGCCGGGACTCCGCGGCAATGCCTCGGCGCCGCAGGGACTGCCCGGCCTGCCACAGGAACCAGCAGGCCTCCAGCACATGGCCTGGGGTGCGGTGGCGGGCCAACAGCGTGTCGGCGTCGCCGGCGGCCGCAGGCATCATCTCGGCGACGTCGCTGCCGGACAGGAACACTGTCTCGATCGCCCGCACCGCGCCAAGCACCGTCTCGGCGGCAGCCGCGGAGCTCGTTGCGTCCAACACCTCCGCCCCCACCCCGACCAGGATCATCGGCAACGAGAAGCCGCGGAAGCCAGTCCGGATCGGATAGGGCTCGGTCCGCGCGGCGCCGGCGGCGATGCGGCCGGCGGCGCACGCGAGCAGCCGCTCTGCCAAATCGCCCCACTCCCCCTCCCCGCTCTCCGCCGCCAAAGCGGCGAAGCCCAGGGCGACGAACAGGTCGGCGAAGACGCTGGCGTGCAGGCCCTGCCCCGGCGCCGGCGGCTTCGGCGTGCCGTCCTCCGCCAGCAGATACGCCGTGCTGCCGTCCGCCAGCAGCGCATGGTCGCGCAGCAGCACGGCAGTCCGGCGGGCCCGGTCGAAGCAGGCGGCCCGGTCGATCCCGACCAGGCCGAGCCGCCCGGCGCGGGCCAGCCGCGCCATCAGCCAGACCCACCGCCCCTGCGACCAGGTGTATTTGTCGCGCGACAGCAGCCGGGCGCCTTCATTCGACCAGCAGGTGAAGACCCCGCCATGCCGGTCGTCCGGGGCGTTGGCCAGCCACCAGGCCAGCACGTCGCCCGTCAGGTGGCGGGCGGTGGCCCGGCGCAGCGCCGCCGGGTCCGTGATCGAGACGGAATCAGGCACGGCTGGCGCTCTCGCCGCGGACGGGAATGCCGGCCACCGCCGTCTCGTCGGTCTCCAGCGCGTCGATCAGCGCGTCGGCCTCGGCATTGCGCCATGGCGCCACCAGCCCGACCAGGGTGAACACGGCCAGCGAGCACAGCACCGGCCCGGCCACGGTGATCGAAGTGGTCCAGTCCGGGTTCAGCGCCTTGACCTCGTCGACGAAGACGTATTTCACCAGCACGAAGACGATCAGGCCGGTGGCCCAGGACGCCAGGGCCGCGGTCGGGCCGCAGCGCCGGAAAGCCGGCAGCATGCCGAACAGCATCGGGATCGCGATCGGCCCGACCAGCGCGCCGAACCACAGAATGATCAGCCCCAGCACGCCGCCGAAGCTGTCGGCGGTCAGCGCGATGCCCATCGACAGGGCGATGAACAGGAAGGTGCTGAGCCGGCCGACGAACAGCTCGGTCTGGCCGGACATCGTCTTCGCGCCCTTCCAGATCACCGGCAGGATGTCGCGGGTGACGACGGCGGAGACGGCGTTGGCGTCCGATGAGGTCATGGCCATGGTGTGGGCGAACATCCCGGCCAGCACCAGCCCGATCAGGCCGGTCGGCAGCAGGCTCTGGGTCAAGAGGGCGTAGGATTGCTGCGGCTGGTCCAGGTTCGGCAGCAGGATCGGCGCGGCCCACATCGGGAAGAACAGGATCAGCGGCCACACCAGGTACAGCGCGGCGGACAGCAGCGCCGCCTTGCGGGCGTCGCCACCGCTCGGCGCGGCGATGAAGCGCTGCGCCAGGTTCCAGGTGCCGCCGTTGTAGGACAGGGTGTTGATCAGCAGATACACCAGCACGAAGACGATCGTGTACTGGCCGTTGAAGGGCGAGGAATGGCCCGGCGGCAGCTGGTCCCAGATCGTCCACAGCGCCGAGACGCCGCCCAGCTTGGCCAGCACGGCGACGAACAGCACGATGCCTGCCAGCAGCTGGATGACGAACTGGCTGAAATCGGTCAGCGCGTCGGCCCACAGCCCGCCGATGGTCGAGTAGATCAGGGTGACGCCGCCGGTCAGCAGCACGCCCCACACCAGCGGCACGTCGGCGAACACCTTCAGCAGCAGGGCCGTCGCGGTCCATTTGGCGCCGACATCGAACACCTTCAGCGCGCCGCCGCTCCAGGCCAGCACCTGCTGGGTCGGGACGTTGTAGCGGGTCGACAGGTATTCCAGCGGCGAGATGATCGCCAGGCGCTGCCGCAGCCGCGACCAGCGCGGCGCGAACAGCACCGACCCGACCACCATGGCGAAGGCGATGCCGATCGCCCACCAGACATAGAGGGTGAAGCCGGCGGTGTAGGCGATCGCGGCATAGCCGACGAAGACCGCGGCGCTGTAGCCGGACATGTGGTGCGACACGCCGGACAGCCACCACGGCATCCGGCCGCCCGCGGTGAAGAAGTCGGCCGCCGTCTTGATCTGGCTGCGGGCCCAGACGCCGATACCGACCATCAGCAGGAAATAGGCCCAGAGCACCACCCAGTCGAACGTCCCCATGAAGTCCCCCTTGCTGCCGGCCCGGTCATTGCGGGCCTTCGGACGCCAGGGTGTTGTGCAACCGGTTGCATGTCAAGCCGCAACCGGTTGCACGAGCAATTTTGAAGTGATGTACCATTCCGCCGCGTCGCGCTAAGAGTGTCGGCAGCCGAACCACCGGGCCGCCATGGACCAGCCGCCGAAATCCATCCCGACGATCGAGCAGGTGGCCCGCGCCGCGGGCGTGGCGCGGTCGACCGTGTCGCGCGCCTTCAGCCGGCCGGGGATGCTGAGCCCGGACACGGTGGCCCATATCATGGAAGTGGCCGCCCGGCTGGGCTACGCCCCGAACCAGGTGGCGCGGGCGCTGTCGACCGGCCGTTACGGCAATGTCGCGCTGATCGTGCCGGATGTCGCCAACCCGTTCTTTCCGCCGCTGATCCGGGCGGCCGAGGCGCGTGCGGACGCCGGCGGCCTGTGCGTCTTCCTCGGCGATTCGGACGAGGATCCGGACCGGGAGGAGCGGCTGACCGGCAAGATGGCGGCGCAGGTCGACGGCTTCGTGCTGGCGTCGTCGCGCCTGGGCGAGGACGCGGTCCGGGCGCTGCGCGGCCGCCGGCCGGTGGTGCTGGTCAACCGCGACATTGAGGGGCTGGACCGGGTGCTGATCGACAGCGGCCCCGGCGTGGCAGCGGCGGTCCGGCACCTGCAGGAGCTGGGGCATCGGCGCATCGCCTATATCGGCGGCCCGCCCTCCTCCTGGTCCAACCAGCAGCGGCGAGGCGCGGTCCTGCAGACCGCAGGAGCGCTAGGGGTCGAGGCCGTCGAGGTCGCGGCCGAGCGGCCGTCCTACGAGGGCGGGATGGCGGCGGCTTCCGCCGTGCTGTCGGCGCGGACCACCGCGGCGATCGCCTTCGACGATCTGGTGGCGCAGGGGTTGATGGCGGGCCTCGCCGGGCTGGGCGTCGACGTTCCGGCCGGGTTCAGCGTCATCGGCTGCGACGACGTGCTGGGCGCCCGCACCTATCCGCCCCTGACCACCATCTCCGCCCGGTCGACCGATGCCGGCCGCACCGCCATCGAGATGCTGCTGGCCCTGATCGAGGCCGGCTCATCCTCCGGCGCGGCGCGGCGGCTCGGCACGGAACTGATCGTCCGGGCCACGACCACGACGCCGCCACATCGCTGACGCGGCGTTCACTCCATGCCACATGTTCACGCCAGAGAGCTGTCTGCAGCATCATATAGAATATTTTTCGCAATGATCAGGGTTTTGCAGAGCCGGTTCCTAACTATACTCGATGCTGAACATTGCCCGGATTCGGTGACCGGATGGCGCTTGCCGCAGCTGCTTCCATCGTCTGGCTGAGCATATGCGCAGCGCCGCCGCCCGGGGCGAGTCCCAGCCGCATGTCCGAGGACATGGCCGGTATCCCGCTCGCCCTCGCGATCTCGCCGGAGCGTCCGGACCGGTGCCCTGCCCTGTCCCTGCCGGTCGGTGATGCCCGCGTCGCGTGGCTCGGCTTCGAGCCAGCCGCCAAGGATGCGTCGCAGCTTCGCGCCATTCGGCTGATCGGGCCGGCGCCGGAGCATCCGGATGACCCGGTCGCGGTGTCGGAGATCGAGCTCGACGACGGCACCCCGGATGCCGTCCCCATGCTGCCGGTCGGGCCGGACCTGCTCGACCAGATCAAGCTGCGCGCCGCCGGACGGGGTACCGTCCGCCAGGCTGATCCGGGCATCGTCATCGCGGATTGCACTGCCGGAACAGCGCCCGGCGAGGCCGTCATCGCGCTGCCCGGTCACATGCCCCGCGGCGCCCGGCTGTCCCTGGCGGCGGAATACGATTCGGATGCGCCCTTCGATATCGCCGTCGGGACCGCGCCGCTCGGGCATCTTCCGCCCGGCTCCGGCCAGCGGCAGGTCATGCCGCTTGTGGACAGCGGCGCGATGGACGCGCCGATCACGGCGACGCTTCGCTGCCCTCCCTCGGCCGCCCGGATCTCCTTGCGCTCGCTTCGCCTCGTCGAAGGCGAGGACCGGCCGGTTCCACTGTCGACCTGGATCTGGCGGCCGGCGCAATGGCGGGAGGACGGCGAGGGCCTGATCGCCGCGGCACAGGCCCGCGGGCTGGACCGGATCTTCATCGGCCTCGACATTCGCGGCGGCGCGGTGGCGGAGGCCGGCCGGCTGCGGTCCTTCCTGCAGGCCGCCCGCGCGGCCGGCCTGTCGGTCTGGGCTGTCGAAGGGGACCCGGCTGCCATCACCCGGGCGGGCCGTCCGCCGTTCCTGGAGCGCACGCGGGCGATCGCCGCCTTCAACCGCGGCTCACCGGCCCTGGACGGGATCCAGTACGACATCGAACCCTATCTGCTCGCCGGCTGGCCGCTCGACCGGGCCGCCGGCATCGCCGCCTATCTCGACACGCTCGAACAGCTGAAGCGGGCCGCCGCCGGCCCGGTCGAGGCGGTGCTGCCCTTCTGGTGGTTCGACATGCCGGAGATGGCCGGTTCCCGCGACCGGCTCGCGGCGGCGGCGGATCGCTTCGCGGTGATGGCCTATCGCACTGGGCCGGACGACATCGTCGCCGCCGCCGAAGGCGCCCTGGCCTGGGCCGGTGCGCACGATCGGCCGATGACCGTCGCGCTGGAGGCAGGACCGCTGCCGGACGACCGCGTCCAGTCCTTCCGTCCGGCGGCGGAGGGCGAGCTGTGGCGGGTGACGCTGGATGGACGGCGCATCCTCGTCCTGCTCGACCGCCCGCGCGCCAACCCCGCGGGGCAGGCCTATCGCCGCCAGGGCGACCACCGGCTGCCCGCCGGCCGGCTCAGCTTCCTCGGCGACGCCGCGGCCCTGGCGGCCGCGATCGACCGCATCCGCCCCGTTCTCTCCACCTGGCCGGCCTTCGCCGGCATCGCCCTTCACGGGCTGCTCGACGGCCCCCGGAAGGAGCCCTGATCCACCATGTCGCCTTCCAAGCCGAAGATCCTGGTCGTGGACGACGACGAGCTGCTGCGCGACCTGCTCGAGTTCAAGCTGCGCAGCCGCGGCTATGAGGTCGAGTTGGCCGAGGACGGCGAGGCGGCCCTCGAAGCGGCCTCGGCATCGCCACCCGACCTGATCGTGCTGGACGGCATGATGCCCGGCCTCGACGGCTTCCAGGTCCTGCAGCGGCTGTCCGACAGTGGCGTGACGCGCGACGTCCCGGTGATCATGCTGACCGCGCGCCGGCAGGAGCAGGATGTGGTGGCCGGCCTGTCGCTCGGCGCCCAGGACTATCTGGTCAAGCCGTTCCTGCCCGACGAGCTGGTGCTGCGCATCCAGCGCATCCTCCGCAACCGCCAGAGGCCATCGTGACGCCAGGCCGCGGCGCCTGCGCCGCCGCCCTGCTCGCGCTCGCCCTGACCGCCGCCGTGGTTCCGGCCGCCCATGCAGCCACGGCCGAGGACCTCTACAAATCGGCGCTGGAGGCGCGCCGGGCCAATGATTTCGACCGCGCCATCCAGCTGCTGACCCAGGCCCGGGCCATGGCCCCGAAGGATGCCGACATCCTGCTGCTGCTCGGCCAGATCCAGGGTTTCCAGCAGCACTACGACCTGGCGCTGGATACGCTCGGCCAGGCGCTGGCGCTGGCGCCGGACTATGCCGATGTCCGGCTGGCTATCGCGCGGATCCGCAGCTACCAGGGCCGCTACGCCGAGGCGGCGACGGAGGTCGACGCCGTGCTGGCCCGGGACCCGGGCAATGCCGAGGCCCTGGCGCTCAAGGGCCGCCTCGCCCTCTACCAGAACCGGCTGGACGAGGCGGAGGGCGCCTATCGCGCCGCCCGGGACGCGGCTCCGAACCTGGCCGACCCGCATGTCGGGCTGGGCGACGTCGCCGCCGCGCGCGGCGAGATCGACGCCGCGGCCGCCGAATACGACCTGGCCGAGGCGCGCGAGCCCGGCAATGCCGACATCGCCGAACGGCGCCGGCGGCTGGCGGCGGGCAGCACGATCGAGCACCCCTGGCGGCTCGACGTCAGCGGCGGCTACAGCGTCTATGACGGCGCCGCGCGGGCGCCCTGGCGCGAGGGCGGCGTCAGCATCGGCTATCGCTTCTCGCCGGCCACGGCGGTGTTCGGCGGCGTGTCGTTCCACAGCCGCTTCGGCGAGTTCAGCGAACAGTTCGAGGCCGGGCTCTTCCAGCGCCTCGCCGATGGGGTCGAAGGCACGCTGACCGCCACCGTCGCCCCGGGTTCGGAGTTCCTGCCGCGCTGGTCGCTGGCCGGCGGCACCACGGTCACCGTCAATGCCGGCGACCGTCAGGGCTTCCTCGGCCGCACCGCCCTGACCGGCGACGTCCGCTACCAGGCCTATGACGGCTTCGACGTTCTGACCCTGACCCCGGGCTTCCAGCAGCACCTTTTCGCCGAACGGCTGCAGCTGACCTTTCAGCTGCCGCTGAGCCGCGACCGGTACGGCGACTGGCAGGTCGGCTGGCTGGTGCGCGGCGACTGGCAGGCGACGGACCGGCTGCGGGTCTTCGCCGGCTACAGCCGGGCGCTCGACACCGAGATCAACACCACCATCGAGACCCGCACCGTCTTCGGCGGACTCGGCGT
>NZ_JBCNNF010000278.1:0-9311 GCF_039594555.1 Inquilinus sp.
CGCCATTCGGGCCGTTCACGAAGTCGCGCAGGTCGCGGAAGCGGTCGGAGACATAGGCGCCCGGGGGCGGGGCGTCGGCGGCGGTCGCGCCGCCGCCCAGCCGGGTCTTGGCGTAGTCCTCGGCCACCAGCGTCGCCAGCCGGCCGCCGGTGCCCAGCGCCTGCTGCGCCGCGTTCTGCACCTCGCCGGCGGCCAGGTCGGCGGCAGCCTTCTGCCCGGTGGTCAGCCCGCCCGCCCCCGCGGCGGGTGCGGGCGGCGGCGCGGCCAGGTCGGTCTCCTTCGCCGCCCCGCGCAGCACGGCCACCAGGGGTGAACCGGGCGCGGACAGCGTCTCCAGCGTGTCGATGGCGTGGTCCCGGCTCTGGAACGGCACGATCTGGACATCGGCCAGCAGCGCGTTCCAGGCCGAGACGTAGTCGTTGTAATAGAGCTGCAGGGCGTCGCCGCCGATCCGGGCGATGGTCGCGTCATCCGCGTCTCCCGGCGGGGCCTGGGAATCCACCACCCAGCGCTCGGACGCCACCGCCCGGGCCGCGCGCTCGATCCCGGCCAGCACCATCTCGTGGAAGGCGCGATAGGTATAGGCCCCCGGCACGCCCTCGCTCAGGCGCTTGCCGGAGGGGCGGATCAGCACCCGCTCGGCCCCCGGGCCGCCATTGGCGGTGATGGTCCAGTCCGGCAGCGCCTTCACCGCCGGGTCGTCCAGCATCATCCGGTACGCGCTCTCCGCCGGCGGCGTGGCGCCCAGGACGCGTCGGGCCTGGTCGACCAGCTTGCCATCGATCCCGACCACGGTGATCGGCCGCTCCAGCAGCGCTGCGGTGTGGTCGAGGATCGCTTGGCGGTGCGGCGCGTCGTCGGCGCCGGGATAGCGCTGCTCCAGGTCGACCTTGAGCCAGGCCAGGATGGTGTCGCGGTCGATGTCCGGCGCCCGGCCGCCCAGCATCAGGTAGGATTTGAGCGCGACATAGGCGAGGTTCGACGGCGCCTTGACCTGGCGCAGGATGTCCTCGAGCCGGACCACCAGCCGCGGCAGCAGCAGCGTGTTCAGGGCGCGCCGGTAGGCCGGCACGGTGCCCTGGGACAGCACGTCGCCCTGGTACAGGCCGAACTGCATCGTCACCGGCACCTCGTCGTTCCGCCGGTCATAGCCGGTCGGCATCGCCCGCAGCAGGTCGAGCGCCGGCAGGACCGACGCCAGGTCGGCGTTGCGCACTGGCCCGACCGCGTCGCCCAGCTTGGCGCCGTAATCGTTCAGGCCGGATTGGACCGAGGCGATCAGGTCGCGGTTGCCGAGATAGCTGACGGTCCAGGCGGACAGGCCGCCGGCCAGCACCAGCAGGGCCGCCGTGGTCGCGCCCCAGCGCACCCAGCGCAGCCGCCGCTCGACCTTCGGGTTGGTCGAGACGATATGCGCCTCGGCGAAGACCACCCGCCGCAGCAGGTCGGTCAGGAAATAGCTGCGGCCGCGGCCCTGGGGCGGGGCCATCTGCTGCCGGTCCAGGCCGAAGGACTGGGCCATGGCGCCCATCAGCCGGTCGAACGGCGTGCCCTCCTGCGTGCCGCTGGTCAGATAGGCGCCACGCAGCAACGGGCGGGCGTCGTAGCGGCTGGGCCGGAACGCCTCGGTCAGGAACTCGTGCAGCGGCTCGCGCAGCGACGCGACCTGGGCCGGGAAGCCGTAGATCAGGCTGCGGTTGCGGATGTCCGGCTCCTGGTGCAGCCGGGTGATCACCCGCTCGTTCAGCCGGTCGACCAGCCGGTCGAACTCCTTCAGGAACCCGGCGACCGCGCCCTGCTCGCCCTTGCCCTCGTCGAAAGCGAAGCTGATGCCCCAGACCTGCTCCCGCGCCTCGCGGTCCAGGTCGTCGAAGAACTCGCTGAAGCCGGCCAGCAGGTCGGCCTTGGTGAACAGCACATAGACCGGGAAGCGGACACCCAGCTCGTCGCTCAGCTCCTGCAGCCGCTGCCGCACGGCGCGGGCATGGGCCGTCCGCTCGGCCTCCGGCATGATCGCGAGGTCGGAGATGCTGACGCAGATCAGCGCGCCGTTGATCGGCTGCCGCGGGCGGTTGCGCTTGAGCAGGCCGAGGAAGCCCTTCCACGCGGCGGCGTCGCGGGCGGCGTGGCTGTCCTGGGTGGTGTAGCGGCCGGCGGTATCGATCAGCACCGCCTCGTTGGTGAACCACCAGTCGCAGTTGCGGGTGCCGCCGATGCCGCGGATGGCGTCGCGGCCCTGGCCGGTGCGCTCGGCCAGCGGGAAGTCGATGCCGGAGTTCACCAGCGCCGTGGTTTTGCCGGCGCCGGGCGGCCCGATCAGGATGTACCAGGGCAGCTCATACAGCCAGCGGCGGCCGCCCTTCTTCCCCAGCCGCGTGTTCTTCAGGACCGCCAGCGCCTCGGTCAGCCGGCCGCGGATGGTCTCGATCTCCTCCTCCGCCGCCTCGCCAGGGCTGGCGGCCTCCTGCGCCATGTCGTCGACCAGCCGGGCATTGGCGTTGCGGCTGCGCACGATCGACCAGGCAATGGCGAAGGCCCAGATCACCAGCAGCGCCGCGATCACGGCCACGCGCACCAGCTCGCTTTCCAGCGGCCGGACGGTGTCGAAGGCAAAGAGCGGCCCGACGAACCAGACGATGGCGGCCAGCAGCAGCACCCCGATCAGGGTGACGAACCAGCGTGCCGTCAGGATGGAGAGGATCTTGCGCATCGGCTCTCGTCGTTCGCCCGGGCGTCAGCCGCCGGTCGGCTTGATCAGGATGACCTCGACGCGGCGGTTCTGCGCGCGCGCCTCGGGCGTGGTGTCCGGCGTCACCAGCGGCTCGGTGTCGCCCTTGGCCTCGACCGAGAAGCGGCCGGTGCCGACGATCTGCTCGAAGATCCCCTTCACGCTGTTGGCCCGGGCCAGCGATAGCTCGATGTTCGAGTTGAACCGCGCGCTGCGGATCTTCTGGCTGTCGGTGTGGCCCTCGATCACCACCTGGCCGGGCTCGGTCTTCAGCGCCTCGCCGATGCGGTTCAGGATCGACAAGCGTTTCGGGGTCACCGCGTCGCTGGCCGAGGCGAACAGGTCGCTGCCGTTGATCCGGACCCGGACCGACTGCTGGTCCTCGGTCACCGTGACCAGGCCTTCCTGGATCTCGGGTTCCAGGAACTTCTTCAGCCGGACGCCCGAGCTCTCGACCACGACCTTGGGCGGCGGCGGCGGGGCCGGCGGCTGGACCGGGGTCGTCCGCTCGATCACCACCGGGCCCTGCGGCGGGGCCGCCGCCGCCGCGGCCATGGCCGGGTCCAGCGCCGCGTCGAGGAACCAGCGGAAGGTGAAAAAGGCGCCGACCAGGATGGCGCCGGTCGCGGCGCCGATGACCCAGAGCGGGATGATGCGGCCGAGGGCGCGCCGTTCGGCCACCACGCCCTTCCAATGCGGCGACAGGGCGGCCTCGCGCTCGCCGCGCAGGCGGCGGATGGCGCGGTACAGCGAATCCCGGATCTCCGCCAGCTTCGCCGGCCCCCGCGAATCCACGCGGTAGCGGCCCTCGAAGCCGAGCGACAGGCAGACATAGTACAGTTCGAGGATCTCCAGCGTCCGCTCGGGATCCTTCATCAAATGGTCGAGGATGTCGAAGAAGCGCTCGCCGCCCCAGGTCTCGTTGTAGAAGGTCGAGACCATGGACTGCTTGGTCCACAGGCTCTGGCTGCCCCAGGGCGTGTTCAGCACCAGATCGTCGATCGTGGCGCACAGGCCGTAGCGGGCGGCGCGGATCGCCTCGGCCGAGGCCCCGGCCGCCAGGGCGGTGCGCTCGAAGCTGCGGATCTCGGCGACCACGCGGTCGCGCAGCAGCGGCACGTCGCGATGCACCGCCCGGTTCTTCAGCCGCACGGCCAGGGCCAGCAGCGGCGCGGCGGCCTGGGTGACGGCGTTCAGTCCGGTCGGCGCCAGCGGCACCACGCCGGCGGGGCCTTCCGGCAGGCCGGCGGCCAAGCGCGACCGGGGGGCGACGACGCGCGGCGCAACGGTGCCGTCGCCATCCTGTCCTTCCCCGACCACGGCCGCGGGCCGGACCCCGCCGGGGCGGGGCCGGATGACGGTGCGGTCGCCGTCCTTCGGGTCGGCGAAGGGATCGTCTTCGACCATCGGCTATCCTTGGGGTGCCTTGATCGCCCAGCACTCCAGCTGCAGGTTCGGGAACTCGCCGGCGACGTGCACGGCCATGCCGCCGGAGGATTTCAGCTCCTCCCAGAACCGGCCGGTGCGGTCCATCTCGAAATAGATCACGCCGGGGTGATAGGGCAGCTGCCGCGGGGCCACCGGAAGCGGGCGGATGGTGATGCCGGGCAGGGCCGCGTTCACAAGGTTCCGGATCTGCTCGACCGGCCCGATCTTGATCTGCGACGGGAAGTGCCGGCGCACGGCGTCGGCCGAGGCGTCGGCGCGCACCGCCAGGATGAAGGCGGCCTGGTCCAGCAGCGACCGGTCGGCGATCGGCGCCACCCGGATGCCGTAGCGCCGCTCCTCCAGCGGGATCGGGATGGCGCTCTGCTCCAGCACCGCCGACAGCGACTGGCGCAGCTCGAGCATCACTGCCTGGAAGCAGCGCTGCAGGTCGTCATGGCGATAGGGCGGGAAGGCGACCGGCCGTTTGTCCCGGCCGGTGAAGCTGGCCAACTCGCCCGCCAGCTCCAGCATGGCGGCGTACAGCCGCTCCGGATGGATGCCGGGGGTGACGGCGAAATGGGCCATCAGCGGCTCGGCCCGGTTGACCAGCTGCAGCAGCAGGAAATCCGCCACCTCGGCCACGCCCTGGGTGCCGGACGCACTGACCCGGCCCGCCAGCGCCTCGCCGCGGTGATGCAGCAGGCCCAAGATCTCGGAGACGAAGCCGGACAGGCCGGTCGAAGCCTGGCAGGTCAGGCTGGGCGGGATGTACTTGTCGTCCAGCACGATCGACCGGTCCGACCGGACCTCGATGATCCGCGCCAGGCCCAGGCAGACATAGCCGGAGCGGTCTTCCGTCTCCAGCAGGTAGCGCAGCCGCAGCCGCGCCACCTGGATCGCGGACACGGCCGGCGAATAGGCGTTGGCGTCGGACGCCTCGAAATCGACGGCGGCGTAGCGCGCGGTGTCGTTGCCGGCCGTCGCGTGGTCGATGTCGGGGTGGCCCGGCTGGCGCACCGGCACGGCCAGGTAGACGATCGCGTTCTTGGTCGAATCCGGCACCGTCAGCGGCGGCGGGTGGTCGACATCCTCCGGGATGTCGAAGGGCGTGCCGTCCTCCAGCACGCCATGCGCCGCGGTGATCGCGAACTTGCCGGTGGTCAGCAGCTCGCGGTTGATGGTCAGGGCGCCGATGCCCCAGCCATGCGGCATCAGGTCGGCCAGCCGCGCCCGCACCAGCTTCTCGACATAGCGGTCGAACTGCTGGAAGTGGTGGGTCCGCAGGAACATCCCCTCGGACCAGACGACCTTGTTGTCCCACGCCATGAGCGATTATTCCCCGGCCTTGGCCGTGACCTCGGCGGCGCCGACGGTGATGGCGACGGTGCCGGTCGACGCCGGATCGACCGCGACCGAGGTGCGCCAGCGCGCATGGTCGACGTCGCGGAAGCCGGCGACCACGCCGATCACCTGCGTGGCCGGGTCCAGCTTGAGGGGCACCGACCGGGTCTGGCCGGGCGTCACCAGCGCCTGGTCATGCGCCACCAGCGTATCGCCCAGCGCAGCCTGCGGGTCGCCGGTCAGCTTGAAATAGTCGGCCTGGTCCAGCGCCGCAGCAGATTTCAGCTGGAAGATCCGCACCAGGACGGGCGACGGCCGGTGCGAGGCGTCCGGGTTCACGTTCGGGCTGGCCGAGACGGTGACCGTCGCCTCGCTCGGGGCGGCGACGTCGCCGAGGGCGCCGCAGCCCGACAGCAGGGCCGCGGCCAGCAGGGCTCCGGCGAATCTGCGTGATGCCATGTTCCTCATCCCCACCCGGCCGTGCATTGCGATCCTGTGTATCAAGCCCATGAATCCGAGGCCATATCATGGCGGGGTTCGGCCAGTCCCGCCCGCAAGCCTCAGATCCGGTCCTTCAGCCTGCCATAGCCTTCCGCAAAGGACGGGCCGAAGACCTCGCGGATGTTGTTCGACGCCGTCTCGGCCGTCTGCCGGTGCAGCGCGACATAGGCGTCCCACAGCCGGGCCTTGCGGCCGCCGGGCAGCATGCCGCCCAGCCCGCCGCTGCCGGCGGCCGCCTCGATCGCCGCCGGGCTCAGCGTGTCCAGCAGGTGGCGCAGCGCCTGCTCCATGCCGCCGACCGTGCCGATCTGGTGCTCGTGCAGGTCGCGGAATCCCTCGGCGATGGCGTCCGCCCCCTTGGCGAAGGCGGGCAAAGGCGGGTTCAGGATCGCGCCGATCGCCTCGGCCGGCGTCGCCGAGAATTTCAGCGGGTTGTTGTTGCGCGGCTGGATCGAGGTGCGCTCGATCCGGAACTCGCCCTTCAGCGCCGACCGGGCGTTCAGCGCCTCGATCAGGCCCTGCACGCTGGCCCGCGCGATCTCGCCGAACATGGCCGCGATCTCGGGGCCGCGCTCGGCCGGGAAGCGGTCTGGGTCGAGCCCCGCGGCTTCCAGCATCGTGCGCAGCAGGTCGGGGCCGCCGGCCGGCGCCGGCTTCGGCTGGGGCGCTGCAGCAGGGGCCGGTTCGGGCCGCGGCTGAGCCTGGGCCATGGTCGGAATCGGGGGCGGCACGGTCCGCGGCGGCTCAGGGGGCCGCACCGGGAGGGGCGGCGGCTCGGTCGGAAGCGGCGGCGGCTCGGCGAAGGGCACCGGGGCTGCGACGGGCCTGGGGGCCGGCGGCTCGGGCGGACGGTTGGCCGGCGGCGCCGACCAGTCCGCCGGGATCGGCCGCGACGGGGCCTTGCCGCGGACTGGCTGCGGCTCCGGCGTCTCCGCCCAGTCCTCCGGGATCTCGTGGAAGGTCGGCGAGGGCGGGCGGAAGGCGACCTGCTCCGCCGGCAGGTGGTCGGGCTCCGCCGGCCGGGCCCAGCGCTGGTCGGCCTCGTTGCCGGACGGAAAGGCGAAGGGGTCCTCCGCCCGCGGCTCCGCCGACCAGGACGGCAGTCGGTCGGCGGGGGCCTTCGGCTCGACCCCGAACGGGTAGGCCATGGGGTCGTCGACATCGATCGAATGGCTGGCCGCCGGTGCCTCGGCACCGGACATGCGCACCGCGAACTGATAGTCGCCCATGCCGATCCGGTCGCCGTCCGCCAGCACCCGGCTGTTGGCCCGGCCCAGCGGCGCATCGCTGCCGTTCACATAGGTGCCGTTGGTCGACAGGTCGAACAGCACGTAGCTGCCGTCGACATAGTCGATGAAGCAGTGGCTCTTCGACAGGAAGCGCGACGGGTCGTCCAGCACCCAGTCGCAATCATCGCCGCGGCCGATGGTCAGGCCGCGGTGATCGAAGCTGCGGGACTCCCCGCCGCCCGAAATCAGGTCGAGAATCAGCTTCATGGCCTGCGGGCCCACGCGACGGGGCGGGGCGGGCCGCCCCTGACGATGCTAGGAGACACGATATTGGAAGGCGCCGGCCGAGTCCAACGACACGCCCGCCTCCTCGATCGGCGCGCCTTCCGCCATCCTGGCCAGGAACAGGGCGGCCAGCTCGGGCAGGACGGTGCGCGACAGGATCTGCTCGATGGCGCGGGCGCCGCTCTCGCTCTCCGTCGCCCGGGCGCACAGCCCCTGCACCAGCGCGTCGTCATAGACGAAGCGCGCGCCGTAGGATTCCTCGACCCGCTTGCGGATCCGCTCCAGCTGCAGCCTGGCGATGCTGCGCAGGGTCTCGTCGCCCAGCGGCAGATAGGGGATCACCGAGATGCGGCCCAGGAAGGCGGGCTTGAAGGTCTTCAGCAGCTCCGGCCGCAGTGCCGTTGCCAGACCGGCCGCGTCGGGCGCCGTGTCCGGATCGGCGTACAGCTTGGCGATCAGGTCGGTGCCGGCATTCGACGTCATGATCACGACGGTGTTCTTGAAGTCGATGTCGCGGCCTTCGCCATCGCGCAGCATGCCCTTGTCGAACACCTGGTAGAACACGTCCTGCACGCCGGGATGCGCCTTCTCCAGTTCGTCCAGCAGCACCACGGAGTAGGGCCGGCGGCGCACCGCCTCCGTCAGCACGCCGCCCTCGCCATAGCCGACATAGCCGGGCGGGGAGCCGAGCAGCATCGAGACCTTATGCTCCTCCTTGAACTCCGACATGTTGATCACGGTCAGATTCTGCTCGCCGCCATACAGCAGGTCGGCCAGAGCCAGCGCCGTCTCGGTCTTGCCGACGCCGGACGAGCCGACGAACATGAACACGCCAATCGGCTTGCGCGGATCGGTCAGCTTGGCGCGGGAGGTGCGGATTGCCTGGGCCACGGCGCCCAAGGCGTGGTCCTGGCCGACGACGCGCTCGCGCAGGCTGTCCTCCAGGTTCAGCACCGCGCGGATCTCGTTCGACACCATCCGGCCGACCGGGATGCCGGTCCAGTTGGCCACCACCTCGGCGATCGCCTGGGCGTCGACCTCGACCGGGATCAGCGGCGCCTCGCCCTGCAGCGCCGTCAGGGCGGCGCGGGCCTCGCCATACTCCGCCCGCCAGGCGGCGATCTCGGCCGGGTCCGCGGGCGCGGCCGGCGGCGCGTCGGCGGCCGGCTTGTCCTTGGCGCCGCCGGCCGGCGGCAAGCCCTCGGCCGTCTCGATCCGCGCGCGCAGGTCGCGGATCCGGTCGACCAGCCCCGATTCCTCCTGCCAGCGGTCGCGCAGGGTGGCCAGCGTCGCCTCGATGTCCGCCCGCCGCTGCCGCAGCGCCGCGATCTCTTCGCCGTGGGATCCGGCGGTCGCCTGCTCGCGCGTCAGGATCGCGATCTCGGCATCCAGCCGGTCGATCTCGCGCTGGCTCGCCTCCACCGCCGCCGGGGTGGCGGCCTGGGCCATGGCCACGCGGGCGCAGGCGGTGTCGAGCAGGCTGACCGACTTGTCCGGCAGCTGCCGGGCCGGGATGTAGCGGTGCGACAGGCGCACGCTCTCCTGCACCGCCTCGTCCAGGATGCGGACGCGGTGATGCGTCTCCAGCATCGGCACCATGCCGCGCATCATGCCGATCGCCGCGGCCTCGCCCGGCTCCTCCACCTTCACCACCTGGAAGCGGCGGGTCAGGGCGGCGTCCTTCTCGAAGTACTTCTTGTATTCGGCCCAGGTGGTGGCGGCGATGGTGCGCAGCTCACCGCGCGCCAGCGCCGGCTTCAGCAGGTTGGCGGCGTCGCCCTGGCCGGCCTGCCCCCCCG
>NZ_JBCNNF010000279.1:0-9309 GCF_039594555.1 Inquilinus sp.
CGGCCGAGGCCGCGCGGCTGATCCGGCAGCTCGGCGTCCGCCCGCCCGATCCGCGCAAGCGCGTCGGCGACCTGTCCGGCGGCAACCAGCAGAAGGTGGTGATCGGCAAGTGGCTGGCCACGCGCCCGCGGGTGCTGCTGCTGGACGAGCCGACCCGCGGCGTCGATGTCGGCGCGAAGTCGGAGCTGCACGCTTTGATTGCCGAGCTGAAGGCGCAGGGCGCCGGGATCCTGATGGTGTCGAGCGAGCTGCCCGAGGTGCTGGGCGTCGCCGACCGCATCGTGGTGATGCATGAGGGCCGCACCGCCGGCGAGCTGCCGCGCGGCGCGACCGAGACCGAGGTGATGGCGCTGGCCTTCGGTCGCAGCGCCGAAGCGCAACGCCCGACGACACAGGAGAGGGTAGCGGGATGAGCAGGATGAGATTGGCCATCGTCGGCGCCGGCTTCATGGGGCAGTTCCACGCCCAGGCGATCGCCGGGCTGGAGACGGCGACCTTGTCGGCGATCGTCGACCTGTCGGCGGAGCTCGGCCGGAAGATGGCCGACCAGTACGGCGCCCGGCACTTCAGCGACGTCCAGGCGGCGCTGGCCGCCGATGCCGCCGACGCCTATGTCGTGGCGCTGCCGGACACGCTGCACCAGGACGTCACCTGCGCCCTGCTCGAGGCCGGAAAGCCGGTGCTGGTCGAGAAGCCGATGGCGCACACGCTGGAGGCGGCGCAGGCCATGGCCGCGGCGGAGCGGAAGGGCGGCGGCCGCCTGCTGGTGGCCCATATCCTGCGCCATGACCCGCGTTATGTGCAGGCGGCGGAGGCGGTAAGGGCCGGGAGGATCGGCGACCCGATCCACGCCTCCTCCGGCCGGTTCACGGTGCGCGACATCGGCACCCGCATGAACGGCTCCTCCAGCGTCTGCTTCTATCTCGGCGTGCACGATGTTGACGCGCTGCAGTGGATCAGCGGCGCCGACGTCACCCGGGTGTATTCCCGTGCCGTCTCCAAGCTGATGCCGAGCCTCGGCGTGCAGTCCGAGGACGCGATCTTCACCACCTGCGAGATGTCGAACGGCATGGTCGGCCAGCTGTATTTCGGCTGGTCGCTGCCCAGCGACATCCCGACCGGCATCTGGGCCCGGACCGAGGTGATCGGCACCAAGGGCGTGGTCGACCTCGACGTCCGCGACCACGGGCTGCGCGTGCTGTCCAGCGGCGCCTGGAGCCTGCCCGACGGGCTGCACTGGCCGACCGTCAACGGCCGGATCATGGGCGACCTGTATGAGGAACTGCGCCATTTCGTGCAGGCGGTGCGCGAGGACAAGCCCTTCGTCATGTCGGTGCCCGAGGCGCTGCGCGCCGTCGCGGTCAACGACGCGATCCGGCGCAGCGTCGCCAGCGGCCAACCCGAGGCGGTCGCCGACTGGCGCGGCTGATGGACAACGCCCGCCACCCCTGGCTCCGCCGCGCCCTCGACCTGGCGCCGCTGCTGCTGCTGATCCTGCTGGTCGCGGCGTTCGGCCTGATCGATGCGCGGGTGGTGACACCGGACAGCCTGCGCAACGTGCTGGCCCAGGCCACGCCGGTGGCGCTGCTGGGGCTCGGCGCCTTCGTGGTGCTGCTGACCGGGGGCATCGACCTTTCGGCCGGGGTGGCGGTCGCCTTCTGCAGCGTGGTGATGGCCGGGCGGCTGGATGCCGGCGATCCGCTGGCCCTGGCCCTGCTGGCCGGCCTCGTCACCATGGCGCTGCTGGGGCTGCTGAACGGCCTGCTGGTCGGCTATCTCCGCGTGCCGCCCTTTGTCGTTACGCTGGCCACCATGGTGGCGGTGCAGGGGGCGACGCTGTGGGTGGCGCAGAAGGGCGTGCTGATCCTGAAGAGCCCGACCCTGAAGGACATCGGCGTCGGGCAGACGGCCGGCATTCCGAATTCCGTGCTGCTGGTCGGGCTGATCGCCATCGGCGCCTGGGCACTGATGCGCTGGACCCGCTTCGGGCTGCGCACCTACGCCATCGGCTCCGACCCGGCTGCGGCGCAGCTGGCCGGCGTGCCGCTGCCGCGGCAGCAGCTGCTGACCTATGTCGTCGCCGCCATCTTCACCTTCCTGACCGCGGTGCTGATGATCAGCCGGGTGCCGGTCGTCACCCCCAATCTCGGCGGCACGCCACTGCTGCTCGACGCCATCGCCGCGGCGGTGCTGGGCGGCACCAGCATCTTCGGCGGCCGCGGCACGGTCGCCGGGGTGGTGATCGGCGCCGTCATCGTCAGCCTCCTGACCAATGCCCTGCGCGTCTTCGGCGTGGATCCGTCCAGCATCGATCTGTTCAAGGGCGCGATCATCGTCCTGGCGCTGATCGCCGATGCCGGGATCCGGATGCTGCGCCTGCGCCTCGATGAAGGACGTATCGGATGAGTTCGCCCCCCTTCGCTCCCGGCCCCGGCCGCCTGGCCTGGAGCCCGTCGCCGGAGCTCGGCAAACTCGGCAAGGCCCGCGGCGCCGTGCTGGTGCCGACCGGCGCCGTGGAGCAGCACGGGCCGCACCTGGCGACCGGCGTTGACATCTGGCTAGCCACGGCGGTGGCGCTGGGCGTCGCCGGCCGCGACCCATCGATCCGGGTGGCGGAGCCGATCTCCTACGGCTTCTCGGCGCATCACCTGGCCTTTCCCGGCACGATCAGCCTGCGGCCGTCGACCTTCATCGCCATCGTCGTCGATGTCTGCCGGTCGCTGGCCCGCGACGGCTTCTTCCCGATCGTGCTGAACGGCCATGGCGGCAACCGCGGCGCGCTGCAGGTGGCGGTGTCGGAGCTGGGAGCGGACGGCGTGCGCAGCGCCGCCTTCTCCTATTTCGACCTGATCCGCGAGGATGCGGCGGCGATCCTGCCCGATGCCGACCGGGGCTGCGGCCATGCCTGCGCGCTGGAGACCTCGCTGATGCTGCACCTGTTTCCGGGCTCGGCGCGGGAAGGGGCGATCCCGACGGGCGGCACGCCCTCCTGCTGGCCGGACCCGCATCTGTACTCGCCCAGCCCGATCACGGTCTGGCGCGGCTTCGAGGAGATCAACCCGACCGGGGTGATCGGCCGTCCCGCCGACGCCACCGCCGAGGCCGGGGCGAAGCTTTACGAGGCTGCCGTCACCCGGTCGCTCGAGGCGGTGCTGCGTCTCCGTGACAGCTACGCCGGTCTCTGATCCTCACCCTCCAACCGAGATGATCCCGATGAAGACGATCAAGGGCCTGAAGGTCACCACCGCGCCCTCCGGCGCGCCGGTCAGCCGCATGCGCATCGGCGGGCGGTGGGAGGAGGGCGGCTCCGGCGAGTTCCTCGAGGTCACCAGCCCGGCCACCGGGGCGGTGGTCGGCTTCGTGCCGCTCGGCACCCGTGCCGACGCCCAGCGGGCGATCGCCGCGGCCCAGGCGGCCAAGCCGAAGATCGCCGGCCTGTCGGTGTGGGAGCGGTCGAAGCTCTGTTTCGCCATCGCCGACGCGATCGAAAAGCGCAAGGAGGACCTGGCCCGCACCCTGAGCCTGGAGCAGGGCAAGCCCTACCATGCCGAGGCGCTGGGCGAGGCCGGCGCCGCGGTCGCCGCCTTCCGCAATGCCGGCGAGCAGATCAAGTGGCTGGAGACGGCGTGCTTCCCGGTCGAGGACCGCAACAAGCGCGCCTTCAGCTTCCTGCAGCCCAAGGGCGTGTTCGGCATCGTCACGCCCTGGAACTTCCCGCTGGCGCTGCCGTCGATCTACTACCTCGCCCCGGGCCTCGCCACCGGCAACGCCATGGTCTGGGTGCCGGCCCCGACCACCTCGATCATCGCCGAGAAGCTGATGGAATGCCTGATCGAGGCGGGCGTGCCGGACGGGGTCGTCAACCTCGTCATCGGCGACGGGCCGGAAGTCGGCGACGAAATCGTGTCCAACCCCGGCACCGACGCGATTGCCTTCACCGGCAGCTCCGAGACCGGGCGGATCATCGCGTCGCGCGGCGCCGGCAAGCCGCTGATGGTGGAGCTGGGCGGCAACGGCCCGACCATCGTCCTGGCCGATGCCGATCTTGACACCGCCGCAGCGCGGGCGGTGGCCGGCTGCTTCGCCAATGCCGGCCAGATCTGCACCTCGACCGAGCGCATCCTGGTGGCCGAGGCGGTGCACGACGCCTTCGTCGAGAAGCTGGTCGCGGCGGCCCGGGCGGTGCGTATGGGCGACCCGTTCGACCCCGCCACCACCATGGGCCCGCTGAACAACGAGCCGAACGCGCAGAAGGTCGACGCCCATCTGGCCGACGCCCGGCAGCGCGGCGCCTCGATCCTGTTCGGCGGCGGACGCGCCGAGGGCCTGCCGACCCGGCTGCACTACCAGCCGACGGTGATCGCCGACCTGTCGCCCGACAGCCTGCTGAATGTCGACGAGACCTTCGGCCCGGTGGTGCCGGTGCTGCGCTTCCGCGACGAGGAGGAGGCGCACCGCATCGTCAGCAAGAGTCGGCTCGGCCTGTCCGCCGCGGTGTTCACCCAGACCATCCGCCACGCCTTCCGCTGGGCGGAGGCGCTGAAGGTCGGCATCGTCAACGTCAACGAGATGAGCCCCTATTGGGAGACGCATATCCCGGCCGGCGGCGCCGCCGGGACCAGCAGCGGCATCGGCCGCACCGGCGGCCGCCACACGCTGCTGGAGATGTCGGATTTGAAGACGGTGACGATCGACATCAGCCGGTAGCATGATCAACAGCCGATCAGACGCGCGAGCAGGCGGGATATTTGGGGGCTGGCGCGCCGAGGTTGATCATCGAGCCGCATTGGTGGCGGGATCCGGCGTCGAAGTCGATCAGCGGCTCATCTTTAGTATCAGCAGCATAATTGTCAGACAACGTCATCCAGCGTGTGCTGATCGGCATCGCTTGACCCGAAAGGCGACGCCGCTGATGTTGTCTGACGGTAGCCGAACGGCTGCCGTGTCGCAGTCGGTCGGGGAGGGCGTTCGTGGCCACCGCGCTTCGGGACGAGCGGGCGCTGAGCGTCCGGCTCCGGGACGAGATCACCGCGTTGATCGACCGCGGGCGGCTGAAGCCCGGCGACAAGCTGCCGACCGAAGCGGAGCTGACCGAGCGGTTCCGGATCTCCCGGCCCGCGCTGCGCGAGGCGCTCAAGCTGCTGGAGCAGGAGGGGATGGTCACGGTCGTGCACGGCCGGGGGCGTTTCGTCTCCGCCGCCGCGGCGGTGCGGGTGAAGCGGCCGATCACCTGCTTCGAGAGCGTGACCGACATGGTCCGGCACTTCGGCTACGCGCCGGAGAACAAGGTGCTGGATCTGTCCGAGGCCGGGGCGGATCAGGAGACCGCGACGGCCCTCGCCATCCCGAAGGGGGCTCCAGTTGTCAGACTGGAGCGGCTGCGGCTGCAGGGCGATGCGGCGATCATCTACTCGATCGACCTGGTGCCCCGGCCGATCCTGCCGGCCGACCTCTCGGCGCTCGACTGGAACGGGTCGCTGTGCGAGCTGCTCGACCGCTGCGGTCATCGGCCGCTCGCCTCCGCCGCCACCGCCTCCGCCGGCCTCCTGCCACCGGATGTGGTTGAATCGCATGGCCTTGCGGATTTCGGCCCGGCCTTCCTGATCTCCGAGATCTGCTATTCCGCGTCAGGCCGCCCGGTGCTCTACGCACACGACTATCATCGCGGCAGCGCCTTCTCGTTCAGCTTCGCGCGCCGGTAGCTGCTCCGGTACGGCAACTTGTCAGTCGTCTGACACTGTGCTTATGCTCGGCGAACCCATAATCAACATCGGGGAGGAACCATGTTCGGAAAGATGCTGTCGGTCGCAGCCATTGCCGCGGCGCTGGCCTGCGCCGGGTTGCCGGCCCAGGCCGGCCAGACGCTGGACCGGGTGACGTCGACCAAGGTGCTGCACGTCGCCACCAACGCGAACTGGCCGCCGCAGGGATTCCTCAACGACGCCAACGAGCTCGACGGCTTCGACATCGACATGGCGAAGGAGATCGCCAAGCGCCTTGGCGCCGAGGTCCAGTTCGACACGCCGGAATGGCAGGTGATGACCGGCGGCCATTGGCAGGGGCGCTGGGACGTGGCGGTGGGCTCGATCACGCCGACCAAGGCGCGGGCCCAGGTACTGGATTTCCCGGCGGTCTACTACTACAGCCCCTATGTCTTCGTGGTGCACAAGGACTCGAAGGCGACGAAGCGGTCGGACCTGAACGGCAAGGTCATCGGGGTCGAGACCTCGACCACGTCGGAGGACTACATCAACCGGCGGCTGGAGATCGACGCGCCCGACGTGCCCCCCTTCACCTATGACGTCCAGCCGGGCGAGGTCCGCACCTATCCCGGGTCGATCGAGCCGTTCGACGATCTGCGCCTCGGCGACGGCGTCCGCATCGATGCGATCGTCGCGCCGGAACAGACGGCGCTCGGCGCCATCAAGAGCGGCTATCCGGTCAAGGTGCTGCAGGGCGACTACGCCTTCTTCGAGCCGCTGGTGGTGGTCGCTGACAAGGGCGACGCCGAATGGGACGCCAAGCTCAAGGAGATCATCGGCGCGATGCGTGCGGACGGCACCATCTCGAAATTCTCCCAGAAATGGTATGGCCGCGACTATAGCCAGATGACGGTCTCGACCGCCAAGTGACGTCCCCGTCGCCGGCGCGGCCGTTCGGCGGCCGCGCCTTGTGACCGCCGTTCCTGGAGACGCCATGCCGGCTTCCTATGTCGACACCTATTACAGCCGCACGCTGACCGCCGCCGAGCGGTTCCCGGCACTGTCCGGCCGGGTGAGCGCCGATGCGTGCGTCGTCGGCGGCGGCCTCGCCGGCATCACCGCGGCGCTGGAGCTGGCGCGGCGCGGCCGGCAGGTGGTGCTGCTGGAGGGGCGGCGCGTCGCCTGGGGCGCGTCCGGCCGCAACGGCGGCTTCGTGTCCCCCGGCTATGCCACCGGCCTCGACGCCATCGAAAGGCTGGCGGGGCGCGACGCCGCCGCGTCGCTGTACCGGCTGTCGATGGAGGGCGTGCGGATCGTCGCCGACAATATCCGCGATCTCGCCATCGCCGATGCGGCGCCGGTGCACGGCATCATCGCCGCCATCCGCTATGACGGCGCCGCGGCCCTGCAGTCGTATCGCGACCGGATGGAGCGCGACTTCGGTCGGCCGTTGCGCTTCATGCCGCGCGATGAGGTCCGGTCGCATCTCCTCTCGCCGAAATACCATCAGGCGCTGTATGACGCCGACTCTTTCCACTTCCATCCCCTGAACTATGCCCGCGCCCTGGTCCGCGAGTTGCGGCGCCTGGGCGGGCGGGTGCATGAGGACAGCCTGGTCACGGGGGCGCAGCTGGACAGGCCGCGCAAGGTCGTGACCACGGCGGGCGGACAGGTCGAGTGCGGCGACGTCGTCTTCGCCGGCGGCGGCTACACCGATTCCGTGTGCCCGGCGTTGCGGCGGGCCTTCCTGCCGATCGCCACCTATGTCCTGCTGACCGAGCCGATCCGGGACCGCATCGCTGACGCGATCCGGACCACGGCCGCGATCGGCGACGACCGCCGGGCCGGCGACTATTACCGCGTGGTCGGGGGTGAGCGGATCCTGTGGGGCGGCCGCATCACCACCCGCACCAGCGACCCGCGCGACTTGGCCGAGCGGCTGCACCACGAGATGGTGACGACCTATCCGCAGCTGGCCGATGTGAGGGTCGAGATCGCCTGGTCGGGGCTGATGTCCTATGCCCGCCATCTGATGCCGCAGATCGGGCGGCTGCAGCCCGGAATCTGGTACTGCACCGCTTTCGGCGGCCACGGCATGAACACCACGGCGATCGGCGGCAAGGTTATCGCCGAGGCGATCACGGGCGAGAGCGATCGCGTCCGGCTGTTCGAGCCCTTCGGCCTGGCCTGGAACGGTGGCCCCTTCGGGCGGGCGGCGGCCCAGCTGACCTATTGGACCTATCAGGCGATGGATGCCTGGCGCGAGCGCAAGGCCGCCTGAACGCCGGCCTCGTCAGGAACGGAGCAGAGAGCGGGGAGACGATGTACGCGGACAAGGTCGAATATCCCCGCATCTCCACCAGGCCGGCCGTCTTCCTGCCGCTGGCGGTCGTCCTGTTCCTGGTGTTCTGGGCCTGCGGGCTGAAGGACACCTGGCTCGGCCAGGCCGGCGTCGCGCTGATCGGCGAGCCCGCGGCCGCGGGCTGGGCCGGCAACGTCGCCGCCGCCGTGGTCGTCACCCTGGTGATGCTGGCGAATTTCTACGCCATCGTCTTCCTGCCGCGGGTCTGGCAGATCGCGGTGATCTGGGCCGAGTTGCTGTTCTGGCTGGTGATCTTCTTCCGCTCCTTCAACCTCAGCCTCGAATTCGTCGAGCGCAAGATCGGCTTCCTGATCACCCAGGGCGTGACGACGACGCTCTATGTCTCCGCCGCCTCGATCGCCATCGCCTTCGTCCTGGCCATGGCCGGGGCGATCGCAAAGCTGTCGCGCAACGGCATCGCCTTTGCGCTGGCCACCTTCTACACCTCGATCTTCCGCGGCCTGCCGCTGTTGATGCAGGTCTACATCATCTATATGGGCCTGCCGCAGCTGGGCTATGTGGTGAAGGCGGTGCCGGCCGGCATCGCCGCCCTGTCGCTGTGCTACGGCGCCTATATGACCGAGATCTTCCGCGCCGGCATCGAGAGCATTCCGCGCGGCCAGTGGGAGGCGGCGCGGGCGCTGGGCCTGCCGCCGCACCTGGTGCTGCGCAAGGTAATCCTGCCGCAGGCGATGCGGGTCATCATCCCGCCCACCGGGAACCAGTTCATCGCCATGCTGAAGGACAGCACCCTCGTCTCCGTCATCGGGGTGTGGGAGCTGATGTATCTCGCCCGCACCCAGGGCCAGACCGAGTTCCGGCATGTCGAGATGCTGATCACGGCCTCGGCCATCTACTGGCTGATGTCGATCGTGCTCGAACTCGGCCAGGCCAAGCTCGAGCGCAGCTTCAACCGGGTTCGGTTCCGGGGATAGGTCCCCGTGGCGCCTCAGCGGCGCGCCGCGTCCGACCTCGTCCTGGCGGCCAGGCACAGCAGCTCGAACAGCACCTGGGCGCCGCACTGGGCGGTGTTGCTGGTCGCATCGTATTGCGGCGCCACCTCGACCACGTCGCCGCCGACGAAATCGATGCCGGCCAGGCCGCGCAGCAGCTCCAGCACCTCGCGCGGCTGCAGGCCGCCGACCTCGGGCGTGCCGGTGCCGGGCGCGAAGCCGGGGTCCAGGCTGTCGACATCGAAGGACACATAGGTGGGGCCGGCGCCGACCACCTCCCGCGCCCGGGCGA
>NZ_JBCNNF010000028.1:0-30034 GCF_039594555.1 Inquilinus sp.
CAGCGCCAGCAGGACCACCGAGCACAGCAGCATCGGCAGCAGCAGGTGCTGCGTCGGCCAGAAGAACGACACGCCCTGCAGGAAGCCGAGGAACAGCGGCGGATCGCCCAGTGGCGTCAGCGCGCCGCCGATATTGCCGACCAGGAAGATGAAGAACACCACCGTGTGGACGCGGTAGCGCCGGTTCTCATTGGCGCGCAGCAGCGGCCGGATCAGCAGCATGCAGGCGCCGGTGGTGCCCATCCAGCTGGCGATGGCGGTGCCGATGGCGAGGATGCCGAGATTGACCGCCGGCGTGCCGACCAGCGTGCCCTTCAGCCGCACCCCGCCGGCGACCACGAACAGCGATGCCAGCAGGATGATGAAGGGCAGGTACTCGGTCAGCGCGACGGTCAGCACCTCGTACAGCGCCAGGTCGACGCCATGGATGGCGGCGAAGGGCAGCAGGAAGGCCAGGCCCCAGAAGGCCGCGACCTTGCCGAAATGATGGTGCCAGAAGTTCGGCCGGACCAGCGGGAACAGCGCGATCGACAGCAGGATCCCGATGAACGGGATGATCCAGGCCAGGCCGAGCTGCGATCCGTCGAGATGAGGGGCGCCCTCGGTGGCGGCCCGGGCCGATGCGGTCGACATGAGGAAAGTCGTCCCTGCCGCCGCGGCTCCCAGGCAGCGGCAGGCATGTCGAAACACCGGCATGAACATCCCTTCTTCGGCTTATGGTTTTGGGCGGCCGGAGTATGGCGGCGCGGGCCGCAGCAGCCAACCTTTTCCAGGCCGGACGCCTCCAAGGTAGGGTTGTCGCATCCCGCGGCGCACACTAGCTTCCAATGAATCGCGCAACCCGGCGCAAGACGAAGGAACCGTGCCATGGAAATGACGGGCGAGCATCGGATCGCGGCGCCGCGGTCGGTGGTCTGGGAGGGGCTGAACGACCCCGAGGTGCTGCGCCGGTCGATTCCCGGCTGCGACACGCTGGAGAAGACCTCGCCGACCGAGATGACGGCGACCGTCACCGCCAAGGTCGGGCCGGTCAAGGCCAGCTTCGGCGGCCAGGTCACCCTGTCCAACCTGAACCCGCCCGAGAGCTACACTATCTCCGGCGAGGGCAAGGGCGGCGCGGCCGGATTCGCCAAGGGCGGCGCCGACGTCAAGCTGGTCGAGGATGGCGACGGCACCCTGCTGCAATACGCGGTGAAGGCCAATATCGGCGGCAAGCTGGCCCAGCTGGGCGCCCGCCTGATCGACGGCACCGCCAAGAAGATGGCCGACGACTTCTTCACCCGCTTCGCCGCCGAGATGGAGCAGCGCGCCGCTGCCGGCGGCGGTGCCGCAGCACCCGCGCCGTCGGTCGAGCCCGTGGTGCCCGTGCCGGCCCCTGCCGCCGCCGAGATCCCGATCCCGGTTCCGGTGCCGGCGGAGGCCGTGGTCACGCCGCCCGGCCCGGCCGAAGCGCCCAGCCACGCCACCGCCGAGCCGATCGCCGCGCCCCAGCCGGTGCCCGCGGCCGCGCCGGCGCCGAAGCCCGAGCCGGTCGTGGCCCCGCCGCCCCGCCCCGCCCCGCCTCCGGTCGCCGAGGAACGCCGCGGGGGCTTGAGTCCGGCGGTCTGGATCACCGCGCTGGTGGTGATCGTGCTGGTGCTGCTGTACCTGTATTTGTGATTGCGTCCGTAACGCAGGCGGAACGGCACCTTCGGCCGGCTTGACCGATCGTCGGACGAAACCTTAGCCTTCCTCCCGGGTGGCCCGACCGGCCGCCCGCACGCGGCGTTCAACAAGCCGCGGCGGGCGTCGGTTTAGGCCCGACGCCAGCTTGGGAGGAATTCATGACCACCACCGTGACCCTGACGGTGAACGGGAGGTCGGTGACGCGGCAGGTCGAACCGCGCACACTGCTCGTACAGCTTCTGCGCGAACACCTGCAGCTGACCGGGACGCATGTCGGCTGCGACACCAGCCAGTGCGGCGCCTGCGTCGTCCATGTCGACGGCCGGTCGGTCAAGTCCTGCACCATGCTGGCCGTCCAGGCCGAGGGCAGCCAGGTGACCACGATCGAGGGCCTGGCGGCGGCCGACGGCACGCTGCACCCGATGCAGGAGGCCTTCCGCGAGAATCACGCCCTGCAATGCGGCTTCTGCACGCCCGGCATGGTGATGAGCGCGGTCGACCTGCTGCAGAACAACCCGAACCCGACCGAGCACGAGGTGCGTGACTGGCTGGAGGGCAACATCTGCCGCTGCACCGGCTACCACAACATCGTCAAGGCCGTCCTCGACTGCGCCGCCAAATCCGGCGGCCAGCGCGTCGCGGCCGAATGAGGGGGGCGCGGTCATGGCACAAGACGGCATCGGCGTCCCGCTGCGCCGCAAGGAGGATTATCGCTTCCTGACCGGCAACGGTCACTACACCGACGACATCAACCGCCCCGGCCAGGTGCATGCCTATTTCCTACGCTCGCCGGTGGCGCATGCCCGGATCCGCAGTATCGACACCAGCGCCGCCGCGGCCGCGCCGGGCGTGCTGGCCGTGTTCACCGGCGACGACCTGGCGAAGGACAAGGTCGGCGGGCTGATCTGCGGCTGGATGGTCAAGTCGAAGAACGGCGAGCCGATGAAGGCCGGGCCGCACCCGGCCCTGGCCCAGGGCAAGGTCCGCTATGTCGGCGACCATGTCGCGGTGGTGATCGCCGAGACCAAGGACCAGGCCAAGGACGCGGCCGAGAAGATCGCGGTCGACTACGAGGAGCTGCCGCCGGTCGTGCTGCCGGAGAAGGCGCGCGATGCCGGCGCCGCCCTGGTCCATGACGACATCCCGGCCAACACGGTCTATGAGTGGGAGCTGGGCAGCAAGGCCGATGTCGAGGCCGCCTTCGCCCGCGCCGCCCACGTCACCAAGCTGGACCTGCACAACAACCGGCTGATCCCGAACGCGATGGAGCCGCGGGCGGCGATCGGCGAATACGACCGCGGCTCGGACAGCTTCACCCTCTACACCACCAGCCAGAACCCGCATGTCGCCCGGCTGGTGCTGTCCGCCTTCATCGGCATCGCGCCCGAGCATAAATTGCGGGTGATCGCGCCCGATGTCGGCGGCGGCTTCGGGTCGAAGATCTTCATCTATGCCGAGGAGACGGTCTGCGTCTGGGCGGCCAAGAAGGTCGGCCGGCCGGTGAAGTGGAACGGCGAGCGCAGCGAGAGCTTCCTGGCCGACGCGCATGGCCGCGACCACATCACCCATGCCGAGCTGGCGATGGACCAGGACGGCAAGTTCCTGGCCCTGCGCGTGCACACCACGGCCAATCTTGGCGCCTATCTCTCCACCTTCGCCAGCTGCGTGCCGACCTATCTCTACGCGCCGCTGCTGTCGGGGCAATACGCCATCCCCGCGATCTATTGCGAGGTGGACGGGGTCTACACCAACACCGCGCCGGTCGACGCCTATCGCGGTGCCGGGCGGCCGGAGGCGACCTACGTCATCGAGCACATCGTCGAGCTGGCGGCGCGCGAGATGAAGCTGGACCCGGCGGAGCTGCGGCGCCGCAACTTCGTCCAGCCGACCCAGTACCCGTACCAGACGCCGGTGATCATGACCTATGATTGCGGCGACTACCCCAAGGCGCTGGACGAGGCGCTGAAGCTGGCCGACTACGCCGGCTTCCCGGCCCGCAAGGCGGAGAGCGCCGGCCGCGGCAAGCTGCGCGGCATCGGCTTCTCCAGCTATATCGAGGCCTGCGGCATCGCGCCGTCGGCCGCGGTGGGGTCGCTCGGCGCCGGCGTGGGCCTGTGGGAATCGGCCAAGATCCGGTTCAACCCGACCGGCAACGTCGCCGTCTTCACCGGCAGCCACAGCCACGGCCAGGGCCACGAGACCGCCTTCGCCCAGCTGCTGTCGAGCTATCTCGGCGTGCCGGCCGACCAGGTCGAGGTCATCCACGGCGACACCGACAAGACGCCCTTCGGCATGGGCACCTACGGCTCGCGCTCACTCGCCGTCGGCGGCTCCGCCATCGTCAAGGCGGCGGAGAAGATCATCGCCAAGGGCAAGAAGATCGCCGCCCACCAGCTCGAGGCCGCCGAGGCCGATATCGAGTTCAAGGACGGCAAGTTCACCGTGGCCGGCACCGACCGGGCCAAGACGATCCAGGAGGTCGCCTTCGCCGCCTATGTGCCGCACAACTATCCCGCCGGGGTGGAGCCGGGGCTGGAGGAAAGCGCCTTCTACGACCCGATCAACTTCACCTTCCCGGCCGGCACGCAGATCTGCGAGGTCGAGGTCGACCCCGACACCGGCGTCGTCACCGTCGTGAACTACTCGGCGGTGGACGATTTCGGCCGGGTGATCAACCCGATGATCGTCGAAGGCCAGGTGCATGGCGGCGTGGCCCAAGGCCTGGGCCAGGCGCTGCTGGAGAACTGCACCTACGATCCGGAGACCGGGCAGCTGCTGACCGGTTCCTTCATGGATTACTGCATGCCGCGGGCCGACGACCTGCCGAGCTTCAAGATCGGCATGATCGAGACCATCAACCCCTCCAACCCGCTCGGGGTGAAGGGCTGCGGCGAGGCTGGCGCCATCGCGGCGCCGGCGGCGCTGATGAACGCGATCACCGATGCGATCGGCCGCGACATGAACATGCCGGCGACGCCGGAGCGGGTGTGGCGGGCGATCCACAGCGCTCCCGCCCTGGCGGCCGAGTGAGGAGATAAGACCATGTATGCGTTCAACTACCAGAAGGCCTCCTCCGCGGCCGACGCGGTGGCCAAGCTGACCGCCGCCTCCGACGGCAAGTTCCTGGCCGGCGGCATGACCCTGATCCCGACGCTGAAGCAGCGCTTGGCCTCGCCCTCCGACGTCGTCGACCTCGGCGGCGCGGCCGAGCTGAAGGGGATCAGGGAGGAGAATGGCGGCCTGACCATCGGCGCCATGACCACCCATGCCACCGTCGCGGCCTCGGACGTTGTGCAGCGGGTGATCCCAGCCCTCGCCGCCCTGGCCGGCGATATCGGCGACGCCCAGGTCCGCAACCGCGGCACCATCGGCGGGTCGGTCGCCAACAACGACCCCAGCGCCGACTATCCCTCGGCGGTGCTGGCCCTGGGCGCCAAGGTGCGCACCACCAAGCGCGAGATCGCGGCCGACGACTACTTCCAGGGCCTGTTCACCACGGCGCTGGAAGAGGATGAGCTGATCACCGCGATCCACTTCCCGAAGCCGGAGAAGGCCGCCTACATCAAGTTCGACAACCCGGCCAGCCGCTACGCCATGGTCGGGGTGTTCGTGGCGAAGACGGCCGGCGGCATCCGCGTCGCCGTCACCGGCGCCGGGTCGGACGGGGTGTTCCGCTGGGCCGAGGCCGAGCAGGCGCTGGCCGGGAACTTCTCCGCCGCGGCGCTGGACGGGCTGTCGGTCGATCCCGGCGGCATGAACGGCGACATCCACGGCTCGGCCGAATACCGGGCCCATCTGGTCAAGGTGATGGCCAAGCGCGCGGTGCAGGCTGCGGGCTGATCCCTCTCCTCGCGATCGACGGCCTGTCTTCGGGAGACCGGAGGCAGGCCGTTGCCGCTTTACCATGACAGTCTTTGCCATGACACTTGGCAAAGACTGTCATATCATGGCCCGGCCACCACAGGAGGGCGCCATGGCCACGATGAATGTGTCTCTGCCGGACGCCATGAAGACCTGGGTCGAGAGACAGGCCGAGGGCGGCCGCTATGGGAATGTCAGCGACTATATCCGGGACCTGATCCGCAAGGATCAGGAGCGGGCGGAGGCGATCGCCGCCCTGCAGGCCGCCATCACGGAGGGTGTCGAAAGCGGACCGGCCGAGCCCTTCGACGTCGAGGCCTTCAAGCGTCGGATGCGCCGGCAGCATGATATCGGGTGACGCGGCCCGGTACCGGCTGACTCCGGCCGCTCTGGCCGATCTCGACGATATCTGGCGGTATTCGACCGAAACCTGGTCCGCCGGGCAGGCCGATCGCCATCTGGACGATCTCGTCCGCGTGTTCGAGATGATCGCCGCCATGCCGACGCTGGCCCGGGAGCATCGGGAGTTCGACCCGCCGGTGCGCATCCATCCGTATCAGAGCCATCTGATCATCTACACGCAGAGCGGCGACCATATCGCCATCCTGCGCCTGCTCGGCGGCCGTCAGGACTGGATCGCCATCCTGAAGGCTGCGGATATCTGAAGCCGCGCTTCCCCCTTCCCGAAACCGTGGCCACCGCGCATTCTCACGACCATGCTCGACCCCGACGAGATCACCTACTGGCTGCTCGGGCCGGCGCGGATCCTGCCCTCGCCCGCCCCGCTGCTGCAGGCTCTGGCGGAGCGGCTGGTCCAGGCCGGCTATCCGCTGTGGCGCCTGTCCTTCCACCTGCCGCAGTTCCAGCCGCAGATCAGCGCCGCGGCCTATGAGTGGCGCCCGACCTACAAGGAGGTGCGGGAGATCCGGTTCGAGCGCGCGCTGTCGGAGACGCCGACCTATCACGACAGCCCGATGGGAGAGATGCACCGCACCGGCAGGATCGTGCGCCGGCGCCTGGTCGGGCCGGACGCCGACCTTTCCTTCCCGCTCCTGCGGGAGCTGCGCGCGGAGGGCTGCACCGACTACGCGCTGATGCCGATGCGCTTCGGCGTCGACCATTGGACCACCGGCTTCGGCCTGGCCTCGGACGATCCGGCGGGCTTCACCGACGAGCAGATTGCCTGCGTCGAGAAGCTGCTGCCGGCGCTGGGCGCCGTCTGCGAGATCATGGTCGACCGGCAGAAGATGGGACAATTGCTGGAGACCTATGTCGGGCGCGAGGCCAGCCGGCGGATCCTGGACGGCGAGATGGTGCGCGGCGGCGCCCGGTCGCTGGAGGCGGTGATCCTGTTCTGCGACATGCGCGGCTTCACCGCCCGGGCCGAGGTGACGCCGCGCGACGCGCTGCTGCAGCTGATGAATGAGTATTTCACCATCGTCGTCGGCGCGGTGCACGGCGCCGGCGGCGAGGTGCTGAAATTCATGGGCGACGGCATCCTGGCGATCTTCCGCCTGGGCGATGGCGAGGCCACGGCCGAGGCCTGCGCCCGCGGTCTGATCGGCGCGCTGGACGCCTTCGCCGGCATCGACGCCATGAATGTCCGCCGCCGGGTCGAGGGGCTGGACGCGATCGATGCCGGCATCTCGCTGCATGTCGGCGAGGTGATCTTCGGCAATATCGGCGCGCCCGACCGGCTGGACTTCACCGTGGTCGGGCCGGAGGTGAACCGGGCGGCGCGGATCGAGCAGATGACCAAGCTGGTCGGCCGCCGGATCCTGACCTCGTCGCGCTTCGCCGAGCTGAGCCCGGTCCGCCTCATCTCCGCCGGCACCCGCCGGCTGCGCGGGGTGGCCGAGCCGCAGGAGCTGTTCACCCCGGCCCCGGACCTGGCCGGCGAGAGCGTGCCCGACGCGGCGTAGCCTCAGGAGAACAGCGAGCCGCCGTTGACCGCGACCGTCTGGCCGGTGATGTAGCCGTTGTCCACGAGCAGCATGACCGCCCTCGCGATCTCGTCCGCCGTGCCGCTGCGCCCGACCGGGATGCGGGCGGCGACTCCGGCCTCGATCAGCGGCTGGCCCATTTCGGTGTCGACCAGGCCCGGCGCCACGGCGTTGACCGTCACGCCTTCGGGCGCGAGCCGCAGCGCATAGCCGCGCGTCAGACCTTCGAGCCCGGCCTTGGAGGCGGCATAGGCGATGCTGACCGAGCCGGAACCGATGCGGGCGCCGATCGAGGAGATGTTGACGATCCGGCCCCAGCGCCGCGCCCTCAGACTCGGCAGGACGGCCTGGGTGCAGAGGAAGGCGGATTTCAGGTTGACCGCGATGGCGGCGTCGAAATCCTCCTCGGTGATGTTGTCGAGGCCGCGCGGCGCCGCCATGCCGGCATTGTTGACCAGGATGTCGATTGGGCCGAGGCGCTCCTCCACGTCCCCGACCATGCTCTGCACGGCGACGCCAAGCGAAACGTCGGCGCCGAAGGCGGCAGCGCGGCCGCCGCTCTTGCGGATGGCTTCGGCGACAGCCTCTGCCTCCCCGGCGCGCTCGCGATAGTTGACGGCCACCGCCGCCCCCGCCTCGGCCAGCGCCAGGGCGACCGCCTTGCCGATGCCGCGCGAGCCGCCGGTGACCAGGGCTACTCGGTTCTTCAGGTCAGTCATGCGCCCAGTCTAACACCCGACCCTACCCCGCGGTCGAGCCCGTCACCGCCGCCAGCGCCTTCACCAGCCGGTCCAGGTCGGCCTCCTGCGTGAACAAGGCCGGCGTCACCCGGATGCACTGGCCGGCCGCGACGCCGGCGCGCCGCACCGTCAGCACGCCATGGGTGTCGCGCAGCGCCGCCACGATCGCGTCATTCGCCGCCTTGTCGGTCCGCCCCGCCAGGCGGAACGAGGTGATTGCGCCGTAGCTGCCGGGCTCGTCCGGGGTCAGGATCTGCAGGTCCTTGAACCCCTTCGCGCGTGACACCCAGTAGTCCCGCATGTAGCGCAGCCGCGCCTGCTTGCGCGCGGCGCCGATCTCCTGGTGCAGCGCGATCGCCTGCGGCACCGCCAGCACGGCGGCGAAGTTCACCGTGCCGGTGTGGACGCGGGAGCGGACATCGGCCTCCGGCCAGTCCTCGTCGCCCATGTCGCGGTCGATGTCGGCGATCCGGTCGCGGCGGATATAGAGGAAGCCGACGCCCAGCGGCGCACCGATCCATTTGTGCAGGTTGAAGCCGACGAAATCGGCGCCGAGGTCCTTCACCTGGAAGTCCATCTGGCCCCAGGAATGGGCGGCGTCGACGATCACGTCCACGCCGCGCGCCTTGGCCATGGCAGCGACCTCGGCCACCGGGATCACCAGCCCGGTGCGGTGGCTGATATGGGTCAGCAGCAGCAGGCGGGCCTTGGGGTTCGCGGTCAGCACCGCGTCATAGGCATCCAGCACCGCCTGGCGCGTCGCCGGCTCCGGCAGCGCGAACTTCACCACCTCGACTCCGCGACGGGCTTTCAGCGCGTTCATCGCATACTGCATCGAATCATAATCGAGGTCGGAATAGATCACCGTGTCGCCGGGCTGCAGCCGGTTGTAGTTGCCGATCAGCAGCTGCAGCGCCTCGGTGGCGCCGCGGGTCAGGGCGATCTCCTCCGGCGCCGCGCCGACCGCGGCCGCCACGGCCTGGCGCACCGCCTCCAGGTCCGGGCCGGACTTGGCGCGGGCGTAGAAGGAGTTGTCGCGGTTCACCATGTCGGTCAGGCGCTGGTATTCGCGACGCACCGGCTCGGCCATGATGCCCCAGTAGCCGTTCTCCAGATTGGTGATGTCGCCGGTCACGGCATACAGCCCGCGCACCTGGTCCCAATAGGCGGTGTTGGCGGCCAGGTCGGACGCGCTCCCCTCGGGTGCCGTCGGCGCGACGGCGGCATCGGCCGTGCCAGTGCGGGTCAGCGCGGCCGCGGCGACCAGGCCGCCCATCAGCGTGCGCCGGCGGATCGCGAAGGCATTGTCGATCATCGGTCTCTCCCCTCTTCGAGCGCGCGGAGGGAACCATGCCGACGGCGTCGGATTGACGAAGGCCCGATGACAGCCCGATGACGCTCCGCGGCAGCGCTGGCACTGGCCCCTGCCCGCCCATCCCCGTATCCTGCCGGAAAATTGGGATTCGTCCGATGAACGCTGCTGCCCTGCCGTCCTCCGTCGAGGAGACCCTCGCTCTGCTGTCCCGCGGCGACTATGTCGCCGACCGGCCGCTGGCGACCGCGCTGTTCCTGGCCCTGCGGCTGAAGCGGCCGCTGTTCCTGGAGGGCGAGGCCGGGGTCGGCAAGACCGAGATCGCCAAGGTGCTGGCCGCGACCCTCGGCCGCCGCCTGGTGCGGCTGCAATGCTATGAGGGGCTCGACATCGCCGCCGCGGTCTATGAGTGGAACTACCAGCGCCAGATGCTGGAGATCCGCCTGGCCGAGGCCGGCGGCGTGCAGGACCGCGACCAGCTGGCGAACGACATCTTCGCCGAGCGCTTCCTGATCCGCCGGCCGCTGCTGCAGGCGCTGGAGCCGGGCGTCGCCGGCCCCGCCGTGCTGCTGATCGACGAGCTGGACCGCACCGACGAGCCCTTCGAGGCCTTCCTGCTGGAGGTGCTGTCCGACTTCCAGGTGACGATCCCGGAGCTCGGCACCATCAAGGCGATTGAGCCTCCGATCGTCATCGTCACCTCGAACCGCACGCGCGAGATCCACGACGCGCTGAAGCGCCGCTGCTTCTACCACTGGGTCGACTACCCGAATGCCGAGCGCGAGCGCGCCATCCTGCACGCCAAGGCGCCGGGCACGCCGGAGGCGCTGAGCGCCCAGATCGTCGCCTTCGTGCAGAAGCTGCGGCGCATGGATCTGTTCAAGCAGCCCGGCGTGGCCGAGACGCTGGACTGGGCCCAGGCGCTGACCGAGCTGGACGTGCTGGAGCTGGACCCCGACGTGGTGCGCGACACGCTGGGCACCATCCTGAAGTACCAGGACGACATCGAGCGCATCCAGGGCGCCGAGGCGGCGCGGCTCCTGTCCGAGATGCGGGCGGAGATCAACGCCGCGGCCGCCGCCGCCGTGCGCATGCCGGTCTGAGGGTCTCTGAGGAAATCGGTCATGGATGCGGCAGAGGCGAGGCGCATAACGTTTCAGTTCACCGAGGATGACCTGATCGCCGCGGCAAGGCTGCATGTGTGGACGGCCCTCACCAGCAGGAAGGCGCTGCTCCTTCTGGTGGTCGTGGCCATCGGTGCCGGCCTGATCGTCAGCACCCTCCTGTCCGGGTCCGGAAGACCCGATATCCAGGGGATTGCGGCGACGGCGGTGGTGGGCGTCCCTGCCGCCCTTGCCGTCCTGCATTGCATGTCCCTGCCGCAGAATGCGCGGCGCATGTACCGTCAGCAGAAGTCGCTGCAGGAGACGCTGTCGGTCGAGTGGTCCGACGAAGGCATGAGCTGGGACGGACAGACCGGACACACGCGGATCCCGTGGAGCCACTATGTGAAATGGTGCGAGGACCGTCGGCTGCTGCTGCTCTATCACTCGGACCGTCTGCACCAGATGCTGCCGAAGCGGGTCCTGTCCCCCGCCGGCATCGACTCGATCCGCTCGAGCCTCCTCAAGGCCGGCGTTCCTGAATTCCGCCGGTTCGGCTGATGGTCGACGATTTCGTCCCGATCCGGACCGACCGGCTGGTGCTGCGGCGCTTCGCGGCGCGGGATGCTTTGGCGTTCCGCGCCTATCGCGACGCCCCCGAAGTGGCGCGCTGGCAGGGTTGGGAACGCTGCAGCCGCGAGGAGGCCGAGGCCTTCGTGGCCGGAATGGAGGCGGCCGCCTATGGCCTTCCGGGCCAGTGGTTCCAGGTCGCGGTGGCCGACCGGGCGGAGGATCGGCTGCTGGGCGACATCGGCGTGCATGTCCTGGCCGGGGAGCCCCGGCTGGTCGAGCTGGGCGTCACCTTCGCCGCCGGCGCCCAGGGACACGGGCTTGCCACCGAGGCGCTGGACGCGCTGATCCGCCGCCTGTTCACCGAGGAAGGCCGGCACCGCCTGCAGGCCTCGATCGACCCGCGCAACGTCCGCTCCGTGGCCTTGTTCGAGCGGCTGGGCTTCCGGCGCGAGGCGCATTTCCGGCGCTCGGTCTGGGCCAAGGGCGAGTGGTGCGACGACGTCGTCTACGCTCTGCTGGCCGAGGAATGGAGCGGCCGCCATGCCGCCTGATCCCGCCCCGGCCGAGAAGGGCCGCCTGGCCCTCAACGTCATGCAGTTCTGCCGTGCCCTTCGGGCTGCCGGCCTGCCGGTCGGGCCCGGCCGCACTTTGGCGGCGCTGGAGGCGCTGGAGACGGTCGGCATCGCCAGCCGGCAGGATGTCTACTGGGCGCTGCACGCCACGCTGGTGAACCGGCGCGACCAGCGCGAGATCTTCGACCAAGCCTTCCACCTGTTCTGGCGCAATCCGGACATGCTGAAGCGCGCCATGACGCTGATGCTGCCGCAGATCCGCACCGGCAAGGAGGAGGAGCGCGCGGTCAACCGCCGCGTCGCCGAGGCCTTCGCCGACCGCCAGCCCGGCCGCGGCGAAGCGCCGGACGACGCCGAGGAGCCGCCGGAGCTGGAGGTCGACGCCAGCCTGACCTTCTCCGAGCGCGAGCAGCTGCAGCACAAGGATTTCGAGCAGATGAGCGCGGAGGAGCTGGCCCGTGCCCGGGCCGCCATCGCGCGCTTCCGCCTGCCGGTGCGCGACGTGCCGACCCGGCGCTACGCCCCGCATCATTCGGCGCCGCAGGTCGACATGCGCCAGACGCTGCGCCAGTCGCTGCGCGCCGGCGGCCATTCCATCGACCTGGCCCGCCGCATCCGTCGCAAGCGCCCGCCGCCGCTGGTGGTGCTGTGCGACATCTCCGGCTCGATGAGCCAGTATTCACGCATGCTGCTGCATTTCCTGCACGCGGTGACGACCGAGCGCGACCGGGTGCACAGCTTCGTCTTCGGCACGCGGCTGACCAACATCACCCGCCAGCTGCGCCGCCGCGATGTCGACGACGCGCTGGACCGCGTCGGCCGCGCCGCTCAGGACTGGGGCGGCGGCACCCGCATCGGCGCCTGCCTGGCCGAGTTCAACCGGGTCTGGGGCCGCCGCGTGCTGGGCCAGGGCGCGGTGGTGATCCTGATCACCGACGGCCTCGACCGCGACGCCGGGGACCGGCTGGAGGACGAGATCGACCGGCTGCATCGCAGCTGCCGCCGGCTGATCTGGCTGAACCCCCTGTTGCGTTGGGACGGCTATGCGCCAAGATCTATGGGGGCGCGTGCCCTGATGCCGCATGTCGACGAGTTCCGACCGGTCCACAGCCTGGCCAGCCTGGCCGCGCTGGTGGATGTGCTGGCCGAGGATCCGATGCGTGGCGACCGGCGCATGGCCAGGTGGCGGCATTTGGCTGCTGCTCAGCAGGAGAGCGTGCAATGACCGATCATGACGATGTGCTGGCCCAGGCCTCGGCATGGGCTTCGGAAGGACGTCCGGTGGCGCTGGCGACCGTGGTCTCGACCTGGGGCTCCTCGCCTCGCCCGGCCGGCAGCCAGCTGGTGATCGACGGCGAGGGCCGGATGCAGGGCTCGGTCTCCGGCGGCTGCATCGAAGGCGCCGTGGTGCGCGAGGCGCTGGAGGTGATGGAGGACGGCAAGCCCCGCCTGCTCGATTTCGGCGTCAGCGACCAGCAGGCCTGGGATGTCGGCCTGGCCTGCGGCGGCAAGATCCAGGTCTTCGTCGAGCGGCTGTCGTGAAGCGCGAGATCCTCGACGCGCTGCAGGCCGCCCGCGCCGATTACCGCACCGCGGCGCTGGTCACCGACCTGGCCAGCGGGGCTCAGACATT
Source organism: Inquilinus sp. (assembly GCF_039594555.1). Classification (GTDB taxonomy): domain Bacteria; phylum Pseudomonadota; class Alphaproteobacteria; order DSM-16000; family Inquilinaceae; genus Inquilinus. The sequence goes on from NZ_JBCNNF010000028.1 coordinate 13,403, forward strand.
GGTGGTCGACGGCGCTGCAACCGGGGATGTGCCGATCGACCCGGCGTTGCAGGGCGCCATCGACGAAGCGCTGCGCCATAACCGCAGCCGCACGGCGGCAGACGGTAAACTGTTCATCCAGGCCTTCGTGCCGCCGCTGCGGCTGGCGATCATCGGTGCCGTCCACATCGCCCAGGCCCTGGCGCCGATCGCAGCGCTGGCCGGCTACGACGTCACCGTGATCGACCCGCGCCGGGCCTTCGCCTCCGACGAGCGCTTCCCCGGCGTCAAGGTCAGCACCGAATGGCCGGATGACGGACTCGCCGCGCTGAAGCCGGACGCCCGCACCGCCGTCGTCACCCTGACCCACGACCCGAAGCTGGACGATCCGGCGCTCGACGTGGCGCTGAAATCCCCGGCCTTCTACATCGCCGCGCTGGGCAGCCGGAAGACCCATGCCGGGCGGGTCGAGCGGCTCACCGCGCTCGGCCACGGGGCCAACGCGCTGGCCCGGATCCACGGCCCCGCCGGCCTGGCCCTCGGCGCCGTATCCCCGGCCGAGATCGCGATCTCGGTGATGGCGCAGATGACCGCGGTGCTGCACGGCGCCGAACCGCTTGGAAAGGCTCCCGCTTGATCTTCGGCTCCCTGCCCGTCGCCGAGGCCGCCGGCGCCATCCTGGCCCACACTGTCGCCGCGGCCGGCACGCTGTTCCGCAAGGGACGGCGGCTGAGCGCGGCCGACGTCGAGGCCTTGAAGGCCGCCGGCGTCGAGGAGGTGCAGGCGGCGCGGCTGGAGCGCGACGACATCCATGAGGACCAGGCGGCGGAACGCGTGGCCGCGGCCGTGCAGGGGCCGGGGCTGAGCGCCAGCGCCGCCTTCACCGGCCGGGTGAACCTGTATGCCGAGGCCGCCGGCGTGGTCGTGATCGACCGCGAGCGGATCGACCGGCTGAACCGGCTCGATGAATCGATCACCATCGCCACCCTGCCGGAATGGGCCGAGGTCGCGCCCAAGCAGATGGTGGCGACCATCAAGATCATCCCCTTCGCGGCCCCCGGCGACGCGGTATCGCTGGTCGAGGCGATGGCCGCCCTGCCTCAGCGCGGCCCGGCGTTGCGGCTGGCCGCTTACCGGCCGCTCAAGGTCGGGCTGATCCAGACGAAGCTGCCCACGACCAAGCCCGGCGTGCTGGACAAGACCGCCCAGGTGACAGCGGAGCGGCTGGCCCGGCTGGGCGGCACGCTGGCGCGCGAGCGCCGGTCCGACCACAAGGCGCCGGCCCTGACCAGCGAGATCCGCATGGTGCAGAATCTAGGCCTGGACCTGCTGCTGATCGCCGGCGCCTCGGCCATCACCGACCGGCGCGACGTGCTGCCGGCGGCGATCGAGGCGTCGGGCGGCATCATCGAGCATTTCGGCATGCCGGTGGACCCCGGCAATCTGATCCTGATGGGCCGCATCGGGGCCATGCCGGTGCTGGGCCTGCCCGGCTGCGCCCGGTCGCCCAAGCTGAACGGCTTCGACTGGGTGCTGCAGCGCATCGCGGCGGGGCTGACCGTCACCCGACTCGACGTCATGGCCATGGGTGTCGGCGGCCTGCTGGCCGAGATCCCCAGCCGCCCCCTGCCCCGCGACCGCGCCGCCGACGGCAACGGCATGCCGCACGCGCCGAATGTCGGCGTGGTGGTGCTGGCCGCCGGCCAGTCGCGCCGCATGGGCGAGCTGAACAAGCTGCTGGCCCCGGTCGACGGCAAGCCGATGGTGGCCCATGCGGTCGACGCCGCGCTGGGCACCAAGGGCGTCGGGCCGGTCGTCGTCGTCACCGGGCATGAGCGCGAGCAGGTCGAGGCGGCGCTGGCCGACCGGCCGGTCACCTTCACCGCCAATCCGCGCTATGCCGAGGGCCTCAGCACCTCGCTCGCCGCGGGCCTCGCGGCACTGCCGCACGAGACCGATGCCGCGCTGGTCTGCCTCGGCGATATGCCGCGGATCAGCCCGCGGCTGATCGAGCGGCTGGTGGCCGCCTATGCGCCGACGGAGGGCCGCTCGATCGTGGTGCCGACCCATCAGGGCAAGCGCGGCAACCCGGTGCTGTGGGACCGCCGCTTCTTCCCGGCCATGGCCTCGGTCGCCGGCGATGTCGGCGCCCGCCACCTGATCGGCGAGCATGCCGATGAGATGGTCGAGGTCGAGGCCGGCGACACCGCCGTGCTGTTCGACGTCGACACGCCCGAGACGCTGTCGACCCTGACCGCAGCCAAGGCCCCGACGCGATGATCGATGCGCTCTACGACCAGGCGATCCTGCAGAAGGCCCGGGACGCGACCGGCGCCGGCCGCCTGCCCGAGCCGGACGGGTCGGCGATGATCGACAACCCGCTCTGCGGCGACCGGGTGACCATCGACCTGACCCTGGCCGACGGCAAGGTGGCGCAGGTCGGCCATCTGGTGCGTGGCTGCGTGCTGTGCGAGGCCTCGGCCGCGCTGATCGCCGAGAAGGCGGTCGGCCAGGCGCCGGCAGCTTTGCGCGAAGCGGCGGCCGGGATCAGGCCGATGCTGCGCGAGAGCGCGGCGCCGCCCTGGCCGGAGCTGGAGATCTTCACCCCGGTCCGCACCGTGCGCAGCCGGCACGACTGCGTCGAGCTGCCGTTCCGGGCTCTCACGGCCGCGCTGGACAAGGCCGGGGCCTGAGGGCAGGGCATCCGGCATCGCCGTTCAGAATTCCACGCCGTCATTGCGAGCGCAGCGAAGCAATCCAGGGGCCAGTGCGAACCGGCCCCTGGATTGCTTCGTCGGCTTCGCCTCCTCGCAATGACGGAGAGGGAGGCGATGGGAGGACCCGCTTTACATTTAATACGTTCGTACGTATTATATCTCCATGCCCAAACATTCCCTCCGCGACGCGATCCTCGACGCCGGCCTCAAGGTCATGTTCCGCAAGGGCTATGTCGGCGCCAGCGTGCGCGACATCGTGGCCGAGGCGCCGGCGCCGCAGGGATCCTTCACCAACCATTTCCGGTCGAAGGAGGCGTTCGCCCGGGAAGTGCTCGACCGCTACTTCGATGACGTCAGGCGGCTCGTCGCCAGGACGCTCGGGGACAGCAGCCTCGCGCCGCGCCAGCGCCTCCGCCGCTATCTCGATGCCATCACCGACCGCCTCGCCGGGGACGGGTTCATCCGCGGCTGCCTGATCGGCGATCTCAGCCTCGAGGCGGCGCCGCAGAGCGAGCCGTTGCGTGAGCGGCTGGGCGAGATCTTCGCCGAATGGCGTGGATCCTTCGCCGCCTGCATCGCCGAGGGCCAGGCGGCCGGCGAGATCGCGACGGATTTCGCGCCCGAGGACCTCGCCGAGTTCCTCCTCTCCTCCTGGGAGGGGGCGATCCTCCGCATGAAGGTCACGCGCGACGCCGAGCCGCTCGAGCGCTTCAAGCGCATCGCTTTCGCCACCGTGTTCAAGGAGCCGTCACCATGATCCCGGACATCACCCTGCCGAAGCTGCCCGTGCTGGACTCGGAGATGGCCTATCGAGAAGCGCCCAGGGCCGGCGCCCCGGTGGCGCTGTTCCTGCACGGCAACCCGACCTCCTCCTATATCTGGCGCCACATCATCCCGCATGTCGCCGGGGTGGCGCATTGCATCGCCCCGGACCTGATCGGCTTCGGCCAGTCCGGCAAGCCCGACATCGCCTACCGCTTCGAGGACCAAGTGCGATACCTCGACGCCTTCATCGAACAGGCCGGGATCGGCTCGGCCTACCTCGTCGCGCAGGATTGGGGAACCGCCCTCGCCTTCCACCTTGCGGCGCGCCGGCCGGGCTTCGTGCGCGGCCTGGCCTTCATGGAGTTCATCCGGCCGATCCCGAGCTGGGAGGACTTCGTGCGCGGCGTGCCGGCGCGCGAGATCTTCCGCCGGTTCCGGACGCCCGGCGAAGGCGAGAGCCTGATCCTGGAGAACAACGCCTTCGTCGAGCGGATCCTGCCCGGCTCGATCATGCGCAAGCTGAGCGAGGAGGAGATGGCAGTCTACCGCGCCCCCTTCCCGACGCCGCAGTCGCGGCGCCCGACCTGGCGCTTCCCGAACGAGCTGCCGATCGCCGGGGAACCGGCCGATGTGGTCGCGACGATCGAGGCAGCACATGGCGCGCTCGCTGCCTCGGCCTATCCGAAGCTGCTCTTCTCCGCCGACCCTGGCGCCCTGATCCCGCCCGAGCTGGCGGAGGAATTGGCCGGGAGGCTGCACGATTGCAGGCATGTCAGGCTCGGCCCGGGGCTGCACTATCTGCAGGAGGATCATCCAGAGACGATCGGCCGCTCCGTCGCCGCCTTCATCGCCGAGGTCGAGGGCCGCACGGCCGGCGCTTGACCCGGGGCGGCGGCGGGCACACTTAGGTCTATCTCCGCCCGGCATCCGATCACGCTTATGAAATCCTCCGACGCCCACATCCTCATGGTCCCCGGCCTCGCCTCGCCCGACGAGGGCCACTGGCAGGCGCGCTGGCAGTCCCGGCTGAAGACCGCGCGCTGGGCGGGCGCCGCCGACGATCCGGCGGACCGGGAGAGCCGGGTCGAGGCTCTGGTCGCGGCGGCCGAGGCCGACAGCAAGCCGGTGGTGCTGGTCGCCCATGGGCTGGGCGTGCTGGCCGTCGCCTTCGCGGCGCCCCGGCTGAACGGCCGCGTCGCCGGGGCGCTGCTGGTGGCGCCGCCGGACCCGGCCGCGGCTGGTGCCCCCGGCTATGAGGATGTGCCGCGCGACCCGCTGCCCTTCCCGTCCCTGCTGGTCGCCAGCGCCAGCGACCCGCGCTGCGCCCTGGCCGTGGCCGACGATCTGGCGGCGGCCTGGGGCAGCCATTTCGTCGACGCCGGCGATGCCGGCGGCCTGGACAGCGCCAGCGGCCACGGCCCCTGGCCGGAGGGGCTGACCCGCTTTGCCATGCTGATGGCGCGGCTGTGACGATGCGCGGCGGGGCTGCGGCGAAACGCCCGCCCCCGCCGGATGTGTCTCGGCCGGACGTGAAAGCGAACAGGGCTCGGGCCTTCCGCGCCCATCGCGATCACAGCCACGAGCATCGAGATGCCGATCCAGCCGGCCGCCGCGACCGCGGCCCCGACCGACCCGTCCGCGAGCCGCTATGACGGCGCGACCATCGTCCTGCACTGGCTGACCGCCGGGCTGGTGATCGCCCTGTTCTTGCTGGCCGAAGGCTGGGGCTTCTTCCCGCGTGACATCCGCAAGGCCGGCCAATCGCTCCACGTCTCGCTGGGCATCCTGCTGGCCGTCGTGCTGGTCGTGCGCCTGCTCTGGCGCGGCAGCGCGGGGCGGCGGCTGCCGCCCGCCGATGCCGGCCTGCTGGGCTGGGCGGCGCGCGCGGCCCATCTGGCCCTCTACGGGCTGCTGGTCGCCCAGGCGGCCCTGGGCATCCTGTTCCGCTGGGCCGAGGGCGAGCCGCTGCAGTTCTTCGGCCTGTTCGCGTTGCCCGCGGCCTTCGCCCCCGACCGCGACCTGGCCCGGAGCCTGATCGGGCTGCACAACACCGTCGCCTGGATCATCATCGTCCTGGCCGGGCTGCACGCGGCCGCAGCGCTGATCCACCATTACGCGCTGCGCGACGGCGTGCTGCGCCGGATGCTGCCGGGGCGGGGTTGATCCGTCGCCATCCCGTGCAGCTGAAAGGCCGATCTTGGATCTCCACCCCACCCCATTGTCATCCCCGGGCTTGACCCGAGGATCCAGGGGCTTTCAAGAGCCGCTCTCGGTGGCCCCTGGATTGCCGGGTCAAGCCCGGCAATGACAATGAGGGGATGGGGCCTATTCCGGATCACCCCTTCGCCGCGTCGAACGCCTGGACCAGCCGCTTCGGCGCGACCTCGCGCCAGCGCCGGAGCAGCAGGGCTTCGACCGCGCGGGGATCGGCCTTGGGCAGCCGCATCAGCACCGTCGGCCAGTCCCGGTAATGCGGGGTGACGTGGAACACCTCGGGCTCGGCCTCGATCAGCATCTCGCGCTCGTCGGGGCCGACGCCGGGCATCACCAGCGTCTCGCCATCCTCGCGCAGCCGGGCCAGCATCTTGCCCTTCACCTTCAGCGCCGGCGTGCCGTAGGAGGTGCCGCGCTCGACGCCCGGCCAGGTCATGGCGATGGCGCAGACATCGTCGAAGGTCATCGCTGCCCTCCCTCGATCAGGCCGCCTGTCGCTTCTCCGCCTGCGTGCGCACCATCTCCATCCAGCGCAGCCCGACTTGGCGGGCGAAGACCGCCGCGCCGGGCAGGTCGTTCGCCAGCTGGTCGCGATAGCTGGCGAAGAACTGCGGGAACTGCTCGCGTGTCCAGCCCGAGAACATCTCGACCCAGCCTTCGACGATGTCCGCCGATACTTCGAGATGGAACTGCAGCCCGTACAGCCCCGGCCCGGCGCTGAAGGCCTGGTTGGCACAGACGGGGTTGGTGGCCAGCAGCGTCGCCCCCTGCGGCAGGTCGAAGGTGTCGTAGTGCCAGTGCATCAGCTTCGGCAGCGGCGCCAGGCCTTGCAGCAGCGGGTCGGCTGCCGCGGCCTCGGTCGCCTCGATCGCGGTGAAACCGACCTCCGGCGTGTGGTGGTGGCGCACGGTCCCGCCCAGCGCCCGGGCCAGCAGCTGGGCGCCGAGACAGATGCCCAGCACCGGCTTGCCGGCCGCGGCGAAGGCGCGGATCGCGGCCAGCTCGGCCGGCAGATAGGGGTGGGCGTCGTCGTCGCCGGCGAACTGGACGCCGCCCAGCACCAGCAGCCCGTCATGGCCGGCGGCGTCGGCCGGCACGGCGTCGCCATGCTCCGGGAACCGCACATCCTCGACCCCGCCCGCCTCCGCGATCGCCGCGCCGATCAGGCCCGAAGGGGTGCGGTCGTTGTTCTGCAGGGTCAAGATCTTCACGGCGTCGCTCCACGGATCGGTCCGCGGAAAGGCTAAGGTCGGGCCGGCCGCATCGCCAAATGCGGAGAATGCGGGGCGGCCCCGGCGTCAGAGGACGTCCTGCACCATGAACTTCAGGTAGGCCGCCTTCAGCAGCCAGCGGCGATGAGCGCCCAGCGGGAAGCGGGTCGGCGCGGTCGCCATCAGCGCCGGGATGCCGACGCCCGGCACCGGGCTGCCGGTCATGGCGTGGGCTATGGCGCGGCCGGCCCAGCCGGCGCTGGCGACGCCGTTGCCGTGATAGGCCAGGGCATACCAGACGCCGGGATCGTCCGGCACCTGTCCCAGCATCGGCGTCAGATCGGCCGACAGGCAGACCAGGCCGGACCAGAAATGCGTGGTCTCGACGCCGCGCCAGGCGGGATAGGCGATGCCGATCCGCCCCTCCAGCCAGCGCCGGTACGTCGCCGCGGCCTCCGGGCTGCCCCAGGTGCCGCCGCGGGAGCCGAGCAGCAGCCGCCCGTCCTTGAGCAGACGGAAGTAGAACAGCAGGTTGCGGGTGTCGGATAGCGGCGTCTCGGTGGTCCAGCCCTGGGCCTGCCGCTCGGCCTCGGTCAGCGGCCGGGTGACGACGATGTTCGACAGCGCCGGCAGGAAGGTGCCGGCCAGATAGGGATGCAGCCCGTCGGTGGTGTAGCCGTTGGTGGCGATCAGCACCCGCTTCGCCCGCAGCGAGCCGCCGGCGGTGACCAGCCGGTGGCCACCGCTTTCCCGGCGCCAGCCGGTCACACGGCTGCGCTCATGGATCCTCGCGCCCCGTGCCAAAGCGGCGCGGGTCAGGCCGCGATGGTATTTCAGCGGATGCAGGCCGAAGCCGGCGGCGTGGTGCAGCGCGCCATGCGCCTCCGGCCCGGCATAGCCGCGCTCGCGCAGCTCGTCCCGGCTCCACAGCGTCGAGGAGAGGCCGGAGACCTCGCGGTCCCAGCGCGCCTCCTCCTCCAGTTCGCGCACCCGGCTCGGCTTGTGGGCGACGCTGATGACGCCGTCGCCCTGGCGGTCGTAATCGATGCCCTCGTCCCGGGCCAGCGCCGCCACCAGCTCGGTCGCCTCGACCTGGGCGGCGTAGTAGCGGCGCACCTCGTCGCGGCCGACCCGCTTCAGCATCGCCGCGCCGGACAGCTTGGCGGCGCCGACGCAGTTGAAGCCGCCATTGCGGCCGGAGGCACCCCAGCCGACCGGCCCGGCCTCCAGCACCCGGACGTCGGCGCCGAGGTCGCGGGCCAGGTGCAGCGCCGCGGACATCCCGGTGTAGCCGCCGCCGATCACGGCGACGTCGCAGGCCTCGTCGCCGGCCAGCGGCGCGCAGCCCTCGGGCGCGGGCCCGGCGGTCGCCTCCCAATAGCTCTGCACGGTGCGCGAAGTGTCGGCGGTGGCCGGATGGTAGAGGTGGTCCTGGGACGTCATCCGATCCGCTCACTTGTCACCGGTCCGCAACGCAGCGGAGGATGACATCCGGCGATGGGCCGGTCCATTCTGGCACCGTCATTCGGAGGGAGATCCAGCCATGCAGGGCCCGTCGCGCCGCCAGGTCATGCTCGCCACCGTCTTCGCCGCGGCGCCGCTGCCCGGATGGGCGGCCACGGCGCCGCTGCGGCTGACCTTCCTGCACGTCAACGACGTGTACGAGATCGGGCCGGTGCGCGGCCAGGGCGGCTTCGGCCAGCTGGCCACCCTGCTGAAGCAGGCCCGCGCCGCCAACCCGCACAGCATCACCACCTTCGGCGGCGACACCCTGTCGCCCTCGGTGATGTCGGGCCTGACCAAGGGCTCGCAGATGATCGACCTGTTCAACGCCATCGGCGTCGACTACGCGGTCTGGGGCAACCACGAATTCGACTACGGGCCGGAGCTGGCGGCGCAGCGCATCGGCGAATCGAAGTTCCCCTGGCTCGGCGCCAATGTCCTGGGCAAGGACGGCAAGCCCTTCGGCGGCGGCGTCGCCACCGCGACCCGCAAGGTCGGCGACTACACCGTGGGATTCCTCGGCATCCTGACGCCGGACACGAAGACGCTGTCCAGCCCCGGGCCCGACATCAGCTTTCCGGACATCATCACCACGGCGAAGCAGGCGGTCGAGGCGCTGAAGGCTGAGGGCGCCAACATCCTGGTGGCGCTGACCCATCTCGGCATCGCCCAGGACCGGCAGCTGGCGCAGTCGGTCAAAGGCCTGCACCTGGTGCTGGGCGGGCACGACCACGACCCGATCATGTTCTACGAGAACAACGTCCTGATCTTCAAAGCCGGCTACGATTCGCACTATCTCGGCGTGGTCGAGCTCGACATCTCGACCCGCGACACCAAGGACGGGCCGGTGATCGCGGTGCTGCCGAGCTGGGAGGTGCGGCCGACCGCGGGGGTCGAGCCGGACCCGGAGATCCAGGCCAAGGTCGACGCCTTCAACAAGGCGCTGGACGACGCCCTCGGGATCGTCATCGGCACCACCTCGGTCGAGCTGGACAGCCAGCGCGGCGCGGTGCGGACCGAGGAGACGACGATGGGCAACCTGATCGCCGACGGGCTGCGCTGGGGCGTCTCGGGCGCGCAGATCGCCATCATCAATGGCGGCGGCGTCCGCGGCGACCGGCTGATCGCCGCCGGCACCCAGCTGACCCGCAAGGACATCCTGACCGAGCTGCCCTTCGGCAACCTCGCGGTGCTGCTGGAGCTGACCGGGGCCGAGATCCGCGCCGCCCTGGAGAACGGCGTGTCCCAGGTGCAGGACGTCGCCGGGCGCTTCCCCCAGGTCTCCGGCCTCGCCTTCGTCTACGACCCGGCCAAGCCGGCCGACAGCCGCGTGGTCTCGGTGACGGTCGACGGCAAGCCGCTGGACGACGCCGCGGTCTACCGCGTCGCCACCAACGACTACATGGCCGGCGGCGGCGACGGCTATGCCGTCTTCACCAAGGGCAAGGTGCTGATCGACGCCTCGGCCGCGCGGCTGATGGCGACGGTGGTGATGGACTATGTCACCGCGATGAAGACGGTGGCGCCGAAGGTCGATGGCCGCATCCGGCGGTCCTCATGATCATGGACGCCGAGGGCACGGCCCCGCCGGTGCTGGGGCTGGCGCTGGGCGGCGGCATCGCCCGCGGCTGGGCCCATATCGGGGTGCTGCGGGCACTGGACGCCGCCGGCATCCGGCCGCAGGTCGTGTGCGGCACCTCGGTCGGCGCCTTGGCCGGCGCCGCCCATCTCTCCGGCCGGCTCGACATGCTGGAGGCCTGGGCCCGCGGGCTGAACCGCGACCGCATGGTCTCCTATCTCGATTTCGGCCTCGGCCTGCCCGCCCTGATGAGCGGCCGCAAGCTGGGCCGCCTCCTGGACCAGAGCTTCGGCGACCTGCGGGTGGAGGATCTCGGCGTGCCCTTCGGCGCCGTCTGCGTCGACCTGTTCACCGGCCATGAGGTGTGCCTGCGCGAGGGCCGGGTGTCGGAGGTGATCCAGGCTTCCTACGCCCTGCCCGGCGTGTTCCCGCCGCGCCATATCGGCCGCCACATGCTGGTCGACGGCGCGCTGGTCAACCCGGTGCCGGTGTCGATGTGCCGGGCGCTGGGGGCCGAGGTGGTGATCGCGGTCAACCTCAACGGCGACATCATGGGCCGCACCCGCGTACCCGAGGGCGGCTATGCCCGCATCGCCGGCTTCGACATCCTCGAGCTGATGCCGGGCGGCACGCTGCTGGGCGGCATCAACGGCGTCGCCCGCAAGCTGTTCCGGCGCGACCCGGACATGCCGAGCCTGTTCGGGGTGATGATGGCGTCGCTGAACATCATCCTCGACCGCATGGGGCGTATCCGCCTGGCGGCCGAGCCGCCGGACGTGGCGATCGACCCGAAGCTGGGCCATATCGGCGCCGCCGAATTCGACCGGGCGGACGAGTTGATCGACCTCGGCTACCAGGCGGCGGAGGCGGCAATCCCCGACATCCGCGAGGCGCTGCGCGTCACCTCTTACGGGCTGGACCCGCAGGCGCCGCCGGGCAAGTAGGGGCACGCCGGCCAGGGCGGATTGCCCGGACCGGAAGGTCGTCCTATGATCTGTCCATAATTTATGACGTATTGATTTGAACCGATCTTCGCCCGCGCCGCGATCGCCCGATTTCGACAGGGGACCCCCATGGCTGACGTTTTCGACCTGAGCGACTCTACCACGGGCGCCATCCTCGGCTGGGGGGCGGAGTACCGAAGCGGGCCGGAGGGTCCCTATTGGATCTTCACACAGGAGCTGATCCACGAGGGCATCTTCACCATCGGAGAGATCAGCCCCTACGCCTACTCCTGGTACTCCATCATCATCGGGAGCCAAGGGGACGACCGCATCGACAATCATATCGATGCCAGCACATTCAGGCCCGGCATCTCCATCGACGGCGGCGCCGGCGACGACATCATCGGCGGTGCCGGCCTGCTGAATGGCGGCATCGGCAACGACCACATCATCTTCTTCTATGCAGGCACCGGGAATGGCGGCGACGGCGACGATGTCCTGTCCAGCTCGTCCGGGGCCGACACGATGGATGGCGGCGCCGGCATCGACACCGTGGACTATAGCGACGCCAGGTCGGCCGTGACCGTCAGCCTGGCGGCCGGCACGGCCTCCGACGGCGACGCGCTGCAGGCCATCGAGAACGTCATCGGCACGAACTGGGCCGACACGCTGACCGGCGATGCCGGCGCCAACGCCCTGTCGGGCGGCAGCGACAACGACGTCCTGACCGGTGGGGCCGGTGCCGATGCCCTGGACGGCAGCTTCGGCACCGACCGGGCGGAGTATCTCGGCTCCGCGGCCGGGGTCACGGTCAACCTCGCGACCAATGCCAACGGCGGCGGCGACGCGGCCGGCGACGTGCTGACCGGGATCGAATATCTCGGCGGATCCAACTTCGCCGACACGCTGACCGGCGACGGCAATGCCAACGTCCTGTGGGGACGTGGCGGCAACGACGTTCTCACCGGCGGGGCACACAACGACACCCTCTACGGCGAGGCGGGGGCCGACACGCTGCATGGCGGCGACGACGCGGACTGGCTGATCGGCGGCGACGGGGCCGATGTGCTGGATGGCGGCGCCGGCACCGACACCGCGAATTACGGCGACGCGGCCGCGGGCGTCGCCCTCAGCCTCGTCGCCGGCGGCACCGGCGGCGTCGCCGCCGGGGACAGCTTCGTGAGCATCGAGAATGTCGTCGGCACCGCCTTCGCGGACACGATCATCGGCAGCGCCGCCGCCAACCTGTTGTCCGGCCAGGCCGGGGCGGACCGTCTGTATGGCGGCGCCGGGAACGACAGCGTCAATGGCGGCGCCGACAACGACGCGCTGTACGGCGAGGCCGGGGCCGACATCCTGGCCGGCGGCGACGGCGACGATTCCCTGACCGGCGGGGCCGGCGCCGACCAGCTGTCGGGCGGCAACGGTACCGACCTGATCCTGTACGATTCCGCGATGGCGGCGGTGACGGTCAACCTAGCGACCGGCGCGGGCTCAGCGGGGGATGCCGCCGGCGACACCTACAGCAGCGTCGAGAACGCGATAGGCTCGGCCTATGGCGACACCATCACCGGCCATGCCGGCGCCAATGCGCTGTGGGGCTTGGCGGGCAACGACGTGCTGATCGGGGGCGCCGGGACGGACGCGCTGAAGGGCGGCGCCGGCGCCGACCGCTTCGTCTACACCGCCTACACCGACAGCACCGTGGCCGCCGCCGGGCGGGACAGCGTCAACGACTTCTCCCATGCCGAGGGCGACCGCATCGACCTCTCGGCGATCGATGCCGATGCCAACGCCGGCAACGGCAACACGGCCTTTACCTTCCTCGGCGGCGGCGCCTTCACCGGCGCCGGGCACGAGGTCCGGGTGGTGGCCAGCGGCGGCGTCCAGCTGGTGCAGGCCGACCTCAACGGCGACAAGGTGGCCGACATGTCGATCGTCGTCATCAGCACCACCACCCTGATCGCAGCCGACTTCGTGCTGTAGCGCGACACTGGGTCCGGCCGGCAACGACGCCGGGTGTGGCAGGATCGGGACCTTCTTCAACGAAGGAGATCCCGGATGCCAGGCCTTGCCCTCCCGATAAGCCGTCGGCCGGCCTGGCTCGGCGCGCTCCTGGCGCTCGTCCTGCTGCTGCCGCAGCCGGCCTCGGCCTGGCTGGGCGAGGGACACAGGGCGACCGGCGCCCTCGCCTACGACCTGCTGGAACAGCGCGACCCGGCGGCGATCACCGCCATCCTCCGGCTGATGCAGGCGCATCCGGACCGTGCCCGCTTCGACGGCCAGCTCGGCGACCTCGCCGGCCGCGACCGGGAGCGAGAGACCTTCGAGCTGATGGCGATCTGGCCCGACGCCGTGCGCGGCACCGCCTATGACCATCCGGACTGGCACCAGAGCCAGCGCATCGTGTCCTCGGTGCGAGCGGTCCTTCCTTACGCCTTCGGCAGCGCCCAAGCCGAGTTCGCCCGCAACCTCGCCGTGGCCCGCGATCCCAACGCATCCGACGCCGACCGGGCGGTCGCGCTGTGCTGGGTGATGCACATCGTCGGCGACATGCACCAGCCGCTGCATGCGGGCATGTGGATGTCGTGGCGCTTCCCGATCACCGATGCCGGCGGCCAATGGTCCTGGGTGCGCCCCGCGCCGGACGCGGAGCCGGTCAGGCTGCACCGGTTCTGGGATTCGGCAGGCCTGGCGGGCGACCTGACCCTGAGCGCCTCGGGATCGCTGGAGGCGCAGCTGGTGCGGGACCCGCCGCCGGACGAAGACTCGCTGGCGCCGGACCCGAAGATCGCCTTCGCCCGCTGGGTGGCCCATACCCGCGCGCTCGCCTATGACGTCGCCTATCATCACGGGCGGCTGCGGCTGAGCGCCTCGCCCCGCTCCGCCGCCGTGCTGCCGCCCGGCTATGTCGAGCAGGCCCGGACGGTGAGCCGGACCCAGCTCCGCGCCGCCGGCCACCGGATCGGGGCGCTGCTCGAGGGTCTGCGCTGAGGGGTATCGGGCACCGAGTCAGAGCACGAAGTCATTCACCGTCAGAGCCGGCCGTCCACCCACCGAGATCTCCAGGTCGGCCACGCGATCGCCATCCACATCGGCGGAGACCCTGAACCATTGGGCCACCACATGGGCAATTCTCAGCTCGCCATGCGCCCCGGTGAAATCCCCGCTACCGAGGAAGGTGAACGCCTGGTCGCCGGCCAGGGAGGGATCGGCATCGATCGCGGACAGATCGATGGAAATCCTGCTGTACAGCGGCACGTTGATGGCATCGCGCTCGCTCGCGGTGCTCTCGCTGACATCCTTGTAGATGAAGGTGCAGGGGCGGGCGTCGAAAGCGGCCCTGGCGTCCATCTGATCGGCTCCGGCGCCGCCGTAGAGCCGGTCGCTTCCCGGACCTGCGATCAATATGTCCGAGCCATCGCCGCCGGACAGGAAATCGTCGCCCTGACTGCCGTTCAGCCGGTCGTCGCCCGCACCTCCGACCAGCGTATCGGCATAGCCGCTGCCGACCACCGATTCCACCGAACCGTCCAATCGGTCCCCCTCGGCATCGCCGCCATGGGCCTCGCCGGTGAGAAGATCGATGCTGACCCCGGCCAGGCTGGACTGATAGGTGACGGTGTCGTTTCCGGCACCCCCGATCAGGACATCCGCGCCGGCCCCGCCCTGGAGGGTGTCGTCGCCGCTGCCGCCGTCGAGGGTATCCGCATCGGCCCCGCCTTCCAGGATATCCCCCCCGATGCCGCCCTCGAGTCTGTCGGCGCCGGCCTCGCCGTAGAGATGGTCGTTGCCGGTATCGCCGCCCAGCACGTCGTCGCCGGCCCGGCCCCAGATCTCGTCGTTGCCGCCTCCGCCGAAGATGGTCTCAACCTGACCACTGCCCATGAGCCTGTCCTGGCCGCCGCTTCCGACCAGGACTTCAAAGTGATCGAGAAATCGATCTCCCTCGAAATTGCTCTCCTGGTTCATCATGTCGATCTTGACACCCAGCGACGACGTCACATCCGCATAGGAGACCGTGTCGATGCCGGCACCGCCGGTGAAGTGATCGGCGCCCCGGCCGCCGATGAAGGTATCGTTGCCCGCGCCACCGGTCAGGACATCGGCGAAACGGCTGCCGCCGATCGTCTCGATATGCTCGAGGAAGAGGTCGCCTTCTGCCGTTCCGCCATGATTGGTGTTGGTGGCCAGATTCACGGTCACGCCGACGGCGCTGTCCTCATAGGACACGGTGTCCCTGCCGGCGCCGCCGATGAAGCTGTCGGCGCCGAACCCGCCGATGAGCACGTCGTCGCCGTTCATCCCGGCCACCCGGTCCGCCCCGGCCCCGCCGTAGAGCCGGTCGTTGCCGTCCTCGCCGTAGAGGACGTCGTCGCCATCCTGGCCCAGCAGGGTGTCGTCCCCGGCCCGGCCGTGCAGGATATCGGCCCCGGCCAGCCCTTCGAAACGGTCCGCGGCGCTGCCGCCGACCATCAGGTCGGCGAAGGCGCTGCCCTGGATGATCTCGATATGGTCGGCGAAGCGGTCGCCCTGGGCGTCGCCGCCCTGGCCGATATTGGCGGACACGTTGACTGTGACGCCGACCCCGGAGGCGGCATAGCTCACCCTGTCGATGCCGATATTGCCGAAGAAGGTGTCGGCGCCGGCCCCGCCGCGGAGCAGGTCGTCGCCGTCGCCGCCGTCGAGCAGGTCGGCTCCGGCCCCGCCGTCGAGCACGTCGTTGCCGCCCAGGCCGTGGATGGCGTCGTCGCCGGCCAGGCCGCCCAGCGTCTCGGCGCCGGCCGACCCGGTCAGGATATCGGCGAAGGCGCTGCCGTACAGCAGCTCGATCCGGTCGTTGAAAACGTCGCCCTCGGCATCGCCGCCCTGGTTGATGTTGGTGTTGAGGTTGACCATGACGCCGGCCGTACTGGCCGAGTAGGACACGGCGTCGATGCCGGCGCCGCCGAGGAACTGGTCGGCGCCCGCGCCGCCATAGAGCACGTCGTTGCCGTTCCCGCCCTCCAGCCAGTCCCGGCCGGCGCCGCCGGAGAGGATGTCGTTGCCGGCGAGGCCGTAGAGGCTGTCGTCGCCGTCCTTGTCCGTGCCGGTCGGCGGCAGATGGTCATTGCCCGCCGTTCCCGTGAAGATCGCCATCGGAATCCCCCACCCGAGTCGAGATGCGTCCATTTTTCGGGGATTTGTGTCATCCGTGCGGCCACGGATCAGGATGAAATGGACATCCGGCCATTCCCGCCCGTCGCGAAATAGCGGCTGGGCGGCGCGCCGAGCAGGCGCTTGAACATGGTGGTGAAGGCGGCGGCGCTGTCATAGCCGAGGTCGAGAGCGACGGCCGTCACCGTCTCCCCCGCCGCCAGCCGCGGCAGGGCCGCGAACAGGCAGGCCTGCTGCCGCCAGGCGGAGAGGCTGAGGCCCGTCTCCTGCCGGAACAGCCGGGTGAAGGCCCGGCGGCTCATGCCCAGCGCGCCGCACCAGTCGTCGATCGTGTCGTGCGGCGTCGGCCCTTCCAGGAAGCGCCGGCAGCGCGCCGCCAGCGCCGCATGGCCGGGCAGCGGCAGGTTCAGCGGCAGCACCGGCATCCGCGCGATCTCCTGCAGGATCAGCGCCATCACCAGCCCGTCCCGGCCCTTCAGGTCGTATTCCAGCGGCAGGTCCACAGCCTCCATCAGCAGGCTGCTCATCAGCGCCGAGACGCCGACCACGCGGCAATCGGTCGG
>NZ_JBCNNF010000280.1:0-9296 GCF_039594555.1 Inquilinus sp.
ACCGCACCGCGCCCGGCGGGCCGCGGCCGGAGACGAATTCCTGCTTCCTGCGCGTGGCCCAGCCCTGGGCCGGGCCGAAATGGGGCATGCAGTTCCTGCCCCGCGTCGGCGAGGAGGTGGTGGTCGACTTCATCGACGGCGACCCGGACCGGCCGCTGATCACCGGCCGGGTGTACAATGCCGAGCAGGAGCCGCCCTTCGACCTGCCGAAATACCGGCTGCGCAGCGGCATCAAGACCCGGTCGGTGCCGCTGCAGGAGGAGGAGAAGGCGCGGTTCCACCTGCAGCGCTTCGACGACACGCGCGGGCATGAGCAGCTGCTGCTGCGCAGCCAGGGGCGCACCGACGTCACCTCCTTCGGCCCCTATTACGAGACGGTGCATGCCGACCGGCACGCGCTGATCGGCGGCAAGGACCCGAAGACCGGCAAGTCCGGCGGGTCGCTGGTCACGACCGTGGGCGGCGAATCCGACCTGCATGTGATGAAGGACCGCTACGAGGCGGTGGATGCCGGCTACCAGCTCAGCGTCAAGTCGGACACGGTCTTCGACCTGCAGGGGAACTGGTTCACGATCGCCGGCGGTGGGGCGACGCTGAACGCGACCTCGGTGGTGATCGAGGCGTCGATGAAGATCACGCTGAAGGTCGGCAACAGCTTCGTCGTGGTCGACCCGGCCGGCGTGTTCATCAGCGGGCCGATGGTGCAGATCAACTCCGGCGGGACGCCGGGCAGCACCTCGGATTCCGACCTGACCGACCCGCTGGACGCCACCATGGCCGATCCCGGCGACCCGGAGGACTGGATCGAGAAGCACCCGCCCTGGAAGGGCGGCGGCGGGCGCAAGCACCACACGGCCAAGGCGCGGCACGGCCTGGCGGTCACCGCCAATGCCGACGGCACGCTGCAGGTCGGGCCCGGCATCAAGGTGGCGGGCGACCCGGCCTATCAGGACACGGTGGTGCAGCAGCTGGCCCTGATCAACGAGACCAAAACGGGGCGGGCGATGCTGGACGACCACAACGCCACCGGCCGGACCATGACGATCCGGCCGCAATCGCCGCTGCCCAACCCGCCGAACGCCTTCGCGCGGGCGACCAACGACACGAACGCCGGCAACGGCACGGGCTCGGATTCGAATGTCGACTACAATCCCGAGCAGTGGCCGAACCCGGTGAACGCCCCCAACACCCCCGGCGACGCCATCCTGTTCCACGAGATGACGCACGCCCAGCACAACTCGCACGGCACAAGGGACATGACGCCGCGCACCGACAATTTCGACACCAATGAGGAATTCAACACGATCGGGCCCGAGAACCAATATCGCGACGAGCGCGGCATTCCGCGCCGCGCCGATCACCACAGCCTGTAGCGCGCGGGGCGAGGAGACTGGAGCATGACGGTCGACACTGGGACGATGACGGATGGAACCGACGATGCCGGCGATGTGACGCTGGACTGCCAGCCGACGCGGGAGGGCGACGAGCTGGTGTTCGCCTACACCATCACCAATGGCGGCCGCGGCGACATCTACGTCCTGGACGCGCTGCCCGAGATCGACCCGGAGACCGGCCAGGCGCGCGTCAACCTCGACAGCGCCGTGATCACCCGCGGCGAGGACGACTTCGCCCATATCCTGCGCGGCATCGCACCCCTGCCGAAGAACCGCACCGTGTCGGTCCGCATCATCCCGCTGGCGACCAGGCTGCCGCCGGGCGCGACGCTGGAGCGGCGCCTGACGGTCGACATCCCGCTGCACGAGACCGGGCCCTACCACCCCGACCTGCCGATCGGCAAATACCGCCAGCGCGACATCCGCGGCGTGATCCTGACGGCACAGTACCTGGCGGCCTCGGCCGAGGGCTTCGGCGCCACGCCGGTGGAGTTCGCACCCGGGCTGTTCCGCGTCTTCGCCAAGAACACGGTCGGCGCGGCCGAATCCGTCTCCTGCAGCTTCTCCACCCGGGGCCTTTCGATCCTGGTCCGCACGGACGATTTCCCGCGGCCCTGAGCCCTTGCGGCCGAGACGGCATTGCGCCGATCCGGCCCGAAGGCAGAATCGGCACCCATCCGCCGAATGCGATACTGCCCGAAAGCGGTAGGCCGGCTCCGTTGCGTTTGCATAAAATATGATACAAATTTACTTCAATACATCTGACAAACGTTCCGCCTAGCCACACCGGCTGCGAACGGAAAACAGAAGCAGCACCAAGCGCCTTTGATTGAATGAAGCGGGAAAGACAGGACCTCGAATTGAGCTAGAGGCGACTATGCATTTTGAGAGTACCGAAAGGCACGCGCTTCCCGTGCCCATTGAGACGGCAGCGGCGATCAGCCGGCCTGCCGGGGACCGAGCGGCATGCCACCCGCCGGAGCTGAAGCTGATCGCGATCATCGACCGGCGCACCCTGGGCCGGGAGGCGCTGACGCGGGCGCTCGCGGCGGCCGATTCCGGCCTGCGCAGCCGGGCCTTCGTCGATGCCGGCGAATGGGAGCTGAGCCGCGACCGGGCCGAAACGTCGGTGATCCTGCTGCAGTGCGGCACCGCGTCGCCGGGGGACGAGCTTCGCGCCCTGGTCGAAGCCTATCCCGGGATACCGGTGGTGGTGATGGGCGAAAGCGAGGATCCTCGCCACATCACCGCGATCCTGGCGCAGGGCGCCCGCGGCTACATCCCGACCAGCGTCAGCCTGAACGTCGCGGTGGGCGCGCTCGGCCTCGCGATCGCGGGAGGCAGCTTCGTCCCGGCCTGTGCCCTCCGGAGCGATGGCGCCCAGGTGCCGGAGCGCGGTCCGTCCGTGCACGACATGCTCGGCCTGTCGGAACGGCAAGCGGCCGTCGCCGATGCCGTCGCCCTGGGCAAGCCGAACAAGATCATCGCCTATGAGCTGGAGCTGTGCGAGAGCACGGTGAAGGTTCATATCCGGTCGATCATGAAGAAGCTGCAGGCCCGGAACCGGACCGAGATCGCCTTTAAGCTGCACGCGGCGAAGAGCCGTGCCGCCTGACAAGGGAAAGGCCGCCCGATGATGGCGGCCTTTCCCAGC
Organism: Inquilinus sp.; assembly: GCF_039594555.1. Lineage (GTDB taxonomy): Bacteria > Pseudomonadota > Alphaproteobacteria > DSM-16000 > Inquilinaceae > Inquilinus. Next base: position 3,049 of record NZ_JBCNNF010000280.1, read on the forward strand.
TTCAGGCGTTCCTTCCCGATCCGTCAGCACGGGCAGGAATATTGTATCCGCGAGACCGTGTGTCGGGGGTGACGGCCCTGACACATTCATTTCCTCGGTCGAAGCAGCGTCATCATACGATGTTATGAAGACGAACCAAGTACGCCTTTCGGAGTAAGCCGCCGGGCGCCGATGCCCACCTGCGGCCAAGCAGGGCATGGCGCGCGGCCCTGTCGCAGCGGAAGGCCGGCCCGCACCCCCAACGCAATTTGACAGCCCCCGGACCCTGCGCTACGGTTGTTTGTGTACAAACAATAACCGCCGGGGAGCGTTTCATGTCCATCATCCTCAATCGGCGCCGCTTCGGCGCCCTGCTCGGGGCCGGCGCGCTGGCCGGGGCCACCGGGCTGCCGCTGCGCAAGGCACGCGCGGCCGAGACCATCTACGTCCTCAACTGGCAGGGCTACGGCACCGACGAGGCCTGGGCCCTGAAGGCCTTCACCGAGAAGACCGGCATCGAGGTCAAGCACGACTACTTCAACTCCGAAGAGGAGATGCTGACCAAGCTGCGCACCAATCCCGGCACCTATGACGTGGTGCTGATCAACAGCGCCCGCACGCTGCAGGCCCAGGCCGAGGATCTGCTGGAGCCGATCGACCTGGCCAAGGTGCCGAACGCCGCCGACCTGTCGCCGGCGCTGCGCGACCACGCCAATTTCCACAAGGACGGCAAGGCCTATGGCGTGTCCTGGCTGTGGGGCATCAACGCGCTGGGCCTGCGCCGCGACAAGGTGAAGACCGACACCCTGGCGGTGCTGGCCGACCCGGCCTATGCCGGCCGCGTCGCCCTGTTCGACGACGCCGTCACCGCCATCGGCATCGGCGCCCTGATGACCGGGCAGGACATCAACGCGCCCAAGGACATGGCCGCCGTCGCCGCCAAGCTGAAGGAACTGAAGCCCGGCGTGAAGCTGCTGTGGTCCAGTGAGGACCAGTGGAACAAGGCCTTCGCCGCCGGCGAGTTCGACGTGTCGATCTACTGGTCGGGCGCGGCGGTGCGATCGCAGCGCAACTTCAAGCTGGCGGTCGATTTCGTGGTGCCGAAGGAAGGCGGCATCGGCTGGATTGACGGGCTGTCGGTGCCGGCCACCAGCACCCGCAAGGAGTCGGCGCTGGCCTTCATCAACTACATGATCGACCCCGGCTTCTACGACTACTGGGCCACCAATATCGGCGCCCCGGCCTCGGCCAACGCCAAGGCCATGGCGGCGCTGCCGGCCGACGATCTGAACAAGCAGATCCACAAGGCCGAGTACCTGTCCAAGCTGCAGTTCATGTCGCCGCTCAGCGACGACCAGCGCACGGCGTTCTCCGACCTGTGGCAGGAGACGAAGGCGTTCTACGCCGGGTGACCGTCGCGAATGCTACTGGTGCGGCCGTCTGATGGCGGTTTCTCCGCTTCCGGTGCTCACGCACCAACGTGCGCTGCGCTCCGGTTCTCGAAACCACCACCAGCCGACTCACACCAGCGCATTCTCGAACGGCCACCCAAGCCCGCCCTTTTTCCTCCCCCTCCCTTGCGGGAGGGGGTAGGGGGAGGGGTATGCCGAGGCCGGGAGCGGTCCTGAGGCTTCGGTTCTGACGGGACGAGCCCCCTCCCCCCACCCCCTCCCGCAAGGGGAGGGGGAGGATGAAAGAGGGACGGGCACGGTGCCTGTGCTTGTAAGATGCGAGAATTGCACGTGATCGTGACCAGAGGCGGCATCCGATGACCGAGCTGGCGGCGCCGACCACCGCTTCCGCCGTCACCGCGCCTGCCGCGGGCGGGGCGGAGAAGCGCGGCTGGCTGGCCACGGCGGGGCTGCTGCTGCCGGCCTATGGCTGGCTGACGCTGGCGATCTTCCTGCCGCTGCTGATGATGCTCGGCTTCTCCTTCCTCAAGGTGGCGCCCTTCGGCGGCCGGGCCATCGTCTGGACCCTCGACAACTACCTGGCTTTCCTCAAGCGCCCGTACCTCCGCGACGTCGCCTGGACCTCGCTGTCGATCGGGATCTGGACCACGCTGATCTGCGCCGTGATCGGCCTGCCGGCGGCGCTGGCCCTGGCGCGCTCCACCTTCGGCCGCACCCGGCAAGTGCTGTTCCTGCTGATCATCCTGCCGTTCTGGACCAACGGGCTGGTCCGCGTCTTCTCCTGGACCATGGTGCTGCGCGACGGCGGCATTATCGACGGCCTGTACCACTGGGTCTTCCCGGACGCGGCGCCGCTCGGGCTGCTCTACACCTACCCGGCCATCGTGGTCGGGCTGGTGCACGCCTACCTGCCCTACATGATCCTGACCTGCTACCTGTCGCTGGTGGCGATCGACGACCAAATCCTGGAGGCCGCGCGCAGCCTGGGCGCCCGCGCCCCGGTGGTGTTCTGGAAGATCATCCTGCCGCTGGCGACGCCGGGGCTGATCTCCGGCTCGGTCCTGATCTTCGTGCCGGTGATCGGCAGCTTCATGGAGCCGCGCATCCTCGGCGGCCGCGTCGGCGTCACCATGGGCACGGTGATCGAGGACCAGTTCACCCAGGCCTTCAACTGGCCGCTGGGCGCCGCTTTGTCCTTCACCATGCTGGCGATCGTGCTGCTGATCTTCGCCCTGGCCTCGCCGGTGCTGAAGCGGCAGCAGGGGGGAGCGCGGTGATGATGAGCGTCTTCGCCACGACCCTCCCGGCCTCACACAGCGCGCCGGCTCCCTTCAAGTCCCCCCTCCCCTTGCGGGAGGGGGGTAGGGGGAGGGGGTTCGTGCCGCCAGGGCCGCCCTTCCCGGGCGGGCCCGACACCTTCACGACGCCCGACCATCAGCAGCGGCACTCTGCGATCGACAACCCCCTCCCCCTACCCCCCTCCCGCAAGGGGAGGGGGGACTCAGGAGAGGCGATGCCTGAATCCGGCCGCGCCAGAGCCAGGGGAGACCGCCGATGAAGCGCCTCGGCCTCGCCCATCTCTGGATCGTCATCGCCTTCCTGTACCTGCCGATCGTCGTGATGGTGGTGATGGCGTTCAACGCCTCGCCGCTCTACGAGCTGCCCTTCAGCTTCTCGCTCGACTGGTTCGCCAAGCTGCCGGCCAACGACCGGTTGCTGTCCGCCAGCGGCAACAGCCTGATCCTGGCCGTGGTCACCGCCATCCTGGCCACCGCGATCGGCACCCCGGCCTCGCTGGCCCTGTCGCGGCGCAAGTTTCGCGGCCGGTCGCTGCTGCAACTGCTGCTGCTGCCGCCGATCGCCATTCCCTGGCTGATCACCGGCACCGCCATGCTGGTGTTCTTCTTCTCCACCGGCATCGGCCGCGGCCTGTTCGCCATGACCATCGGTCATGTCGCCCTGGCCATCCCCTATGTCGTGCTGGTGGTCGGCACCGGGCTGCAGTCGCAGCGCGCCGACCTGGAGGAGGCGGCGATGAGCCTGGGATCCACCCCGCTGCACGCCTTCTTCAGCGTCACCCTGCCGCTCTTGCTGCCCAGCATCATCGCCGCGGCGCTGTTCGCCTTCGCCGTGTCGCTGGACCAGTTCGTGGTCTCCTACTTCCTGGCCACGCCCGGCGTCACCACCCTGCCGGTGGAGATCTACTCCGCCATCCGCAAGGGCTTCACGCCGGAGATCAACGCCATCTCCACCATCCTTCTGGGCGCCTCGATGGTCCTGGTCCTGGCATTCGCCCTCTTGTCGAACATGGGAGGCGCCCGTGAGCGGCGTTGAAGTCACCGCGGTCAGCAAGCGCTACGGCCCCGCCACCGTGCTGGACCGGATCAGCGCCAGCTTCGAGGCCGGACGCTTCACCAGCCTGCTCGGCCCCTCCGGCTCCGGCAAGACCACGCTGCTGCGCATCGTCGCCGGCTTCGTCGTGCCGGACGAAGGCGAGCTGCGCATCGGCGCCGAGGAGGTGACGCGCGTGCCGGTGTGGAAGCGGCGCATCGGCATGGTGTTCCAGTCCTACGCCCTGTTCCCGCACATGACCGTGCTGCAGAACGTGATGTTCGGGCTGAACCGGCGCGGCGTGCGCGGCCCCTCCGCCGCCCGCGAGGCGCGCGAGGCGCTGGAGATGGTGCGCCTGTCCGGCTTCGAGAGCCGCAGCCCGAAGCAGCTGTCCGGCGGGCAGCAGCAGCGTGTCGCGCTGGCCCGCGCCATCGTCACCAAGCCGACCGTGCTGCTGCTGGACGAGCCCTTGTCGGCGCTGGACCGGCGGCTGCGGCAGGAGATGCAGGTCGAGCTGAAGCGGATCCAGCGCGAGAGCGGCCTGACCACCATCTTCGTCACCCATGACCAGGAGGAGGCGCTGACCCTGTCCGACCGCATCGCCATCCTGGACCGCGGCCGGATCGTGCAGGACGGGGCGCCCGGCGAGATCTACGAGCAGCCGCGCACCCGCTTCGCCGCATCTTTCCTCGGCGATGCCAACTTCCTCGAGGGCACGGTGAAGGCCGGTAACGCGGTCGAAGTGCAGGGCGGCACGGTGCGCGTCGCGGGCAAGCTGCCGGCGGTCGGATCCAAGGTCACGCTGGCCGTGCGGCCGGAGAAGATGGTGATCCTGGCCCCGAACACCGCCCACAGCTTCGAGAACGCGATCCCGGCGACGCTGCGCGAGGTGATCTATGCCGGCGCGGTCTCGACCTATCTGCTGGCCGGGCCGGACGGACGCGAGCTGAAGGTCTTCGCACAGAACCGGTCCCAGGATTCTGCGGCACCGACCCCGGGCGCCGCCGTCACCCTGGGCTGGTCCGCCGCCCACACCATCGCGCTGGAGGACTGAGTGCTGCGCTTCGGGCCGCTGTCGCCGAACACGATCCACATCGCCATCGACCTGCAGCGCCTGTTCGCCGAGGACACGGTGTGGTCGACCCCGGCGCTGATGGGCGTGGTGCCCAACGTTGCCGCGCTGGCCAAGGCGGGCCGCACCCTGTTCCCGCGCTTCGTGACGCCGGAACGCGCCGACGACGCGCCCGGCACCTGGCGCCGCTACTACACGCATTGGGCCGCGGTGACCCGGCCGAATCTCGCGCCCGGCATGCTGGACCTGGTGGCGGAGCTGGCGGCGCTGGCCGCGCCCGGCAGCGTGATCGACAAGCCGACCCATTCCGCCTTCGCCGCGCCCGAATTCGTCGACCGGCTGGCGGCAATGGGCGCCGATACGCTGATCGTCACGGGGGTGGAGACGGATGTCTGCGTCCTCGGCACCATCCTCGACGGCATCGACCGCGGCTTCCGCATCGTCGCCGTGTCCGACGCGATGACCAGCTCGTCGCTGCCGGGCCACCACGCCACGCTCGACCTGATCCTGCCGCGCTTCGACCAGCAGGTGGAGATCGTCACGACCGAAGCGGCCCTGCGGGCCTGGGGCTGACGTGACACCCCAGGGGCCGGTGCCGCCCCCTCACCCCAAAGCCTCTCCTTTTTTATCCCCCCTCCCCTTGCGGGAGGGGGGCAGGGGGAGGGGTCTGCGCGCGTCCGCGCGCGAATGGGCGGGGCACCAAACCGGCCGTCCATGCAGGTTAGCGACGGTCTGGGTCGGCTCGAGCCGAGAGAACCCCCTCCCCCTACCCCCCTCCCGCAAGGGGAGGGGGGACTCGGTTTGCTCATTGCATGACCGTTCCACCGACCACCCGATACCCGGCATGAGGTCCTGATGCTGCGCGATACCACCGTCCCGCTCGCCCGGGCCTGGAACACCTGGTCCAGCCGCCCGGCCGAGATGGTGTTCCTGCCGCTCGGCGTGCGGGTGACGCCGCTGGCCTATGCCGACAGCAGCCGCGACGCGACGCTGTTCCCGGCCAAGTCGGTCCGCTACGGCCGCCATGCCCTGGACGGCAGCCTGGTGGAGCTGGACCTCGACCATGCCGGCACCGGCCTGGCCTGGCGCTGGGCCAAGCGCGGGCCGTTCGAGCTGTCCGGCACCTGGCATACGGTGAAAACCGGCGAATGGGGCCTGCGCTTCTGGTTCAACCTCTGCCTGTCGGCCGAGAATGGCCAGACCGTGCACTGGGACCCGGCCGGCGCCGCATTGGTCAAGGTCGGCCACCGCTTCGTGGCGCTCGCCAGCGCCGAGCCGCCGGTGCAGGTGACCGGCCACGCCACGGTCGAGGCCGTGGCCGAGGATTTCGAGACCCACGGCTACTTCCATCTCGGGTCACGGTCGGAGGCGGCGCCGGTGCTGGTGCTGCGCTTCAATCTGGAGATGATGCGCGACGGCGGCATCGGCGTCGCCGTGGCCGACCGGGCCGACCT
>NZ_JBCNNF010000281.1:0-9170 GCF_039594555.1 Inquilinus sp.
ACGATGTTGGCGGATAGGCCGAGCTCCAGCGCCGTGTCGGTCACCGAGTCCGAGATCCAGGCCGCGTCGCGCCCGCCGGCATCGGCGAATTCCAGCCCCAGCAGCAGGCCGCGGCCACGGACGTCGCCGATGCAGGGATGGCGCCGCTGCAGCCCGCGCAGCCCCTCCATCAGCCGGGCCCCGGCCACGCCGGCCCGGGCCGCCAGCCCGTCACGGGCCACGATCTCCAGCACCTTCAGCCCGATGGCGGCGGGCAGCGGGTCGTTGACATGGGTGGTGTAGAACAGGAAGTCGCGCGCCTCGGCCTCGGCGGCGATCGCCTCGCTGGTCATCACCGCGGCCAGTGGCAGGCCGGCGCCCAGCGTCTTCGACAGGGTGAGGATATCCGGCACCACGCCGTCGCGCTCGAAGGCGAACATCAGCCCGGTGCGGCCGATGCCTGTCTGCGCCTCGTCCAGGATCAGCAGCATGCCGCGGGCCCGGCAGTGCTCCTGCAGCGCCGCCAAGTAGCCGGACGGCAGGTCCAGCACGCCGCCGCTGCTGAGGATCGGCTCGGCGATGAAGGCGGCCAGGTTGCCGGTGCTCTGCCGGTCCAGCAGCGCGAAGGAATCGTCCAGCTCCTGCCGCCAGTCCACGCCGGGGAAGCGCGGGCGATAGGGGTTCGGCGCCGGGATCGCGAACTGGCCGGGCATCAGCGGGCCGGTGCCGCGCCGCCCGGCCTTGTAGGTTGCGGCCGCGGCGGCGCCGGTCATGCCGTGCCAGGACTGGGTGAAGCCGACGATCTCCCATTTGCCGGTGACCAGCTTGGCCAGCCGGATCGCCGCCTCATTGGATTCGCCGCCGGTCGACAGCAGCATCACCTTCGGCAGGCCCGGCACCAGCGCGGCCAGCGCCTCGGCCAGGTCGACCACCGGCGCCGACAGCATCGAGGAGAACAGATGGTCCAGCCGGCCGACGCCGTCGCGCACCGTGGCCACGATCTCCGGATGCGAATGGCCGAGGATGGCGCTCATCTGGCCGGAGGTGAAGTCGAGCACCCGGCGGCCGGCGGCATCCCACAGGAACGCGCCCTCGGCCCGCACCGGCACGAAGGGCACGAAGTCGCCGCCATAGCGCAGCAGGTGGCGGCGGGCACGGGTCCAGAAGGTGGCGTCGAGATCGGCGGAGATGGCGTCCATGGCAGCAGTCCCCCTGAAAAGCCTGTGCCATCCTCCGCCCCGGCCTGCCCGACCGCAAACGCAGAGAATTCGCTGGACTCATGAGGTGAATTCACCATTCATCGGCTGATGAAGCGACCGCCCCTGCCGCTGCGCGCGCTCGCCGCCTTCGAGGCCGCCGCCCGCCTGGAGAGCTTCCGGGCGGCGGCGGAGGAGCTGGCGCTGACCCCGTCGGCGGTCAGCCACCAGGTGCGGATCCTGGAAGCGCGGCTGGGCCTGCGGCTGTTCAACCGGGTCGGCCGCGGCGTGGTGCTGTCGCCGGACGGCGCCGAGCTGTTCGGCCGGATCAGCGGCAGCTTCGACGTCCTGGCTGAGGCGGTGGAGGCCGCCGCCCGCCGCGGCCGCCGCGCCCGCCGGCCCGAGGTGGTGGTGGTGCGCACGCCGCCCTCGCTGGCCGGCAGCTGGCTGCTGCCCCGCCTGCCCGCCTTCCTGGCCGGGCATCCGGAGATCGACATCCGGGTCCATGCCGATCTGCGCTTGAGCACAGAGGGCGGCAGCCGGGCGGAGGCCGAGGGGGTGGACCTGGCGATCTGGTACGGCGACCACGCGCCGTCGACCGCGGTGCCGCTGCTGGCCGAGACGATCCAGCCGCTCTGCGCCCCGGCGCTGGCGGCGCGCGGAGATCTGCGCGGGCCGCGCGACCTGCTGGCCCTGCCGCTGATCGTCACCCGCGACAACCGCGTGTCCTGGGAGGGCTGGTTCCGCCGCCAGGGCGTGGCGCTGGACGACGGCTTCGCCGGCACGCTGCAGCTCGACCCGTCGCATGTCGCGATCGAGGCGGCGGTGAAGGGGCTGGGCGTGGTGCTGGAGAGCGACGCGCTGACCGAGGACGCGATGCGCGCCGGCCGGCTGGTGGCCCCCTTCCCCGGCCTCGGCGTGTCCTGGACCGCCTACTGGCTCGACATCGTTCCGGGCGCCATGCGGCGGGCCAGCGTGGCCGCGGTGCGTGCCTGGCTGCTGGAGAGTGCGGCGCGCCCTGCCGCCGATTAGAGCCGGTGTCAGCTCTTCGCGTTGCCTCTCCCGCGTGGCGGGATCATCTCACCCCGCTCGTCCCTTGCCGTCATTGCGAGGAGGCGAAGCCGACGAAGCAATCCATCGGGCCGCTCGCGCTGCACCATGGATTGCTTCGCTTCGCTCGCAATGACGGCGTCTGGTCGTCCGCAAACCTCTCCTACGCCACCCGCGGCAGCGGCTGGGCCTTGGCCGGCGGGCGCAGGGCCTCCGGGATCCAGTCGCCATGGGCGGCCAGCAGGTCGTCGACCAGCTTCCAGATCTGGTCGAGGTCCAGCTCCGCCGCAGTGTGCGGGTCCAGCATGGCGGCGTGGTAGATGTGGTCGCGGTTGCCGGTCAGCAGCGCCTCGACCGCCAGCGACTGGACGTTGATGTTGGTCTGCATCAGCGCCGCCAGATGCGGCGGCAGCCGGCCGATGCCGATCGGCTGCACGCCGTTGCGGTCGACCAGGCAGGGCACCTCGACCGTGCAGTCCCGCGGCAGGTTCTCGATCAGCCCGCCATTCTGCACATTGCCGTAGATCACCGCCGGCTGGCCGGTCTCCTTCGCCCGGATGATGGTCGAGCCATATTCGACGCTGCGCTTGATCTCCAGCGGCACGGTCGGGTCCTGCAGCTGGGCCTTCAGCGCGCCCCATCTGTCGATCTGCCGCTCGCAGCGGGTGATGTACTCGTCGAGCGGGATGTTGAACCGGTCGACGATCTCCTCGCGCCCGCGCTTGATGTACCAGGGCACGTATTCGCTGAAATGCTCGCTGGATTCGGTGACGAAGTAGCCGAGCCGCAGGAACATGTCGTAGCGGACGCGGTTCCACTCCGGCACCCGCCCCTCCTCCACCACCTTGCGGATCAGCGGCGTCAGGTCTTCGCCGTCGCGCTCGAACTTCAGGTAGAAGGCCATGTGGTTGATGCCGCCGCAGAGATAGCTGATCTCCTCGACCGGCACGCCGATATCCTCGGCGATCTCCGCCGCCGTGCCCTGCACGCTGTGGCACAGGCCGACGGTCTTGATCTTCGTCGCCCGGTTCAGCGCCCAGCAGTTCATCGCCATCGGGTTGGCGTATTGCAGATGGGTCACGTCGGGGCACAGCCGTTCCATGTCCCGCGCCTGCTCCAGCAGCACCGGTACGGTGCGCAGCGCCCGCATGATGCCGCCGATGCCCAGCGTGTCGGCGATGGTCTGGCGCAGCCCGTAGGTCTTCGGCACCTCGAAATCGGTCACGGTGCAGGGCTTGTAGCCGCCGACCTGGATCATGGTGATGGCGTAGTCGGCGCCGTCCAGCGCCCGGGCGCGGTCGGTCGTCGCCTCGATCGTCGCCGGCGCCTTCAGCGCCTCGGCGATGCGCCGGGCCACGGTCTCGGAGGTGGCGAGCCGCTCCGGGTCGATGTCGTAGAGGGTGATGCGCGCATCCGCCAGCTCCGGATAGGACAGGATGTCGCCGATCAGGTTCTTGGCGAAGACGGTGCTGCCGGCGCCGATGAAGGTGATCTTGGGAGAGGTCATGCGGAGGGTCCCGGTTGGCGGAAGGGCCCGCGGCGCGGCAGCCACGGGCCGAGTGGATCGAACGATTATTCGAACAGCGCGTTGACCTGGTCGTTCGCTTCTTTCAGCAGCGGCGCGACCGGCACGTCCTCGAGGAAGATCCGGTCGAAGGCCACGTTCATGGTCGACAGGATCTGCGGCGAGAAGTCGGTGATCGGGTACAGGAAGGTCTGGTCCGGCGTCGCCTCGCTGGTGAAGGCGGTGACGTCCTGGCCGCGGGTGGCGAAGGCGTCCTGCGCGATCTTGGCGGCCGACGGGATCGCCGGGAACACCACGCCGGCCTTGCCGATGATGCTCTGGCAGTCGGACGAGCCGAGGAACTTCACCCATTCCCACGCCTCGTCCGGGTGCTTGGTGCCGGTCCAGATCGAATCGCCGAGGCCGTTGAACATGCTCTTGCGGCCCTGCGGCCCCTTCGGCAGCGGCACGAAGCCGTAGGGGAAGGACACGTTCTTGGCGTACCAGGTGGAGTTCCAGGACCCGTCGGCGACGATCGCCCCCTTGCGGGCGCCCAGCAGCGCGGTGCCGCCCAGCGCGCCGACATCCTTCTGCGGCAGGCCGTAGCCCTTCTTCAGCGACAGGTCGCGCAGCCAGGTCAGGGTCTCGGCCAGCACCGGGTCGTCATAATGGTACTTGGTGCCCCAGGGCCCGTCGGTGAACTTGAAGCCGGCGGAGACGGCCAGCCAGCTCCACTGCGTCTGGCCGTAGCCGTCGATCTTCGGGGTGATCAGCCCGTACTGGACGACGTTCTTGGGGTCGAAGCCGGCCTCGTCGCCGCGCTTGCCGTTGGCGTCGAGCGACAGCTTGGCCAGGATCTTCTCGAAGCTGCCGCCATCCTTCGGGTTCCAGGTGGCGCTCTTCAGCTCGTCGACCGTCACTCCGGCCTTGTCCAGCATCTCCTTGTTGTAGACCAGGGCCACCGTGTCCCAGTCCTTCGGCATGCCGTACAGCTTGCCATCGCGGGTCCATAGGTCGACCAGGCCGGGGCTGTAGATCTTGGTGTCGACCTTGTCGCGCTCGACCATGGGCGTCAGGTCCATGATCTGGTTGTTGGCGACGAATTCGGGGTAGGAGCGCAGATGGTCGGCGAAGACGTCCGGCGCCTCGCCGGAGACGAAGCCGGTCGACAGCGTGGTCCAGTAGTCGAGCCAGCCATACTGCGTCACCTTGACGGTGATGTCCGGGTGCTTGGCGGTGAAGGCGGCGGCGCATTCCGCGTAATGCGGCGCCTGCAGCGCGTCCCACAGCCAGTAGTTCAGCTGCGTCTCGGCCCGGGCGGTGCCACCGGCCGCGGCCAGGGACAGGGCCGCCACGGACAGTTGCAGGATCCTCGACAGGCTCACACGCATCTCAGGCCTCCTCCGGTTTCGTTGGTTGGCATGCGGGTCATTTCAGCCCGCTGAACTGCAGGGATTCGACGACGCGACGGCCGAACAGCACGAGCAGGACGATCACCGGCACGATCGACAGCACGGTGCCGGCCATCAGCCCGGTCCAGTCCGGATTGCCGTTCTGCTGCTGGGTCTTGAACGCGGCCAGCGCCACCGACATGACCCGGACATCGGCCTCGCGCCCGACCAGGAACGGCCAGAAGAAGTCGTTCCAGGCGTTGATCGACAGCAGGATCGCCAGGGTGGCGATGGCGCTCTTGTGCACCGGCAGCACCACCGACCAGAAGGTGCGGAACGGCGTGGCGCCGTCGATCCGTGCCGCCTCCTCCAGCTCCCGCGGGGTCGACAGGAAGAACTGGCGCAGGAAGAACACGGCGAAGGGCGACATCAGCAGCGTCGGCGCCACCATGCCCTGGAAGGTGTTCAGCCAGCCCAGCTCCTTGATCAGCACGAAGTTGGGGATGAACAGCACGATCGCCGGGATCATGGTGGCGGCGATGAATAGGTAGAAGATCACCGTCGACCCGATGAAGCGGATCCGCGCGAAGGCATAGGCCGCCAGCGCCGAGAAGAAGACCTGCCCGCCCACCGTCAGCAGCGTGAAGATCAGGCTGTTGCGCAGCGCCAGAGCGAAGTTGATCGGCGTCGACGGCGTGGCCGGGTTGATCGGCGCCAGCCCCAGGACCCGGCGGAAATTGTCGAGGGTCACCTCGACCGGCACCAGCAAGGTCGCCTGGTCGAACAGCGTCGCGGTCGGCACCAGCGCCGTCTTCAGCGTGATCCACAGCGGGAACAGCGAGCAGAGGATGAAGGCGCCCAGCACCGCCCAGGCCAGGAGCCGGCCGGGGGACAGGCGGGACATCGGGGCGTGCGGCAGGGCGATCGCGGTCATGTCGCGTCCCTCACTCGAGGTCCGAGCTGCCGGCGCGCAGCGCCCGCATCTGCAGGATGGTGATCAGGATCAGCACCGCGAACAGCACCACCGACATCGCCGAGGCGTAGCCCATCTTCGAGAAGCGGAAGGCGCTTTCGTAGACGTACCAGATGATCGCGCTGGTCGAATTCGCCGGCCCGCCCTGGGTGGTGACGGCGATGGTGTCGAAGATCTGGAACGACCCGATCACGCTGGTCACCAGCACGAACACCAAAACCGGGCGCAGCAGCGGCAGGGTGATGCGGCGGAACACCACCCACTCCCCCGCCCCTTCCAGCCGTGCCGCCTCGTACAGCGACCGCGGGATCGCCTGCAGCCCGGCATAGAACAGCAGGGCGGTCAGGCCGACATGGCGCCAGATGTTGATGCCGGCGACCGACATGATGGCGAGGTCCGGCGTCGCCAGGAAGGATTGCCGCGGCACGCCGATCAGCCCGAGGAAGGCGTTGGTCATGCCCAGCAGCGGGTCCAGCAGCCACAGCCAGATCAGCGCGGCGATGACGTTGGACAGCAGGTAGGGCGCGATCACCACCGCCCGCAGCGCCACCGATTTGCTGAGCCGGTCCATCAGCACCGCCAGCACCAGGCCCAGAACGGTCTGCAGCGGGATGTTGTACAGCACATAGGCGACGGTGATGCGGGCCGACTGCCAGAAGCGCGGGTCGTCCATCAGCTTCAGGTAGTTGTCGAAGCCGACGAATTTCGGCGCCCGCATCAGGTTCCAGTTGGTCAGGCTGATCTCGACTGCCCGCAGCGTCGGGTAGAGATAGAAGACCGCGAAGCCGATCAGCGCCGGCAGGATGAACAGCCAACCGGTGACGTTGCGCTGCAGCGCCGCCCGCAGCTTCGGGCGGGACCGCAGCCAGCCGGCGGCGGCCGCCGGCCTGCTCAACTCCGCTGCCACCATCCCTCGACCATCCTCCCCGGATCGGGCCCCTGCAGCCTGCGGCGGCGGGACTTCTGTCTGCGGATGACACGTGTCACTTCCGTTACTAACACGTGTTAGCTATACTCAAACGAGATCCGGCCGGCTTGTCAAGCGCCGACCGGCATGGCAGAGGGACGAGGATGCACCCGGCCGGCCGGGTGCCCGCAAAGCGGATGGACATGGAACGACGCAGGGTCACCAGCCACGATGTCGCCCGCCGGGCCGGGGTGTCGCGCGCCACCGTGTCAATGGTGCTGAACCGGTCCGACGCAGTGGTGATCAGCGCCGAGACCCGGCAGCGCGTGCTGGACGCGGCGGCGGCGCTGGGCTACCGCCCGAACTCTGCGGCGCGGATGCTGGTGCGCGGCGACACCGAGACCATCGGCCTGGTGGTGACCGACCCGCAGGTGCTGACGGTCGACGGCTTCGTGCCGCAGCTCCTCTACGGCATCGCCCAGGCGACGAGCGAGAGCGGCTACCGCATCCTGCTTGAGGGGGTCGAGCCCGGCGCCGGGCCGCACGCCTATGCCGAGCTGGTGGAGGGCCGCCGGATCGACGGGCTGATCGTGCTGAACCCGCCGACCGACGCGCCGCAGATCCATGCCCTGATCGACCAGGGCTTCCCGCTGGTGCTGCTCGGCTCGGTCCGCCACCCGCGCGAGCATGCCTGCAACTTCTCCACCCGCCGCGCCATCCGCCGCTCGATGGACCATCTGGTCGGGCTGGGGCACAGGGCAATCGCCCATATCGGCTTCTCGCCGCCCGGCTTCGTCGCCACCGATGCGCGGCTGAACTCCTACCGTGAATCGCTGCGCGCCCATGGCATCGAGCCGGACGACCGGCTGGTGGCCTATGGCGCCTTCAGCGCGGAGAGCGGCCACCGGGCGATGCGCGAGCTGCTGGACCGCGACGGCCCGCGCCCGACTGCCGTGCTGGCCGGCAACGACACCATCGCCCTGGGCGCCCTGGCGGCGCTGACCGATGCCGGGCTGCGGGTGCCGGACGACATCGCCCTGGTCGGCTTCGACGACCTGCCCTTCGCCGCCCAGCTGCGCCCGGCCCTGACCACGGTGCGCAACCCGGGCGTCGAGCAGGGCCGCCAGGCGGCGCAGCTGCTGATCCGCCTGCTGAAGGGCGAGACGGTCGACCAGCGCCGCATCGCGCTGCCGACCGAGCTGGTGGTGCGCGACTCGTGCGGCGCCCGGCGGCGGGCCGGTTCCTAGAGCCGGTGCCTTTCCATCAAATCCGGTGTATTATTGATGCGCGCTCTCCACCTCGGAGAACGCGATTTTTATACGGGATTATTGAATGCGGAATTTCAAAACCTTCGCCCTGGCCGCGGGCGTCACCGGCGGCCTGATGGCGTTCGCCGCCCCGGCCGTTGCGGACGACCTGCAATTCACCCTCACCAACGCGACCTCGGTCAATGCCACGGAGTTCTACGTTTCGCCGGCCAGTGTCGACAATTGGGAGGACAACCTGCTGGAGGGCAAGTACCTGTCCTCCGGCAACGAGGTGACGGTGACCATCGGCGACGGCCGGCGCACCTGCACCTATGACCTGAAGACGGTGTTCGAGGACGGGCGGACGGCGGAGAATGACGGCGTCAACCTGTGCGAGCTCGGCAAGTACACGGTGCACGAGTGATCGGCCGCCGGGGTGGCGCCGTGCCGCCCCGGCCCTGATCTCACGGCGTCGCGGGCGTGCAGCCCGGACGGTCGAACAGAGCGGCCAGGCCGCAGGCTGAGGTCAGCATGCGGTCGCCGTCATGGCCGACGCCCTCGACCAGCAGCACCTTCTGCCGGAACCCGTCCGGATGGCGCCCGCGCAGATAGCCGGCATAGGCCTCGCCGCGGGCGAGACGGTACGGCCCCTGCGCCTCGGCCATGCAGGTCTTGTCCAGCGCCGGATGGTTCGGGTCGGTGTCGGCGGTGCCGAGCAGATAGGTCACGTCGCGGCCGAGATAGGCCTGCTCCAGCGCCGCCGGGGACGCCGGGCCGGCATAGGCCGGCAGGCCGGTCATGCCGTATTTCCAGCGGTCGAATTTCGGGCAGGACGCGGCGCCGGCGAAGGGGCCGAAGCCGCCCTCCCCGTCCGGGCGGTCGGCGGTGAAATAGGCATAGGTGGAGGGGTTGGCGACGACATA
>NZ_JBCNNF010000282.1:0-9165 GCF_039594555.1 Inquilinus sp.
TTCGGCAGCGAAGAGTTCGATACCGATCCAGCGACTTCATCGCCGCGCCGGAGATCAGCCAGGTGTTCGGCGAGCTGATCGGACTGTGGTGCGCCGACCTCTGGCAGCGCATGGGCGCGCCGGACCCGGTGCTGCTGGTCGAGCTGGGCCCCGGGCGCGGCACGCTGATGCAGGACGCGCTGCGCGCCATCGGCCGCGCCGCGCCCGGCTTCCGCGCCGCGCTGCGGCTGCATCTGGTCGAGACCAGCCCGACCCTGCGCGCGGCCCAGGCGGCGCGGCTGGCGGATGCGGCCCCGATCTGGCTGGACCGGCTGGCGGACCTGACGGACGGGCCGGCGCTGGTGATCGCCAACGAGTTCTTCGACGCCCTGCCGATCCGGCAGTGGCGGCGCGGCGCCAAGGGCTGGCACGAGCGGCTGGTCGGCTGGGACGACGCCGCCGGCCGGCTGCGCTGGGAGCTGTCGTCCCGCGCCGATCCGGGTCTGGCGCTGATTCCCGATGCGGTGCGGGGCATGCCGGAGGGATCGATCGCCGAGGCCTGCCCGGCCGGGCTGTCGCATGCCGCCCTCCTCGGCCAGCGGCTGGCGCGGCAGGGCGGCGCGGCGCTGATCGTCGATTACGGCCCGGCCGAGAGCGGGCCGGGCGACAGCTTCCAGGCCGTGCGGCGCCACGCCTTCGCCGACCCGCTGGACGCGCCGGGCGAGGCCGATCTGACCGCCCATGTCGACTTCCAGGCCCTGGCCAAGGCCGCCGTCCAGGCCGGCGCCGAGGCGCATGGCCCGGTGGCCCAGGGCGCCTTCCTCGAGGCGCTGGGCCTGCACCCCCGCGCGGCACAGTTGAAGAAGGCCGCCCCGGCCCGCGCCGCCGAGATCGATGCCGCGATCGAGCGGCTGGCGGGGCCGGAGCAGATGGGCACGCTGTTCAAGGCCCTGGCGCTGACCGCGCCCGGCCTCGGCGCGCCGGCGGGGTTCCCGTGACCACAATGGCGATGCTATTCCGGTGTCGTCCGCATCGGCCGGAGCCTGCCCCGTGATCACCATCGACGCCCTTGCCTTGCCCGGCCTCAGCTACGGCTTCTTCCCGCGCACCGGCGGCGTCAGCGAGGGCATCTTCGCCTCGCGCAACTGCGGCTTCGGCTCCGGCGACCGGCGCGACGCGGTGGCCGAGAACCGCGACCGCTGCCGGCGCGAGCTGGGGCCCGCGGAGGCGCTGCTGACCGTCCACCAGGTGCACAGCCCGGATGTCGCGACAGTGACGGCGCCCTGGACGCCGGAGACGGCGCCGCGGGCCGACGCCATGGTCACCGACCGGCCTGGCCTGGCGCTGGGCATCCTGACCGCCGATTGCGCCCCGATCCTGTTCGCCGATGCCGAGGCCGGGGTGGTCGGCGCCGCCCATGCCGGCTGGAAGGGCGCGCTGGGCGGCGTCACCGACGCCACCGTCGCCGCGATGCGGGCGCTGGGCGCGGTGCCGGAGCGGATCGCGGCCGTGATCGGCCCCTGCATCGGGCCGGACAGCTACGAGGTCGGCCCCGAGTTCCGCGACCGCTTCCTGGCCGAGGACCCGGACAGCGCCGGCTTCTTCCGCATCCCCGGCGCCGGCGCGCGGCCGCATTTCGACCTGCCCGGCTATGTCGCCGCGCGTCTGCGCCGCGCCGGCCTGCGGCAGGTCACGGTCACCGGGCTGGACACGCTGGCGGACGAAAACCGGTTCTTCAGCTATCGCCGCACCACCCTGCGCAAGGAGCCGGATTACGGCCGGCAGATCTCGGCGATCCTGCTGACGGGTTGAGACAGATGCCGCACCTGATCACCCTGTTCCTGTTCATCATCGTGGCGCTGCTGGGCGGCTGCGTCTTCATGATGATGTGACAATTTCGGGACAGGGTTGCGTTTAGTCCGTTTACACCCCGGTGTGCGCGGGATATACGCAGCCGCATCCGGCCCCGGCCACCGCCCGAGACCACCGAGCCGCCCCCATGAAAATCATCGCCTGCAACAGCAATCGCCCGCTCTGCGAGGCGATCGCCGCCTATTTGCAAATTCCGTTGACCAAGGCCCAGATCCGGCGCTTCGCCGATATGGAGGTCTTCGTCGAGATCCTGGAGAACGTCCGCGGCGAGGACGTCTTCGTGATCCAGCCGACCAGCTTCCCGGCCAATGACAACCTGATGGAGATGCTGGTCACCATCGACGCGCTGCGCCGCGGCTCGGCCCGCCGGATCACCGCCGTGATGCCCTATTACGGCTATGCCCGGCAGGACCGGAAGACCGGCCCGCGCACACCGATCTCGGCCAAGCTGGTGGCCAACCTGATCACCCGCGCAGGCGCCGACCGGGTGCTGACGCTCGACCTCCATGCCGGCCAGATCCAGGGCTTCTTCGACATCCCGCTGGACAATCTGGTGGCCGCGCCGGTATTCGTGAAGGACATCCGCAGCCGCTTCTCCAGCGACAACCTCGTGATCGTCTCGCCCGATGTCGGCGGCGTGGTCCGCGCCCGCTCGGTGGCGCAGCGCCTGGATGCCGACCTCGCCATCATCGACAAGCGGCGCGAGAAGGCCGGCGTGTCCGAGGTGATGAACGTGATCGGCGACATCGATGGCCGCCGCTGCATCCTGATCGACGACATCGCCGACAGCGCCGGCACGCTGTGCAACGCGGCGGTGGCGCTGATGGAGCGCGGCGCGTCCGAGGTCTTCGCCTATATCAGCCACGGCGTGCTGTCCGGCGGCGCGGTGGCCCGCGTCGGCGCCTCCCCGCTCAAGGAGATGGTGACCACCGACAGCATCCTCGCCACCGAGGCAGTGCGGCTGAGCCACAACATCCGCCAGCTGACCATCGCCCCGCTGATGGCCGAGGCGATCCTGCGTATCGCCGAGGAGAAGTCGGTCTCCAGCCTGTTCCAGTAAGGCTCGCCGGGAAGCGCGCCGCTATACTTCCCCTCGCGAGGCGACAGGCACGGGGACCGCATGAGCGTGGCGGCGGAGCTTCCTCCCTTCTTCGATCCGGACCGGGCGGCCGACTGGTCGTACCGGCCCGATCCCGATGCCCTGCGCGCCGCGGCCGAAAGCTGGCGCGGCGAGGTCGCGGCGGCCGGCGAAGGCCGCACCGACCTGCTGCTGATCGACGTGCAGCGCGATTTCTGCCTGCCCGAGGGCGCGCTGTATGTCGGCAGCCGGTCCGGGCGCGGCGCGGTCGAGGACACGGCGCGGCTCGCCGCCTTCATCCACCGCAACCTGGGCGTCCTCGACCGGATCATCCCGACCTTCGACACCCACACGCCGCTGCAGATCTTCCATCGCTCGTTCTGGATCGACGCCGATGGCCGTCCGCTCGCTCCGTTCACGGTGATCACCGAGGAGATGCTGGCCGATGGCAGCGTCAGGCCGAGCCCCGGCGTGCTGGAGCTGGTGCCCGCGGATGTCGCGGCGGCGGGCGCGGCCTGGGTCGAGCGGCAGCTGCTGCACTATGCCCGCAGCCTGGCGCGGCAGGGCCGCAACGCCCTGATCATCTGGCCCGACCACTGCCTGATCGGGTCGGAGGGGCACGCCATGCCGGGGCTGATCCAGGAGGCCCGGCTGTTCCATGCGCTGCTGCGCCGCGTGCCGACGCCCGTCATCATCAAGGGCGACGATCCCTGGAGCGAGAGCTATTCCGCCTTCGGGCCGGAGGTGCCGGACCGCTGGGACGGCGGCCGGCTGGTGAAGCCGCAGGACGATGCGGCGCTGCTGGAGCTGCTGCGGGCCGACCGGATCGTGGTCGCCGGCCAAGCCTCCAGCCATTGCGTGCGGTGGTCGGTCGACGACCTGCTGGAGCGGATGCGGGCGCTCGACCCGGCCCTCCCGCGCCGGGTCTATGTGCTGCGCGACTGCATGTCGGCGGTGGTGGCGCTGGATGCCGAGGGCCGGCCGGTCCCGGCCCTCGACTTCACGTCGCAGGCCGAGGAGGCATTCGCCCGCTGGGCGGAGCTCGGCGTCCACATCGTCGAGTCCGCCCGGCCGATCGTCGACTGGCCGCGATAGGCCCTATGCCGCGGCCGGCGCCAGCCCGCCGGTCACCGCCCGAAGCCCCAGCTTGTCCAGCAGCCGCGCGTCGCGGTCGACCCCGGGATTGGCCGTGGTCAGCAGCACGTCGCCGAGGAAGATCGAGTTGGCCCCGGCCAGGAAGCACAGGGCCTGCAGCTCATCGCTCATATATTGCCGGCCGGCGGAGAGGCGGACGACGCTGCGCGGCAGCAGGATCCGCGCCACCGCGACCAGCCGGACGAAGCCGATCGGGTCGGGCTTCTCCGCCGTCTGCATCACCGGGGTCCCCGCCACCTCGTTCCACAGGTTCAGCGGCACGCTTTCCGGATGCGGGTCCATCCCGGCCAGGAGCAGCAGCATGCCCAGCCGGTCATCGACCGTCTCGCCCATGCCGACGATGCCGCCGCAGCACACCTTGATCCCCGCGGCGCGCACATGCTCCAGCGTCTCCAGCCGGTCCTGCAGGGTCCGGGTGGTGATGATCCGGCCGTAGAATTCGGGCGAGGTGTCGACGTTGTGGCTGTAGTAGTCGAGCCCCGCCGCCTTCAGCCGGTCCGCCTGCGGCCGGGTCAGCATGCCGAGGGTGACGCAGGTCGACATCCCCAGCGCCTTGACCCCCGCCACCATCTCGCAGACCGCGTCGAGGTCGCGATCCTTCGGGCTGCGCCACGCCGCGCCCATGCAGAAGCGGCCGGCCCCGGCCGCCTTGGCCTGCGCCGCCCGCTCCAGCACCGCGCCGGGGTCCATCAGCCGCGTGGCCTTGACCCCGGTGTCCCAGCGGGCGCTCTGCGAGCAGTAGCCGCAATCCTCCGGGCAGCCGCCGGTCTTGATGCTGAGCAGGCTGGCGGTCTCGACCGCCGCGGGATCGAAGCTCTCGCGATGGACCAGTTGCGCCCGGTGCAGCAGCTCCGGAAACGGCAGGCGGTACAGCGCCTCGGCCTCGTCCCGCGTCCAGTCGAACCGGATCGCGGGCCTGGAACCGGCATCAGCCGCCGTCACGCAGCCCTCCGCAGACGGCGCAAGGCGACGGTCACCGCAGCGGCGAGCAGCACCTTCAGCGCGTCGCCGAGCAGGAAGGGCGCGACGCCGACGGGGATCACGGCCGACCAGCCGGTGAACTGCGCCAGCCACAGGCAGCCGAGGGCATAGATCACGACCAGGCCCGCCAGCATCGGCACGACCGTCGCGACCATCCCGCCCGGGCGGCGCCGGATCCATTCGCCGGCCAGGAAGGCGGCGATGAGGAAGCCGAGGAGATAGCCGCCGGTCGGGCCGACCAGCGGCGCGATGCCGCCGCTGCCGCCGGCCAGGACCGGCACGCCGATCGCCGCCTCGGCCAGGAACGTCGCGACCATCACCGCTGCCAGCCGCCCGCCGGCAAGCCCGGCCAGGAGGAAGGTGGCGCAGACCTGCATGGTCATCGGCACCGGCCAGAACGGGATCTGGATCTGGCCGCTGAGCGCCATCAGCAGACTGCCGCCGATGATCGCGGCGGGAATGCGCCAGCCGGCCAGGACGGGCGCGTAAACTGGCGTGTCGATGGGAGAGTGCATTGTTCTACCCCTCTATTTCATAGATAATCTTCTAGATTAATCTATGATTGTTGCGACTCAGTCGAGTTTAGGGGCGTATTCCGTTCGGCGCATCGATTCATCCAGTAGATAATCTATGATCCAGAATGCCAAAGACTGACGCGACCCAGCAGACTGTCGCCCACCGGATCGCCGATGCCCTGGCCGAGCGGATCGTGACCGGCGAGTTGGCGCCGGATGCGCCGCTGCGCCAGGACCACATCGCCCATGAGTTCGGGTCCAGCCATGTGCCCGTGCGCGAGGCGTTCCAGCGCCTGCAGGCGCAGGGCCTGGCGGTCAGCGCGCCACGGCGCGGCATGCGTGTCGCGCCGCTGGACGAGCGGTCGATGCGCGAGGTGGTGGAGATCCGGGCGGCGCTGGAGGTGCTGGCGCTGCGCCACGCCGCCCGCCGGCTGACGCCGCTGCAGATCGAACGGATCGAGGAGGCGGTGACCGCCGGCGACCGGGCGCAGTCCTTCACCGAATGGGAGGCGGCGAACCGCAGCTTCCATCGCGAGCTGGTGGCGGCCTGCCGCATGCCGCGGCTGCTGGCGATGCTGGCGGAGCTGCAGCTGGCCAACTCCCGCTTCGCCTTTGCCGCGACCCGCTCCGCCGGCTGGCAGCCGCGGTCGAACCAGGATCACCGGCAGATCCTGGACGCGCTGCGGCGCGGTGCCGTCGACCAGGCCGCGGCGCTGCTGGGCCGGCATATCCAGACGCTGGAGCGCGCCAGCGGCCAGGCCCCGGAGCCCGATCCGGCCCGGACCCGATAGCGGCGCGTCACCCGGTGGGCGGCAGGACCTGCTCGCGCTGGAGGTGGCGGTATTTCGGCTTGCGCGGCGGCGGGTGAAACCAGCGTTTGTGCAGCCACAGCCATTGCTCGGGCCGGGCCCTCACCCAGGCCTCGATTCGCTCGTTGAGGACACGGGTCGCGGCTTCGATGTCGGCGGCGCGATCGCCGGTGCGCGGCAGCGCCAGCGGCGGTTCGAGCACCACGTCGAAGCGCGCACCGCCGCGGCGCTCGAACCGGACCGGCAGGACGTCGCAGCGGAGGTGATAGGCGAGCGCGACGGCGGCCGGCGAGGTCAGCGCGGCGCGGCCGAAGAACGGCAGGTCGAGGCCGCCGGTGTAACGCTGGTCGACGAACATGCCCAGCACCCCGCCGTCACGCAGGATCGACAGGGCCTGCTTGGCGCCGCTGCCCTCCATGCGCTTTTCCAGCAGCCGGGTGCCGAGCGATTCCCGGATCCGCCGCAGCAGCGCGTCGACCGGCCGGTTCTTCAGCGGCCGGTAGAAGGCGGTAAGCGGCAGCCCCAGCATCACCGCGGCGATCGGCGAGATCTCCCAATTGCCGAAATGGGTCACGGCGAGGACCACGCCCCGCCCCCCGGCCCGGGCCGCCTCGACATTCTCCCGCCCTTCGATCCGGATGCGGTTCGGTGTCCGTGTCTCCTGGCGCAACAGAGCGGTCAGATGCGGGAATTCGGTGATCACCCGGCCGAGATTGTCCCACATGTCGCGGATGATGCGCCGCCGCTCCTCCGCCGACAGTTCCGGCATCACCAGCTTCAGGTTGGCGTCCGCCCGGCGCGACGCTCCGACGCGCGGGCCGAGCGTCCGCCCGATCCAGCCGCCCAGGGCGGATGCGACCCCGATCGGCAGCAGGCGGCAGGCAGCGAACATCGCATAGACCGGGGCCGCGACCAGCAGGTCGGTGGCGCGCCGGCGCAGCACCGAAGACATGAGTGGCTTCGCTTTCTCGCGCGCGGTCCCGCGCAGGGTCGACAACACCATGGTCCTGAAGGATCGAGCAAATTCACCGGTTCACATCGGATGTGCCAGGATTTGGCCGCATCGCACAGTATCCTCATGGTGGGGTTGTCAACCACGAGCTGCTTGTGCCAGGACATCCTCCACGGTCCCGTCAGGCGACAGCCCCATCACATGATGGCTGTGCCAGAGGGCATAGAACAACAGGCTCCAGGCCTGCTGCGGATAGGCCGCCGCCTCGTCGCAGAGCCGCCGGACCAGATCGGGCCGGACGAACTCGGCAAGCCCCGGCTGCTGCGGCAGAAGCAGCCGCAGGCGGTCCCGCCGCTCCACCATCCAGCGGCCGACGGGGGTGTTGAAGCCCCGCTTCCGGGCCGTTGCGACCCTGTCGGGCAGCATCGCCGCCAGCTGCCGGCGCAGCAGCAGCTTGCCATGCTGCAGGCCGACCTTGGTCCGATCCGGCAGGGAGAAGGCGAACTCCGCCACCACCGGATCGATGAAGGGCGTGCGCCCTTCGACCCCGTGGCGCATCAGGCAGCGATCCAGCTTGGCCAGCAACGCGTTGGGCAGCGCCTCGTCGCAGTCGATCGCCTGGAGGGTCTGCAGCAGGCTGCGGCCCGCTTCCGCCGAGCGGCCTTCGACCGCACCGAGGGCCGTACGCCAGCCGTCGAGGCCGCAGATCCCGTCGAAGCCATGGAAGATGCCGTCAGCCCGGGCCGGCCGCGACAGCCACCGCCAGGGCAGCCGCGTGCGCCGGTAGCGGACATAGCCGCCGAACAGCTCATCCGCCCCCTCGCCGCAGAGCATGACCTTGAGGCCGGCCGCCGCGGCCGCCTGGGCCATGCAGTAGGTCGGCAGGGCCGCGGGATCGCCGGTCGGATCGTCGAGCGCCGCCGCCACCCGGGGCGCGACCGCCCAGAAGGCGGCCGGGCCCATCTCCACCCGCTCGCAATCAGCCCCGCACAACCTGGCGATCCGCACCGCCTCGCGGCTCTCGTCGACGGAGTCCGAGCCGTCATAGCCGATGGTGATCGCCGGGACGGGACCGTCCGACACGCGGCGGGCATAGGCGAGGAGCAGCGAGGAGTCGACGCCGCCCGACAGGAACAGGCCGCAGGGAACATCCGAACGGAGATGCGCCGCGACGCTGTCCTCGAGCACACGGTCCAGCGCCTTGATCATGGTGTCCGGATCGGTCGGCCGGCTCGCCATCACCACGGGCAGCGCCGGGCGCCGGAGCCGCTCGGTCACACGCCCATCCTCGACCACCAGGGTCTCGCCCGGCAGCACGCGCCGGACCTGTGGGAAGATCGTGTCCTCGCCGGTGGTGAACTTCAGCTGCATCAGCTCGGCGCGCCGCAGCGCCGCTACGCCCGCCCGCGCCAGCTCCGCCTTGAACAGGGCCTGGGGCTCGGAGGCGAAGGCGAAGGCCTGGTCGGTCTCGACATAGTAGAGCGGCTTGATGCCGAAGGGATCGCGGGACAGGACGAGCCGCCGCCGCGGCCGGTCGTAGATAGCGATGGCGTACATCCCGCGCAGGGCCTGCGCGAAGCTCACGCCCTGCTGCGCATAGAGATGCACCACGGGCTCGCAGTCCGAGCCAGTGGTGCAGCGCCCGGTCCCGAGGGCGGCCCGCAAGGCCGGGGCGTTGTAGATCTCGCCATTGGCGATCAGGACGGTGCTGTCCGGCCCATGCAAGGGCTGCTGCCCATGGGCGACGTCGACGATCGCAAGACGCGTCGACACCAGGCCCACGGAATCCGCGACGAACCGTCCCGACGAGTCCGGGCCGCGATG
>NZ_JBCNNF010000283.1:0-9157 GCF_039594555.1 Inquilinus sp.
GCGCAGCATCACCATCCCCAAGGACGCGACCGGCGGCCCCAAGGAAGGCGCCGCCGCGATCCGCGTGCGCGATCGCATCCGCTTCCGCCAGCTCAAGGAAAAGGTCGAGGCGAAGATGAAGGCGGACAAGGCGCTGACCGGCCTTGCCCCGCACGTCCGCTTCACCGAGACGCCCGACGGGCTGCGCATCGATATCGTCGACGGCGCGGATTTCTCCATGTTCGCGCTGGGATCGGATCAGCTCGTGCCGCGCGCCGCGCAGTTGATCGGCGAGGTGGCGAGCAGCATCGCGGAGGTGCCCAACGGCGTGATCGTGCGCGGCCACACCGATGGCCTGCCCTATGCGGCGGGCCGGCAGGTGAACAATTGGACGCTTTCCTCCGCCCGCGCCGAAGCCACACGCAAGCGGCTGGCGGACGGCCATGTCGCCGCCAACCGCTTCACCCGCATCGAAGGCGTCGCCGACCGCGAGCCCTTCGTGCCCAACGACATCTACGACCCGCGCAACCGCCGCATGTCGATCACGCTGGCCTGGACGCCGGGCGGAGCGGACAGCGACACGGTGGAGAAGATCCAGTCCCAGGTGAATGGAAGCGTTGGCAAAGGCGCGAATGGGGAGAAGCGCGGCTTCGATCCACACTGATCCGGCCCGCTCGTCCTGGGGCCGCCCTCTTCCACTATCATTGTCTAACCCAGGCTGGGGATTGCGGCAAGCCGGGGGGCTTGATCCATGAATGCTGCCCTCGATTCGCATGGCAAGAGGGAGCAGCCAACCGATGTCCTCCACCGATAGCGAAACTCCGCGGCGTTTCTATCACGGCACCAGGGCTGATCTGAAACCGGGCGACCTGATCGCCGCCGGCTCGGCCGACATCGTCGTCACCGGTGGGATGGAGAGCATGTCGAACGCGCCCTGGCTGCTGCCGGGCGTGCGTGACGGGCTGCGCTTTGGCCATGGCCGGATCTTCGACCATGCGGCGCTGGACGGGCTCGAGGACGCCTATGACAAGGGCCGGGCGATGGGCGATTTCGGCGAGGCCACGGCCGCCCGCTACGGCTTCACCCGGGCGGAGCAGGACGCCTATGCAGCCGTGTCGCTGCAGCGGGCCCAGGCGGCGATCGCCTCCGGCGCCTTCGCGGCGGAGATCGTGCCGGTCACGGTCCCGGCCAAGGGCGGCCCGGCCGAGGTCGCGGTCGACGAGAATCCACGGTCGCTTTCGGCCGACAAGATCCCGGGCCTGAAGCCGGCTTTCCGACCGGACGGCACCATCACCGCCGCCAGCTCCAGCGCCAATGCCGACGGTGCCGCGGCGCTGGTCCTGGCGCGGCGCTCGGTCGCCGAGCGGCAGGGTCTGCCGGTGCTGGCGACGATCCGTGCCCACGCCACGCACTCGCAGGCGCCGGAATGGTTCACCACCGCGCCGATCGGGGCGATCCGCCGGCTGCTCGACCGGGCCGGCTGGCGGGCCGGCGAGGTCGATCTGTTCGAGATCAACGAGGCCTTCGCCTGCGTGGTGATGGCGGCGATGCGCGACCTCGACCTGCCGCACGACAAGGTCAACATCCATGGCGGCGCCTGCGCCCTCGGTCATCCGATCGGCGCCACCGGGGCCCGGCTGATCGTCACCCTGCTGGCGGCGATGCAGCGCCACGGACTGCGCCGCGGCGTGGCCTCGCTCTGCATCGGCGGCGGCGAGGCGACCGCGATCGCGATCGAGAGATCCTAGCCGGCGAAGCGGATGGCGCCGTGGCCGTCCGGCCCGATCCGGCGCAGGCCGATCTTCTCGGCCACCCGCATCGAGGCGGTGTTGTCGGGATGGATGTCGGCGACCACGGTGTCGCCCAGCGGGTCCCGGGCATGGGCCAGGACCGGCGCCGCGGCCTCGGTGGCGTAGCCCTGGCCCCAGGCGGCGCGGTTGAAGCGCCAGCCGATCTCGATCTCCGGACCCCGGCCGTCGAGCGGGATCAGCGGCACCCAACCGAGGAACCGGGCCTCCGCTGTCCGGCCGCGCACCGTCCAGTAGCCCAGCCCCTCCGGATAGGCGGCGGTGATCCGCGCCTCGACGAAGCCGCGATGGGCCGCCGGATCGGCCCAGGGACCGGCGACATAGCGCGTCACCTCCGGGTCGCGGTCCATGGCCAGGCAGTCCTCAAGCTCGGCCATGGTCCGCGGGCGCAGGATCAGTCGCGGCGTCTCGAAGGAGGGCAGCACGGGCGCACCTATCGCGGCAGCACCTTGGTCTGGCCTGGCGCGATGCCGCCCAGCTGGGTCAGCAGCGCCGGATAGCTCGGGTCGGTCGGCAGCACTACGCGCTGTGACGTCCCGGCCCGGGCGGCGCTGACCGGGCCGAAATTCAAGACGATCGCGGCATCCCCGCGCATCGTTGCGGTGTCGCCGCCCTGAGTGACCGACGGCGGCGGCGGGGCCGGGAAGGTGGAAGCCGGTGCCGGAGTGAAGACGGGGCCCGGGGGCACGGTGCCTTGCGGCATCGGCACTCCGCCCTGGGTCACCAGCGGCCGCGACGGCGCCACCGGATTTACCGGCAGCGGCTCAACCGGCTGCGGCGCCGGCCGCTGGATCACGGCGGGGGGCATAGGCCGGGGAGTCACGGGCGCCGTCGGGGCGACCAGCACCTGCCGTTGCGGCGGCTGGAACGGGGACGGGGCGGAGGGCAGGGCAACGGGGCCCTGCAGCGGTCGCAGCGCGTTCGGCCCGGCCGGCTGGAATGCTCCGGGCGCGCCGACCAGCCGGGCATCGTAGTAAGAGGCGCCGGCCATGGCGCAGGGGATGATCAGCTCGACCGGCGTGCCGATCGGCAGCCGTCCGCCGCTGTCGGGGTAGGTCCCGATCACGCCGGTGCCGACCCGGCACGATCCGCGGCCGACATCGGTGCTGACGTTGACCTGCAACTGCAGATGATAGGCGGGGCCCTGTGCCAGGGCCGGCAGCGAGAACCCGAGGGCGGCGGCAAGAAGAAGCGGTTGTCTCATCGTCGCAAATCCTTCGAAGCCCCGGCGCGATGCCGGCCAGGGATGGCGCACGGCAACACGGCCGGCCGGGCCGCTGCCGGTCGAATCCTATGGGAACTATGCCCGGTCCCGCGCGGCGGCGGAAGCGGAGCGGGCGTCAGACAGCGCCGCGCTGCTGGTAGGCCCAGACCGAGGCCGGGGGGATGTTGGCCGTGACGAAGGCAACCCGGCGGCCGGTCAGGCCCAGCTTGTCGCGCTGCAGCGGCGAGGAGAAGGCGTAGGTGTACAGCACGACCTGACGCCCCTTCGGCATCACCGAATAGGCCGAATCGAGGATCGCCTGCTGCTCCTCATGCGTCAGCAGCAGCATCGGGATGCCGCACAGGGTGGTGCCGACCTTGCCGACCACCTCGGGCGGCAGGATCTCGCCCAGGCGGCGGGCGTCGCCCTCGATCACATGGATGCCGGGAAAGGTCTCGCGCAGGTGCCGCGCCATCTCGGGGTTGATCTCGAGCACGTAGAGCCGGTCGGCCGGCACGCCCCGCTCCAGAATGCCGCGGGTGATCGCCCCGGTGCCGCCGCCCAGCTCGACCACATACTCGTCGGGCTCGCGCCGGATCTCCTGCGTCAGCCGGCGCTTCAGCGCGGGCGAGGACGGTGTCACCGATCCCACCTCACGGGGGTTGGCGAGCCAGCGGCGAAAGAACAGCCAGGGGTTCATGTCCGGCCGGTCTGGGCCGGCTTTGCGGTCGGTCATCAAGCGACGGGTCCTTACGACGTCGAACGGATGGAGGCGTCCGATCCTCCGGGCGACGCACGCTAGATGCTCCGTTCCGCATCCGATCGCAAGCGCGTCGCGAGGGATCGGCCGCATTATCCGGGCCGGGCGGGCGGCGCGGGCGATGGTGGCGATACTGTGGTCTTTATCCGCATTTTTCTGGATTTGCAGGCATTGCAAGTATTCGGGCCGGACTCTTCCCGATTATTGCAACGGCCGGCCGTATCTCTACCATCGTGGCACTGGACCCGGACTCGCCGGATTGAGGGCCGGGCCGCATCCGACATTTCATCATTCGACTGGAAGGGGAGTCCCGTCATGGGCCGATTCTGTCGCAGTCTCCTGGTCGCGGCGGCGCTCGTCGCCGGCGCGGCGGCCTCCGCCCACGCCGACGACCCGCAGCCGGCGGCCGCCGGCTGGTGGAAGCCGACATCCGACAAGCCGCTGTCGTTCCACTGGGTCCTCGGCGGCCCGCTGAATATCAACGATCCGGTGCAGATGGGGCTGCGCGACTTCAACGGCGCGGTCCTGCCCGAGCCCGACGTCTACGACATCGACGGCGAGTTCAACAGCAAGGCCACGGTCGACGCCCTGCACGCCCGGGGCAAGAAGGTGATCTGCTACATCGATGTCGGTGTGTACGAGACCTATCGCGGCGATGCCGCCAAGTTCCGGAGGCTGGTGCCGCGGATCTGGGGCAAGCCCGATATAGGCTGGGACAATTCCTTCTGGCTCGACATCCGCCGCATCCGCGAGCTGGAGCCGATCATGAAGGCGCGGATGCAGATGTGCAAAGACA
Source organism: Inquilinus sp. (assembly GCF_039594555.1). Lineage (GTDB taxonomy): Bacteria > Pseudomonadota > Alphaproteobacteria > DSM-16000 > Inquilinaceae > Inquilinus. The sequence continues at coordinate 4,548 of NZ_JBCNNF010000283.1, forward strand.
AGGGCTTCGACGCCATCGAGCCGGATGAGATCGACGGCTGGGAGAACAGCCTGGACCCGGCCACCAACAGGCCCAGCGCCACGAAGGGCGAGACCGGCTTCCCGCTGACCTACCAGGACCAGCTGGCCTACAACCGGGCCCTGGCGCGATGGGCGCATGAGATCGGCATGTCGATCGGCCAGAAGGGCGACATCATCCAGATCCGTGACCTGGTGGCCAGCTTCGACTGGACCCTGAACGAGCAGTGCTACCAGTACGGCGAATGTCTGAACCCCTACGACCCGATCCTCGACCGCGCGGTGCCGGGGCTGCAGCTCTACACCCGGGCCAACAAGGCGGTGTTCGTCGCCGAGTACAAGGCCTTCACCACGGCGCAATGGGCGGCGGTGTGCAAATCCTCCCGCGCCAGCCACTTCAACGCCGTGCGGTTCCGGCTGCAGCTGCCCCCGAACGGCCGGCGGCAGCCCTGCATCAACGGCAGGACGTGGTAGGAAAAGCTACATCGGTAGCCGTTTTCCGGTGGGCCCGGACATCCTGCCGTAGCCGTGCCGGCCGTATCCCGGGCCCTTGACCGGACGGGCCCGCCGTGGCCGGCCCTGTCGCCCGACGCGCTGCTGTCATGCCGCGAGCGCCGGGCGATGGGGCCGCCGATGGTTGACGGCACCCCTCGCCGGGACAGATATGGAACCCGGCCCTGCCGCCCAAGCAACCATCGGTGCGTTTTCTCATGACCGACACAACATTCGACCGGCCCGCGCCGGCTCCAGTCAACACCACCGGCCGGATCGTGCTGGCCAGCCTGGTCGGCACCGCCATCGAGTTCTACGACTTCTACATCTACGGCACGGCCGCGGCCCTGGTGTTCGGGCCGGTGTTCTTCCCGCAGGAATCGGATGCGGCGCAGCTGCTGCTGTCCTTCGCCACCTTCGCCATCGCCTTCATCGCCCGGCCGGTCGGCTCGGCCCTGCTGGGCCATTTCGGCGACCGCATCGGCCGCAAGGCGACGCTGGTGGCCTCCCTGCTGCTGATGGGCATCTCGACCACGCTGATCGGCGTGCTGCCCAGCTATGACGCGATCGGCTGGCTGGCGCCGGCGCTGTTGTGCCTGCTGCGCTTCGGCCAGGGGCTCGGCCTCGGCGGCGAATGGGGCGGTGCGGCGCTGCTGGCGGTGGAGAACGCCCCGGCCGGCAAGCGCGGCTGGTTCGGCATGTTCCCGCAGCTCGGCGCCCCGATCGGCTTCCTCGCCGCCAATGGGCTGTTCCTGCTGCTGGCGCTCGGGCTGGACGACGCGCAGTTCCGGGCCTGGGGCTGGCGCGTGCCGTTCCTGCTCAGCGCTGTGCTGGTGGCGGTCGGCCTCTATGTCCGGCTGAAGCTGGTGGAGACGCCGGTGTTCCGCGAGGCGATGGAGCGGCAGGAGCGGGTGCGGGTGCCGATCGGCGACGTGCTGGCCCGCTACACCCGGGTCACCATCCTCGGCACCCTGGCGATGGTGTCCTGCTATGCCCTGTTCTATATCACCACGGTGTTCGCGCTGGGCTACGGCACCAAGTCGCTGGGCTATTCGCGCCAGGCCTTCCTGGGGCTGGAATGCTTCGCCATCATCTTCCTCGGCCTCGGCATCCCGCTGTCGTCCAGCCTCAGCGATCGCATCGGCCGGCGGCCGGTTCTGATCGTCGGCGGCATCCTGACCGTGCTGTTCGGCTTCGCTCTGGCACCGTTGCTGGGCAGCGGCTCGGCGGTGCTGGTCACCCTGTTCCTGTGCCTCGGCCTGTTCCTGATGGGCCTGATCTTCGGCCCGATGGGAGCCTTCCTGCCGGAGCTGTTCCCGACCGGCGTGCGCTACACCGGTGCGTCGCTGACCTACAACCTGGCCGGCATCCTCGGCGCGTCGCTGGCACCCTACATCGCCCAAACGTTGGTCGCCGAGGGCGGGCTCAGCTGGGTCGGCCTCTATATCAGCGTCGCCGCCGTGATCAGCGTGGCCGCGGTCTGGCTGATCGGCGAGACCCACCGCCAGGACCTGACCCGGGTGGCCGGCGACCGCTGACGCTCGGGTCGGACTGACGGGCCGGCAGGCCCGTCAGTGACCGTGGCCGTAGAGCTCCTTCGGGTCGTGCAGCACCGGCAGGTCGGTGTGCCAGGCGCCGTCGCGCGCGACCCGGTAGAAGCAGCTGCGCCGGCCGGTGTGGCAGGCGACACCGGTCTGGTCGACCCGCAGCAGCACCGCGTCGCCGTCGCAATCCAGCCGCAGCTCGACCAGGCGCTGCACCTGGCCGGAGGTGTCGCCCTTGCGCCACAAGGCCTGGCGCGAGCGCGACCAGTAGCAGGCGCGGCCGCTGGCCAGTGTCTCCTCGATCGCCGCGCGGTTCATCCAGGCCAGCATCAGCACCTCGCCGGTGTCGTGCTGCTGGGCGATGGCGGGGACCAGGCCGTCGGCGTCGAAGCGGACCTCCTCGAGAAGGCGTGCCCCGCTCATGCCGCCGCCCGCAGCCGGTCCAGCCCGGCCTCCAGGTCGGCAATCAGGTCGGCCGTGTCCTCCAGCCCGACATGCAGCCGCACGCCCGGCCCCTCGGCGTCCCACCGCGTGGCAGTGCGGATCTTCTCCGGATGGGTCGGCAGGATCAGGCTCTCATAGCCGCCCCAGCTGGCGCCCATCTGGAACAGCTCCATGCCGTCCAGCATCGCCGCCACCTGGCCGGCAGAGGCCGGTTGCAGCACAATCGCGAACAGGCCGGAGGCGGCGGTGAAGTCGCGCCGCCACAGCGCATGGCCGGGGTCCTGCGGCAGGGCCGGGTACAGCACCCGCGCCACCTCCGGCCGCGCTTGCAGCCAGCGCGCGACCTCCAGCGCATTCTCCTGATGCTGGCGCAGCCGCACCCCCATGGTGCGCAGGCCGCGCTGGGCCAGGTACAGATCGTCCGGCCCGGCACAGTGGCCGGACTGCACGGCGTGGGTCTTCAGGATCTGCCATACCCGCTTCTCGCGGGCGCCGACCACGCCCATCATCGCGTCGGAATGGCCGACCATGTACTTGGTTGCGGCGTGGACGGTGACGTCGACGCCATGCCCGAAGGCGTCGAAGCCCAGCGGCGTGGCCCAGGTGTTGTCCAGCGCGGTCAGCACGCCGCGCGACCGGGCGGCGGCGGCGATCGCCGGCACGTCCTGCACCTCGAAGGTCAGCGACCCCGGGGATTCGAGATAGACCAGCCGGGTGTTCCCCCGGAACAGGCTCTCGATCTCCGCGCCGATCAGCGGGTCGTAGTACTCGACCTCGACGCCGAAGCGGCTCAGCACCGCATCGGCATAGCGCCGGGTCGGGCCATAGGTGCTGTCGGTGATCAGCACATGGTCGCCGGCCTTGACGAAGGCGGTCAGCGCGACGTTGACCGCCGCGAGGCCGGAGGAGACTGAGATGGCGCCGTATCCGCCCTCCAGCGCCGCGACCGCGTCCTCGAAGGCCTCGCTGGTCGGGGTGCCGACGCGGCCATAGCTGTAGACGCCATGCTCGAACCCGGCATGCGCCTCGTCCATCGCCGCCACCGTCGGCCACAGCACGGTCGAGCTGTGATAGACGGGCGGGTTCACCATGCCGTGATTCTCACGGGGGTGGCGGCCGGCATGGGCGAGGATGGTGGCGGGGCGGCGGGACTTGGACATGGCGGTCAGTCGGTCGTGGCGGCGTGTGTCAGTTGTCGCAACTGACGGAGCCGTCATCTTTCGGCCAGCCGGACGGGCCGGTCAAACCCGATCCGCGCAGGGCCGCCCCGATTCCGCCGGAATGGTGGCCGGCGGGGCGCGCCGAAAAATCCCGCCGCCTGTCACCGATGTAACAGTTTTCCCCGGTTCCGCAATGCGACCGTCACCCGGCCCGCCCAGGATAGGCGGGTTTGAGGCATCGGAGCGCGGATCATGGATCTGACGGGCACCAAGCCGACCTGCCGGGTGGTCGGCGCCGGGGCGCGGTTCACCGGCAAGCAGGCGCTGAGCTACACGCCCGGCATCTCGGCCGAATCGGCGGGGGCGACGGGCATCCACCTGCAGCTCGTCACCCTGCCGCCGGGCGCCCGGGCCAAGGCGCACCGCCACGAGGCGCATGAGACCGCGATCCATGTGCTGAGCGGCGAATCCGGCATGTGGTTCGGCGACCGGCTGGAGCAGCATCTGATGGTCCGGGCCGGGGAGTTCCTCTACATCCCCGCCGGCATGCCGCACCTGCCCTACAACCCCAGCCCGGCCGAGGATTGCGTCGCGGTGATCGCCCGCACCGACCCGAACGAGCAGGAGAGCGTGGTGCTCATGCCCGAGCTCGACGGCCTTCACGCATAGCCGTCGAGTGCCGGGTCAGCTCAGATGTGGACGATCGTCACCCCAGCGTTGCCGGGCAGGCTGTCGTGGACCGAGCCCTTCTGCCCCCACACATTGGTGACCGCGTAGCTGTCGACATAGTTGATGGTATCGACCCAGACCTCGCCGGCGATGACCGGGCCGGCGTGGTGCTGATGGACGACCCAGGAGGCAACCGAGTTGCTGCTCGAATAGTTCGCGTCGAAGACGCCGAAATTGGTCGCCAGCCCGTCATTGTAGCTCGACACGATGGTCGCGCTGGTGCC
>NZ_JBCNNF010000284.1:0-9111 GCF_039594555.1 Inquilinus sp.
AGTTGACCAGGCTTTCCATCACCGCCTTGACGTGGTCGGCGCGGCGGTTCTGGTAGTCGAGATAGTAGGCGTGCTCCCAGACATCGATGCCGAACAGCGGCTGCCCGCCATGGGCGAAGGGGGAGTCCGCGTTCGACGTCCCCACCAGGGCCAGCTTGCCGGCATCGGCCACCAGCCAGACCCAGCCGCTGCCGAACACCTTGGTCGCCGCCTCGGTGGTAGCCTTCACGAGGGCGGCCTGGTCGCCGAAGGACTCGCCGATGGCATCGGCCAGGCGGCCCTGCGGCGCCTTCGGCCCGCCGGGGGTGAACTGCTCCCAATAGAGGTTGTGGTTCCAGGTCTGGCCGGCCTGGTTGAACACGGCCTGGTCCTTGGCCGTGGCCGATTTCACCACCACCTCGGCCAACGTCATCGCCTCATAGGGCGTGCCGGCGGCGAGCTTGTTCAGCGCGTCGAAATAGGCCTTGTGGTGCTTGCCGTAATGCAGGCCGACGGTCTCGGCCCCGATCACCGGGGCCAGCGCATCCTCCTTGAACGGCAGCGGCGGCTGCTTGAATGGGCCTGCCGGTGCGGCGGCCGTCTGGGCCAGGGCCGGGGCGCCGATCCGGACGGCGGTGGCGGCGAGGGCGGCGGCGCCGCCCAGTGTCAGGGCATCACGTCGGTTCATCGCAGGCTTCCTCGGTTGGGCGCCGGCCGCGCCGGCGGATGGCGTGAACGCGGGTGGGGCGCAGTCTCTCCCCGACCAGCGCCGGCGCCCAGGGGGAATCTGCCGCGGCGGAAGGACGCTGCGAATCGTTATCCGGGCCGGCGCGGCAGGCCGGAGCGACCCTTGGCGATGGCATCGGGGCCCAGCTTGCGGCGCATCTCGTCCATCGCCTCCTCGACCGCGCGGCGCCTGGCCGGGGCCGGGTCCAGCAGGTCCGGCGGGTCGGCCAGACGGCCCTCGACCAGGTCGGTGCAGCCGATGCCGATCAGCCGGAAGGCCTCGCCATTCGCCGCCTGCTCCACCATCGGCGCGGCGATGCGCCAGATCGTCTCCGCCAGCTGGGTCGGGTCGGTCAGGCGATGGCTGCGGGTCAGCTGCCGGAAGCTGGCCGTCTTCAGCTTCAGCACCACCGTGCCGCCGGCCAGGTCCTGCTTCTTCAGCCGTGCCGCCACGGTCTCGCACAGCGGCCACAATTCGCGTTGCAGCGCCTGCGGGTTCTGGATGTCGATGGTGAAGGTGGTCTCGGCCGAGATGCTCTTGGTCTCGCCATCCGGGTCGACAGGCCGGTGGTCCTCGCCGCGGGCATAGCGGTACAGGCGGCGGCCGAACACGCCGAAGCGGCGGACCAGCGCGCTTTCGTCCAGCCGGCGCAGGTCGCCGACGGTGCGGATGCCGTCGCTGAACAGCTTCTCGCGCATCACCTTGCCGACGCCCGGGATGATGCCGGCCGGCTTGTCGGCCAGGAAGGCCATGGCGTCGGTCCGGCCGATCACGGCGAAGCCGCGCGGCTTGTCCAGGTCCGACGCGATCTTGGCCAGCATCTTGTTCGGCGCCAGGCCGATCGACAGGGTGACGCCGATCTCGCGCTCGACCTGGCGGGCGATGGCGGCGCAGGTCTCGGCCGGGCTGCGGCCGTGCAGCGCCTGGGTGCCGGTCAGGTCGAGGAAGGCCTCGTCCAGCGACAGCGGCTCGACCTTCGGCGTCGCCGCCAGGAACAGCGCCCGGATCTGGCGGCTGACCCCGGCGTATTTCTGCATATCAGGGCGCAGCACCACGGCGTCGGGGCAGGCCTCCAGCGCCTTGAACATCGGCATGGCGGAGCGCACGCCGTACAGCCGGGCGACATAGCAGGCGGCCGAGACCACGCCGCGCACCCCGCCGCCGACGATCACCGGCCGGTCCTGCAACTCCGGCCGGTCGCGCTTCTCCACCGTGGCGTAGAAGGCGTCGCAGTCGAGATGGGCAATGCTCAGCTGATGCAGCTCGGCATGGCGGATCAGGCGCGGCGACCCGCAGCGGGCGCAGCGCCGTGCTCCCGGCGGCGGATGCGCGCCGCAGTCCCGGCACAGGCCGGGCAGCAGGCTGGCCCGGTCCGGCTTTGGGGTCATCGGACCGGCCGCAGTGTCACGGGATCGGACATGGCGCGATTGTACCCGTTTTGTACCGGATGCGCACGAGGTGCCGGCGGTGCCGCCTTTACAAGGCGGAAGGCGCGATCGATTCTGGCCCATTGGGAGGGGGCGGGCCATGTCGAAGACCGTGATGATCGTCGAGGACAACGAGCTTAACCGGAAGCTGTTCGTCGACGTGCTCGAGGCGAATGGCTACGCCACGGTCGGCACCGACAGCGCGTCGGAGGTGATGGCGATGGCGCGGGCGCATCGGCCCGACCTGATCCTGCTCGATATCCAGCTGCCCGAGATCTCGGGGCTGGAGGTGACGAAGTGGCTCAAGGCCGACCGGGAGCTGGCGGCGATCCCGGTGATCGCGGTGACGGCGCTGGCGATGAAGGGCGACGAGGCGATGGTGCGGGCCGGCGGCTGCGACGACTACATCTCGAAGCCGATCAGCGTCGCCGGGTTCATCGCCACGGTGCGCCGGCACCTCGGCTGAGGCTGGCCAAGCGCAGCCATGCAAAAAGCCCCGCCGCCGGCGGGGCTCCGTCAGGAAGCAGAGACACGGCGCCCGGCACAGGCCGGGCGGCGCTGCTTACTTGATCTTGCCTTCCTTGAACTCGACGTGCTTGCGCACGACCGGGTCGTACTTCTTCAGCGTCAGCTTCTCGGTCTTGGTCTTCGGGTTCTTCTTGGTGACGTAGAAGAAACCGGTGTCCGCGGTGCTGTTCAGGCGGATCTTGATGGTGCTCGGCTTGGCCATGATGCTGGTCCCAATATGACTCTGCTCGGCGCCGCATCACGGGCCGGGAAGCGCGCACCATAGCGTCCGCGCCGCCCGAGTCAAGTGCGCGATGATCGGAGCGGGGATCTTCCCGGCACCGCGCGACGGCATCAGCGCTCGCCGGCCAGCCGGGCGCGGATGCGCTCCGGCCCGCCGGCCATCCTCCGGGCGAAAGGCCGGTCGGGGTCGACGACGCGCCAGAAGGGCGCGCCGCCGTCCTGGCTGAGGCGCACCAGGTGCCGCTGCACCGTCACCGGGCAGCAGGCATCCGCGCCATGCGCCTGCGCCAGCCCGCGTCGCAGCTCGCCGAGATCCGACAGCCGGCCGGGCGGGGCGGCCCGCAGCGCCTCTGCGACCATTCCCTCGCTCGGAATCAGCATGCTCTGGGTCCCGGTCCGGCCCTTTCGCCGCGTCTTGATCACCGGTGGTTCGTCCATGGGTCACCTCCTGGGGTTCCCCGGAGGACGAAAGGAACCGGTGCGATCCGACAGGCCTGGCGCCGAAGAACGCTATTGCGCGTGGGCGGCGACGGTGCCGCGGTCCTGCGACCCCAGCGCCTGGGCGTAGAGGGCGGGATCGCTGATCAGCCCGACCGCGACCTGGATGTCGAGATCGGCGTCATGGACCTGCCAGGGGCAGGCGGAGCGGACGCGGCGCAGCGCCGTCTCGTCGTCCGGCGCCTTGAACCGCTCCGCCATTGCCTCGGCCAGGCTCGGCATCTGTCCGGCGCGGAAGGCGTCGATCATCGCCTTGGCGTCGGTGCCGCTGCCGCTGGTGCAGAATGTCGGCAGGATGCCCTGGCGGTGCCAGGTGTAGCCGGAGGGCGCGTAGATCCGGCTCCAGGTCAGGAACAGCTCGCCATCATTCGGCAGCCGGGTCACGGTCTGGACACTGCCCTTGCCGAAGGAGGTGGAGCCGACCAGGATCGCCCGGTCGGCATCCTGCAGCGCCGCGGCGGTGACCTCGGCGGCCGAGGCGGAATGACCGTCGACCAGCACAGCAAGCGGCAGGTGGCCGGAGATGTCGCCGGTGCGGGCGGAGAAGCTCTGGTCGCTGTCCGGATTGCGGCCGCGCGTCGACACGATCGGGCCGTGGTCCATGAACATGTCGGCCAGCGCCACCGACTGGTCCAGCAGGCCGCCGGGATTGCCGCGCAGGTCCAGCACGACGCCGCGGGCCCTGCCGTTCAGACCGCGCAGCAGGCCGGTCACGGCGTTGCGCACGGCGGCGGCGGCGGTGGTGTTGTAGCGCAGCAGCTTGACCACGATGACGTTGTCGCGCACCTCGCTGCGGACCATGTTCTCGATGACCTTCTCGCGGGTCATCGTCGCGGTGCGGCTGTTGCCCTTGGGCTCGCGCACGGTCAGGTCGACCTTGGTGCCGACCGGGCCGCGCATCAGGTCGGCGATCTCGTCGACCTTGGCGTCCTCCACCGACACGCCGTCGACGGCGACGATCAGCGATCCCTTCAGCAGGTTGGCGCGGGCGGCCGGTGTGTCCGGGAACACGTCGCCGATCACCGGCCGGCCCTTGTCGTCCTGGCTCAGGGCGATGCCGACGCCGGTATAGCCGTCGCGCTGGGCGCGGTCGTCGCGGGCGCGGTCCGGGTTGACGTAGCGGGAATAGGGGTCGAGGTCCGACAGCAGCGCCTCATAGACCGCCTGGTAGGCCGCCTCGTTGCCGGCGGTGGCGACCTTCGCCGAGACCAGCGAAGCCGAATCGAGCGTGGAAGCGACCAGCGTGCCCCAGTCATAGGAGGCGTCGGGCGCGGGCGAATCGAAATTTCCGACCACATGGCCGGCGCGGATCAGTTGCACCTGGCCGCCGTCGCGGCGGACGCTGAGCGTGTCGTCGAGCTTGGACAGGCCGCCCAGCCCGTCCAGCGCCAGCTTCCCGAAGTCCTCCTTGACCAGATAGACTTCCTGGATGCGGTCGAAGCCGACGGTGAACACCGACGGGTCGGCGAAGTGGCCGCCCTCGCGGGCCTGCGCCTCAGCAGTCTGGGGAGCCGGGGAGTCCGGGGCGGAGGACAAGCAGCCCGAAAGCACCAGCAGCGCCGCAACAACCGCCGCCAACCGCTTCTGACATAACACTTAATGCAACTCCGGCCCGGACTTTACAGGCTCACTCTAGGCCAGGAGCTTGACAGGAGAAAGGCGGTATTGCAGCGCAGCAGGGCTGCATTCAACGCCGAGAGCCGCGGCGCGGCCCGGGCCCTGGCTTTCCGCCGGATCGGGACCCGAATCGCGGCCGGCCGCGGGAGGGGGGCCGGCGGTCCGATTCCGCCAGCGGCGGCAGCCCCTCGACATCGGCCCCCTGGGCGGCGTCGACCAGGGCGAAGACGGTGCTGCCGGTCAGCGGGTCGGCCTCGGTGACCCGCACCCGCACCTTGGCGCCCAGCCGGAACACGCGGTTCCAGCGCCGGCCGACCAGGGCGTGCGCAGCCTCGTCATGGTCGTAATAGTCGTCGGGCAGGGTCGAGATCGGCACCAGCCCGTCGGCGCCCGATTCGTCCAGTTTCACGAACAGGCCAAACTTGGCGACGCCTCCGATCCGGCCGGGCAGGATGGCGCCGATCCGGTCGGCCAGCCAGCTGGCCATGTAGCGGTCGACCGCGTCGCGCTCGGCCTGGGCGGCACGGCGCTCGGTCACGGAAATGTGCTCGCCGATCTCCTCCAGCCGCGACAGCTCCTCGTCGGTGGCGCCGTCGTCGCCGAGATGCAGCAGCCGGATCAGCCCGCGATGCACCGTCAGGTCGGCGTAGCGGCGGATCGGCGAGGTGAAATGGGCATAGCGCGGCAGGGCCAGGCCGAAATGGCCGAGATTGTCCGGGCTGTAGACCGCCTGGGCCTGCGACCGCAGTACCATCTCGTTGACCATCGGCTCCTCGGGCCGGCCGACGGCCCGCTCCAGGATCTGGCCGAACACGCGCGGCCGCATCACCTGGCCCAGCGACAGGGTGTAGCCCAGCGGCACCAGGAACTCCTTCAGCGCCGCGACCCGGGCACGATCCGGCTGGTCGTGCACCCGGTACAGCGCCGGCAGGTTCTTGTCGCTCAGCGTCTCCGCCGCCGCGACATTGGCGGCGATCATGAACTCCTCGATCAGCTTGTGGCTGTCGAGCCGCGCCCGCACGCCGATCGAGGCGACGCGGCCATCCTCGTCCAGCTGCACCTTGCGCTCCGGCAGGTCCAGCTCCAGCGTGCCGCGCTTCTCCCGCGCCGCCAGCAGCGCCTCGTAGGCGCCGTAGAGCGGGGCGATCACCGGCTCCAGCAGCGGGCCGGTCAGCTCGTCCGGCTGGCCGTTGCGGGCGGCCTGCACCTGCTCATAGGTCAGCCGGGCGGAGGAGCGCATCAGTCCGCGGCGGAAGCGGTGGCGCTTCAGCCGGCCCTGCGCGTCGATCCACAGATCGGCGGCCAGGCAGGCGCGGTCCTCGTTCGGCCGCAGCGAGCACAGGCCGTTCGACAGCGCCTCCGGCAGCATCGGCACGACGCGGTCGGGGAAATAGCAGGAATTGCCGCGCTCGAAGGCGTCGCGGTCCAGCGGCGACCCCGGCGGCACGTAATGGGCGACATCGGCGATGGCGACGATCAGGTGCCAGCCGCCGGGATGGTCCGGGTCGGGCTCGGCGAAGACCGCGTCGTCGAAGTCGCGGGCATCGGCGCCGTCGATGGTCACCAGCGGGATCTGGCGCAGGTCGACCCGGCCCTCCAGCCCGGCGGGCTCTGCCGCCTCGGCCTGGGCCAGGGCCTTGGGCCGGAATTCGGTCGGGATGCCGGCGGCATGAATGGCGATCAGGCTGATCGAACGCGGATCCTCGGCATCGCCGTAGCGGGCGCTGACCACGGTGCGGCGCGGCCCGAGGCGGTCGGAGGCCTCGACCAGCGCCTCCACCAGCTCGCCGTCCTTGGCGCCGCCGGTGTCGCCCTCGCGCACCGGCCAGGTGTCCCGCGCCCGCTTGTCGGCCGGCACGATGCGGCCCTGGCCGTCGCGGCCGCGGCGGAACACGCCGACCACGCGGATATCGGCCTGGTTCTCCAGCCGGCGCATGGTGCGGGCAGTCCAGCTGCCGTCCTCGGCCTGCTGCAGCCGGGCCAGGACCCGGTCGCCGACCGCCAGCGCACCCTTGCCGCGGCCCTCGGCCACCATAGCGATGCGGGGCGGCGGCTCTTCTTCCTCCCACCGGGTGGGCTGGGCCAGGGCCTCGCCATCCGCATCGATGGCGACGATGCGCAGCACCGCGACATTCGGCAGGATGGCGCCCGGCGCCCGCATGCGGCGGCCGCGGCGCTTCTCCAGCTGGCCCTCCTCGGCCATGTCCTGCAGTAGCTCCTTCAGTCTCACCCGATCGTCGCCGGTGATGTGGAAGGCGCGGGCGATCTCGCGCTTGCCGACCGTGTCGTCGCGCGACTTCAGGAACTCGACGATCTGCTCGCGCGTCGGGAACGGCTTGGCCGCCTTCTTGCCCTTGCCCAGCGGCGTCTTGGCCGGGACGACGGTCTTGACGACCTTCTTCCGCTTGATCGGCCTTCGCGCTGGGGGCTTGCGGGTGGGCGGTTCGGTCACTCGGCCGCCTTGCCCTTGCGAGCGGCTGTCTTCTTGGCCGGGGTCTTCTTCGCGGCGGCCTTCGGCGCCGCCTTGGCCGCGGATCGTCCGCGGCCGCCCTTGGCCGGGGCCTTCGCCGCCTTGGCGGCCAGCCACTCGACCGCCTTCTCCACCGTCACCGCCTCGGGCTCGACGCCGCGGGGCAGCGAGGCCATGACCTTGCCGTGGCGGACATAGGGGCCGTAGCGGCCGGCGAAGACCCTGATCGGCTCGCCGCCATCCGGATGCGGCCCGACCTCGCGCAGCGGCTCGGCGCTGGGCCGGGCCTTGGCGGCGTCGGCGGCCAGCAGGTCGACGGCGCGATTCATGCCGATCTTCAGCACGTCCTCGTCCGGCGGCAGGTTCTTGTACTTGTCGCCATGCTTCAGATAGGGGCCGTAGCGGCCGATGCCGGCCAGGATCGGCTCGCCCGAGTCCGGGTGCCGGCCGATCTCGCGCGGCAGCGACAGCAGGGCCAGCGCATCCTCCAGCGTTATCGCCAGTGGATCCTGCGACTTGGTCAGCGAGGCGCGCTTCGGCTTCTCGCCCTTCGCCGCCTCGTCCTTGGGCCCGAGCTGGGCGTAGATGCCGTAGGGGCCCTTGCGGATCGACACCGGCAGGCCGGTCTCCGGGTCGTCGCCGAGGGGGCGCGGGAAGGCCGATTCCTCGGCGCCGCCCTCCTCGCCGGGTGCGCCCAGCGGCCGGGTGTAGCGGCAGTCCGGATAGTTCGAGCAGCCGACGAAGGCGCCGGTCCGGCCCAGCTTCAGCCCCAGCCGGCCCTTGGCGCAGGACGGGCACAGCCGCGGGTCGGTGCCGTCCCCCTTCGGCGGGAACAGGTGGTCCGACAGCGCCTCGTCCAGCGCCGAGATCACGTCGCCGATCTTGAGGTCCTTGGTCTCCTCCACCGCGGCGTGGAACGCGGCCCAGAAGTCGCGCAGCACCTGCTTCCAGTCGAGCTTGCCGCCCGAGATATCGTCGAGCTGCTCCTCCAGCTTCGCCGTGAAGTCGTACTCGACGTAGCGCTTGAAGAAGTTCTCCAGGAAGGCGGTGACGATGCGGCCGCGGTCCTCCGGGATGAAGCGCTTCTTCTCCAGCCGGACATACTCCCGATCCTGCAGCACCTGCAGGATCGAGGCGTAGGTGGAGGGGCGGCCGATGCCCAGCTCCTCCATCCGCTTCACCAGGCTGGCCTCGGTGAAGCGCGGCGGCGGCTGGGTGAAGTGCTGCTCGGGGATGGTCTTGCGGCGCTCGACCGCGTCGCCCTTGGCCATGGAAGGCAGGCGGCGCTGGCTCTCATCCTCCTCGCCGGAGGGGTCGTCGCGGTCCTCCTGGTAGACCTTGAGGAAGCCGTCGAAGCGGATGACCGTGCCGACGGCGCGGAACACCGCGGTCTGGCGGGCATCGGCGACGTCAACGATGGCCTGGTCCAGGATCGCGGATTCCATCTGGCAGGCCATGGTGCGCTTCCAGACCAGCTCGTAGAGGCGCAGCTCCTCGCGCGACAGGAAACGCGACATGTCCTCCGGCCGCCGGCGCAGGTCGGTCGGGCGGATCGCCTCATGCGCCTCCTGCGCGTTCTTGGCGGTCGATTTGTAGACCCGCGGCTGGCCCGGCACATAGTTCGGGCCGTACAGGTTGCCGAT
>NZ_JBCNNF010000285.1:0-9108 GCF_039594555.1 Inquilinus sp.
CGGATAGGTCACCGAGAACTGGACGTCGAGCAGCCGGCCATCGAGCCGGCGGAGCTTCATCACCTCGGCGTGGCTCCGGCGCCCCTCGAAATTCGCGATCATGATCCGCCGCACGGTGTCGGGCGAAGCCTGGAACAGGATCCGCACCGGGCCGGTCAGATCCGCCGCCGAGGCCGCGCCGAACAGCGCGGCCGCGCTGGGATTGACCTCGGTGATCAGCACGCTTTGCAGGGCGAACTCGATCAGCTCCGGATGGGCGTCCAGATACAGGCCGAAATCATAGACCCCCTCGGCCCTGAGCCCGGCAAAGACAGATGCCATCGCGGCCGTGTCGATGCGCAGCAGCGGATTGGGCAGATGGCGGATGAGGTTGCGGTACCGCTCCTCGCTCGCCCGCACCGACCAGTAGGATCGATGGTCGATCAGCGGGCCTGTCACCGTCACGATCACCGTGTCGCGACCGCCATCCGCCGATCGCCTGACCGTCATCTCCGGACGGTTCAGCAGCAGCGAGCTGATGCCGCGCACCCGCACCGCGCGCGGAGACGGATCCATCGCGACCTCGGCGATCATCTCGGCCAGATCGGCCTTGCTGTCGGTCGGCCAGACCTCCGCGATCGGCCGGCCGATCAGCTCCTCGCGGCCGCCGGGCCCGCCGAGCAGGTGCTCGCTCCGCTCGTTGAGATCGACCACGAAGGTCCGCTCGAGCACCTCGGACGCCCAATCCGCCTGGCACAGCTCGCCGCGGGCCAGCCGGGCGCTCATGAAGGGCCGGACACCGGCGATGGCGAGCCGCCAATAGGCCGTGTCGCGACGCGCCGCGTCGAGAGCGGAAGCGGCTTCGGGCTCGTGCCCGGCGATGGAAGCAAACGTCTCGTCCATGTCAGCCTCCCGATGACGGGTCGCCGCCGGCCTGTCCGCCCTCCCGCCCCAAGGCCGCCCTGAGGTGGTCGAGCAGCACGCCGTCATCGACCGGCTTGGCCAGATAGGCGCAGGCGCCGCCGTCCAGGGCCCGCGCCCGGGTCATCGGATCCGGCGCCGAGGTGATCATCAGCACCGGGATGGCGCAGCCGCAGGCGCGCAGCCGGCGCTGCAGCTCGATGCCGTCCACGCCCGGCATCCGCACATCGGTGATCAGGCAATCGAAGCGCTCGGCCTCGTCCAGGAAGGCCGCGGCGCAGTCGAAAGCCCGGCTCTCGAAGCCCAGGACCTGGAGCAGCTCGGACAGTGCGTCGCGCATGGCTTCGTCATCGTCGACGATCGCGATCATGGGAAGCTTGGACAAGCGGGCGGCCCTCATCGACGCGAATGGCTCCCCATGTCGCGCCAGCCGCGGCGCCTCCGTAACTATCCCGTGGGCTAGGTCGGCTCCCCGTCCTCGCGCAGCTCGGCCGGGAGGGCTTCCCAGGCGCGAATCAGCTCGCCGACCGAGCTGGCGTGCATCTTCCGCATCACGTTGCTGCGGTGCAGCTTGACGGTGACCTCGCTGATGCCGAGGTCGAAGGCGATCTGCTTGTTGAACCGCCCCAGCGCCACCGCGCGCAGTACCTGGCGCTCGCGCGGGGTCAGGGTGCGGTGGTGGTCGACATGCTGCCGCGACACCCTGGCCCTGGCCCGCTGGGCCACGTCGCGCTCGATGCCGGTGGTGACGGCGTCCAGCAGGCTCTGGTCGCGGACCGGCTTGGTCAGGAAGTCGACGGCGCCGGCCTTCATGGCCTGGACCGTCATCGGGATGTCGCCATGGCCGGTCAGGAAGACGACCGGCTTGGCCCTGCCGTCCGAGGCGAGCTGCTGCTGCAGGTCAAGCCCGCTGGTGCCCGGCAGGCGGACGTCGAGGACCAGGCATCCCGACCGGTCCGGCAGTGCCGTGTCCAGCAGCTCGCGGGCCGAGGCGAAACCGACGGCGTCGAGCCCCACCGACAGCATGAGCTCCTGCAGCGACAGCCGGACGGCCTCGTCGTCATCGACGATCAGCACCAGGGGACGCTCGGTCGCGGCGGCCGTGTACATGGGTGACCTCACTTCGATGAAACGGGGTCGGAGGCGCCGGATCTGCGGCCGCGGCCGCTGACCCGGCGGTCGATCCATTCTTCCAGCGCGGCGGTGAAATCGGCCGGCGCCACCCGGAACAGGCCCTGCGCGATATCTCCCAGGGATTGCCTGGCCAGCTCCTGCCGCATCGCCTTCTCTGCCCGCAGCATCACGGCATGGACCGCGCAGACCCCTCCCGTCGCCCAGGCGGGCGGGCTGCCCCCGAAGACGGCGCAGCGCCCCCGGATCTCCTGGCAGTCGAACAGCGGCTTGCGCCCCTCGATCGCGTCGACGACGGCGAGGAAGCTGATGTCCTCCGGCTTCCGGGCCAGCACATAGCCGCCCCGCACCCCCTCTGTCGCCCGGACGATCCCGGCCTTCTCCAGCTTGGCCATGATCTTGGCCAGGAAGGCCGGCGAAATGCCCTGGAGATCGGCGAGATCCCGGCTGCTCATCGGCGTCTCGTCCTTGCCGACGAGCCACAGCAGGCAATGCAGCCCGTATTCGACGCTTGCCGTGATGTGAGCCATATCTCGGACTGTATCAGTCCGAGTTTCGAAGCGCAACGGTAAACTCGGACTGATGGTGTCGGTGTTTGGATCGGGCCGCCGCGGTCAGCCCGCCGATCGCCGGCGGAAGATCGTGTGCATGGCCCCGAGGAAGAAATGCGGGCTGCGGTCATGCCCGGGCCCATGGGCTCCGTTCGCCCGGGCCTTCTGGGCCCGGGCGGACAGGCTTACGGCCAGATCCTCGGCCAGCGCCGGCCGGTTGCGGATCAGCGGCTCGAAGGCGGCCTGGTCGATCTCGTAGACCGTCACGCGCGTCATCGCCTCCAGCGTGCAGGCCTCCCCCATCCCCGCCAGCAGCCCGGTCTCGCCAAAGATGTCGCCGGGGGCGAGGCGGCCGGCCTCCACCCCGCCGCGGCGCATGACGACGATGCCGGCCCGGAGGATCATCAGCGAGGACAGGGTCTCGCCCTCGCGCACGATCACGTCGCCCTTGCGATAGGCCCGCGCCGTGGTCGCGTCGGCCAGCGCCTGCCTCTCCTCCTGCGTCAGCGCGGCGAAGATCGGCAGCGCCTCGATCAGCGCCAGGGGCGAGACCGGCGGCGGCTTGGCCGTCTCCTCCGTCGGCAGGTCCTTGAGGGCGGCAATGCCCTCCGGCGGAGGTGCCAGCAGCAGCCCGGCCGATTTGCAGTGGCGGTAGACGAGGTCGATCACCTCGTTCCTCGCCTGGCTGCGCCTGCCGGGGCTGGCGACCCGGAACGACAGCTCCATCTGCAGCGCCGCAGCGTCCAGGCCGGTCATGGACACCGACGGCGGCGGCTCCTTGACGATGGCATCGGCGCTGAGCAGGGCCAGCTGCACCACCTCCATGATCGCCGCCGGCATCCGGGTCGGGGCCAGGCGCAGCGGCAGCGACACCAGGTGGGATTCGTCGGGCCGGCTGACATTGGTCAGGCCCAGCCGGGCCAGGAAGCTGTTCGGCAGCACCACGACGTTGCTGGAGCCGGTCAGCAGATGGGTGGCGCGCCAGGTGCTTTCGATCACCCGCCCCTCGGTCCCGTCGCTGAGGACGATCCAGTCGCCGATGGCGAAGGGCCGGCCGAGGGTCATGGCGATGCCGGAGAACACGTCGCTGAGCGTGCTCTGCAGGGCCAGGCCCAGGATGATGGCGATGACGCCGGAGGTGGCGACCAGCGTCCCGATCGGGATGCCGAAGACGAAGGCCAGCACCGACAGCCCGACGCCGAGATAGACCCCGCCGACGATCAGGTCCTGCAGCAGCCGCGCCTCGCGCGGCCGCCCCTCGAGCACGAGGTAGATGCGGACGAGGCCGATGGTCGCCCAGGCGAGGTGAATCCACCACAGCAGCCTGGCCGCGATCACCAGCAGCGCGCCGTCATCCGCCGACCGGCGGCCTTCGATCATGTAGGGGGACAGGCCGCCGCCGATCAGGATCGCGGTCATCACCGTGAAGACCGCGATCTGCACCAGCAGCCGGGTGGTCGACCGCCGCCCGGGGATCAGGCGCCAGACCAGGATCCCGGCGAGGCCGGCCAGGCCGACATAGGCGAAAGGCGACGCCAGCAGCGCCGAGACGGATATCTGATCCATGGACCGCAGCCCTTGCCCCGGCCGGTCGGGGGTCCGTCATTGGTCCACCGGCCGGCCGCTGGCCTCGCCGGGACCCTATCGCGCCGGGGTGGCCGCGATCGATCCTGCCGAGGATGAGAGCGACCCATACCGCCGCATAGGTTCCGGGCGAAGGCGCCGATCCGGGCGCGCCGGGGCTTGCCAATCCCGGGGGCGACCGTCAGAACGGACAGGCTCCGTGAACCGTGCCGCGCGAGGACCCAGCATGCCCCGGATCGATGGCCAGCGCCTGTTGGGCGACCTCCGCCAGCTGGCCGAGTTCGGCCGCTACAAGACCGGCGTCCACCGGCCGACCTACTCGCCGCAGGATGTCGCGTCGCGCCAATGGCTGGTCGAGCGGCTGCAGGAGGCCGGGCTCACGGCCGAAATCGACGGCATCGGCAACATCATGTCGGCCAGCCCGGCCAAGGGCCCGAAGCTGCTGATCGGCTCCCATCTCGAGAGCCAGCCCCATGCCGGCTGGCTCGACGGCGCGATGGGCGTGATCTACGGGCTGGAGGTCGCCCGGGCCTTCCGCGAGGACCCGGCCTGCCGCGACCTGGGCATCGAGGTCGCCGTCTTCGCCGACGAGGAAGGGCATTTCGGCTCGTTCCTCGGCAGCCGGTCCTTCATCGGCGAGCTGCCGGATGACGAGATCGCGCAATCCGTCAACGACACGACCGGAGAGACGCTGCCGGATGCCCTGGCCGAGGCCGGCTATGCCGGACGTCCGCGCTATGTCCTGGAACCCGGCCGACATGTCGGCTTCGTCGAGGCGCATATCGAGCAGGGCGACACCCTCGAAAGCCTGGGCAAGCGCATCGGCGTGGTGACCAGCATCGTCGGCATCTGGACCTACGCCATCACCTTCGAGGGCCAGCAGAACCATGCCGGCACGACCCGCATGGCGGCGCGCAAGGATGCCGGCGTCGCGCTGACCGAGCTGTGCCACGCGATCGCGCGGCGCTTTCCCGAGGTCGCCGGGCCGCACTCCGTCTGGACCACCGGGCGGATCCAGCTGGAGCCCGGGGCGTCCAGCATCATCCCGGGGCGGGCCGAGATGACCTTCCAGTTCCGGGATGCCGATCCCGAGCGCCTCCTCGTCCTGGAGCAGGCGCTGGAGGCGCTGGTGGCACAATCCGACGCCGCCGGCCCCTGCCGGGCGAGCCTGCGCGCCCTGTCGCGCTCGACCCCCAACGTGATGGCCGCGCCGCTCCAGGCAGCGCTGGAGCGGGCGGCGGAGCATCACGCCCCCGGCAGCGCGATGCGCCTGCCCAGCGGCGCCGGCCATGACGCCCAATACCTCGCCCGGCGCCTGCCGGCCGGCATGCTGTTCGTGCCCAGCATCGGCGGCGTCAGCCATCACTGGACCGAGAACACGGCGGATGCGGATCTCGTCCTGGGCTGCCAGGTGCTGGCCACCGCTGCGGAAGCGCTGCTGCGCGCCGCCTGACCTGGGGCGGCCGAAACGGCGGCAGGCCCGGAAAAAGCACGGCGAGATCATCGAAATGCCACGAATCCCGTTGAAACCATTCGGGTGCGCAGGCAGTCCGATGATCCGGACTGGGGGGTGAAACCATGAGTGCCCGTCATTGGATCACGCTGCTGGGCCTGATGGCCGCCCTTGCCGCCCCGCCCGTCCTGGCGCAGACCACGCTTCCCGCGGCGCCCACGGCCGCGGCTGCCACCGTCGACAAGGACAAGCTGCCCGCCGCCGGCCAGCACGACACGCTGCTGCGCGTGCTGCAGCCCGGCCGCTTCTCGATCCGCGTCAGCAGCCGCAGCGGCGTGGCGATCCAGCTGGTCGACATGCTGACCGGCCCGTCGGAGCCGTCGGGCGAGGCCGGGGCCACCGACGGGCGGCTGGACGTGCTGCTCGACGTCGGCACCTACAAGCTGCGGCTGTTCGGCGCCAAGGGGGCCGAGGGCGAGGCCGCGCTGACCGTCGCCCCGTTCCGCGAGGCCGAGCCGCCGGCGCTGCGCCCGCGCGACGGCGAGGTGCGGAGCGCGCCGCTGGCCGACCTGCAGCAGCGCTCCTTCTGGGTCGCCGTCGAGGCGCCGGGCTTCCTGCGCCTGGAGGCGGCGGGCCGCAGCCTGGCCGAGCTGCGCTTCTGGCGGAACGGCACCGACCTGGTGCCGCAGACCGGGCGGGTGCGGACCATCGAGCCGGTGGCCGGTCATCCCATGACCGACATCACCTTCGAAGGCAATCTCGAGCCCGGCACCTACCTGGTCACCGCCTATGGCGGCCCGGCCGCGACCTGGGCCGACGGCGACACCAGCCAGCCCTTCCACATCCGCTTCGGCGCGTCGGACGCGCTGCTGGCCGGCTGGGTCGGCGGCGCGATCGGGCCGTTCGGCCGCGATCTGTACCGGATCGACGGCAGCGCCCGGCAGTTCCGCCTGGCCCTGCCCGCCTCCGCCCCCGCCGGGCTGCGGGTGCTGGACGGCACCAGCCCTCTCTCCGGCGGCACGATCGACAAGAAGAGCCGCGACCCGGCGGCCTCGGCCGATGCGCCCGCAATAGACTCACCCGGCGACCGGGTGGTCGAGCTGACCGGCGCGGCCGGCCAGGCCTTCCAGCTGCGGGCGGTCGAGACGCCGGCCGGCACGAGCGTGTCCGATGCCGGCGACTGGTGGGTCGCGGCCCCGACCGTGGGCTTCGGCGGCGATGAGCTGCCGGCGACCCTGGCGCTGGTGCGCACCGAGAAGGACAAGCCGACCATCACGGTCGGCAGCAACGCGCCGCAGATCGGCCCGGGCGCGGCCTGGCGCCAGCGCTTCAACCTGCGCGGCCCCAGCACCCTGCTGCTGCATGTCACGGCCGACGGCCCGATCGCCGTGCGCAGCGACGGCCCGGCCATCCGGCCGTCGATGACGGTCCCCAGTGGCGACATGCAGGCGGCGCGGACCAGTGGCGCCACCCCATCCTGGGACCTGGCGGCCGGCTGGTATGTGCTGAAGCTGGACCCGGTCGACGGCGCCAGCGGCATCCTCGACCTCACCGTCGGCCCGCCCGGGCTGGTGCCGCGGGACAACACCCCGATGCAGCCGGCCGACCCGGTGGTCGGCTTCGGCCGGCAGACGCTGGCGGAGGGCCAGGCCCTGCGGCTGGTCACCAACAGCGGCCCGCAGGCGCGGACCGGGTTGTCGGCCCGGCGCTGGCCGCTCGACCTCGCCGATGGGCCGCTGGCCGTGACCCAGAGCGCGGGCGAGCCGCTGAGCCTGTCGCTGCAGCACCCGGCCGACGGCACGCTGCTGCAGACCGAGGTCGGAGTCGGCACCACGGAGCTGAAGCCCAGGCCGGCCCCGGCCAGCACCACCGGCGCCGACCTGACCCTGCCGGCGCCGGACAAGCCGCGCACCGTCATCCTCTCCTGGCGGCCGCCCGCGGCGCCGCTGCCGGACCCGGCCGTGACCCCGCCGCCGCCGCTGACCGCGCTGCAGGCCGGCAAGCCCGCCTGGTTCGACCTGGACCGCGATGCCGAGCGCAGCTTCGCCCTGACCGTCGCCGATGGCGGGCTGTACCGGGTCGAGACGCTGGGCCGGCTGCGCACCAGCGGGTCGATCGGCACGGCCTTCATCGACTCGCTGGGCGACGCTGCGGCCAATGGCGCCGGCCAGAACATGCTGCTGCAACAATATCTGCGCGCCGGCCGTTATCGCGTCACCGCCACGTCGCATGACAGCGCCGGCCGGCTGGGCCTGACCGCCCGGCCGACGCCGATGCTGAACGGCGCCGCGCTGGTCCCCGCCGGCACCGTGCGCGCCGCCCTGCCCGCCGGCAGCGGCATCCTGTTCCCGGTCGAGATCCCGGCCGACGGCCAGTACCGGCTGGAGATCCTGGGCCTGGACCGCAGCTTCACCGCGCGGCTGGAAGATGCCGAAGGCTGGCCGCTGCTGGCCGCGGGCGACCTGTCGGGGCTGGAGCAGCCGCTGGCCGCCGGCCGCTATCGCCTGATGATCCTGCCCGAGGCGGTCGACACCCGCGTCGTCGCGCGGCTGACCCGGATCGAGCCCGAGGTCGCGCTGGAGGGCCACGGCCCGCACCCGCTGCCCTTCGATGCCGACCAGTCCTTCCAGTGGCGCGAGCCGACGGGACGCGGCGATCCGCGCACGCCGGACCGGTGGGACTTCACCCTGGCCGGCCCGGCCAAGGCCAGCTTGAGCATCGGCGAGGGCATGGTGGCCGATCTGCTCCAGCACAACCCGCCGGATACTATTCCGCCCTTCACGCCGGTCGCCCGGTTCACCAGCAGCGCCCCCTTCAGCGGCGAGTTGCCGGGCGGCCGATATCACGTCGAGGCCACCAGCCTGGGGCGCAACGACCGGCTGGACTACACCCTGTCGCTGCACACCGACGAGCTGCAGCCGGGCACGGTGCGCGAGGTCCCGCTGCCCTCGACCGTGCCGTTCAGCATCGCCACCGACCGGGTGGTCAGCCTGACCAGCTTCGGCGGCATCGACGTCAAGGCGGTGCTGCGCGACGCCCAGGGCCAGGTGCTGGGCCGCTTCGACGACCGCGACGGCGACTGGAACATCGCCGTGTCGCAGTACCTGCCGGCCGGCCGCTACACGCTGGACCTCGCCCGGGTCGAGGCGGCCACGACCGCGAGTTCCAATAACGACTCCAGCGACAGCTCGGATGAGTCGAGCGATTCAGCGGATTCGGGCGATGGCTCCGGCCCGACCACCGAGCTGCGCCTGTCGCTGCCGGCCGAGGACGGCACGGTGGCCGCGGCGCAGCCGTCCGGCACGGTGGAGCTGACCGGACCGACCGTGCACCGGCTGGCCATGCCGTCCGCCGCCGCGGGCAGCCTGATGGTCGCCGCCGCCAGCTCCTCCGCCGAGCTGATGCTGGCGCTGGAACGCCAGGGGGCCAACGGTGCCTGGGCCAGCGTGGCGATCGATCGCGGCCTGGCCCCCGCCGTGGCCGTGCCGG
>NZ_JBCNNF010000286.1:0-9104 GCF_039594555.1 Inquilinus sp.
GCCGACCGCTTCACCCCGGTCGAGGACCAGCTGGCCTTCCTGGCGCGAGAGATCGGATCCGGCCGCGCCGACCCGGCGGACGGTACGGCGCTGGACCGGCTGATGACCGGCGCCCTGGCCGGCACGCCGCAGGTCCGCGTGCTGTCGCTGACCGCGCCCGACGGCACCATCCGCGGCGTCACCCAGGGCCCGCACGGCGCCTTCCCCTTCACCGACACGATCCACACCGACCAGGAGCGGCGCGAGATCGAGGCGGCGCGCGCCGGCGGCGACGATGCCGTCTGGGGCCCGGTCTACTACGTGGGGGCGGAGACGATGCGCACGTCGGTCGCCAATCTGAGCCGGCCGGTCCAGGCCGCGGGCGGCTTCGCCGGGGTGCTGCGGGCGACGATCACGGTCGACGCGCTGTCCGACCACCTGAAGACGATCGCCGAGGCCAATCCCGGCACCACCCCCTTCATCCTGTACGGCCGCGACCGCGTGCTGGCGCACCCGGCGATGGCGGCGCAGCGGCCGACGCTGTCGCCCGAGCACCCTCTGCCCGCCCTGGCCGAGATCGGCGACCCGTTCCTGGCGAGGCTGTGGACCGAGGCGAAGCGCGAGACGGTTGGGGGCATCGACCTGGAGGCGCGGGTGGCGCGCCTGGGCGGCGACGGCCGCGTCATCCTGACCCGCACGATCGAGGGCTATGCCCCGGCGCCGCTGATCGTCGGCGTCGAGGTGCCGGTGGCGGCGCTGGACAAGCCGACCGACGACCTGCTGCGCGCCGCCCTGGCGGGGCTGGCCGTGCTGGCCATCGCCATCGTGGTCGCGATCCTGGTCAGCCGCGCCATCGCCCGCCCGGTCGGCGCCATGGCGCGGGAGGTGCGCGCCGTCGGCTCGCTCGACTTCGCCGCGCTGCGCCCCCTGCCCGGCAGCCTGTTCTCCGAGCTGAACGAGCAGGCGCGCGCCTACAACACCATGCTGACCGGGCTGCGCTGGCTCGAGACCTATGTGCCGAAGGCGCTGGTGCGACGGCTGCTACGCAGTGGCGGCACGGTCGCCTCCACCGAGCGGGTGGTGACGGTGATGTTCACCGACATCGTCAGCTTCACCGCCGCGGCCGAGCGGATGCCGGCGGCCGAGGTGGCGGCGCTGCTGAACGCCCATTTCGACCTGCTGGGACGCTGCGTCGAGGCGGAGGGCGGCACCATCGACAAGTTCATCGGCGACTGCGTCATGGCCTTCTGGGGCGCGCCGGACGACCAGCCGGACCATGCCGACCGGGCCCTGCGCGCCGCCCGCGCCATCGCCGCGGCGGTGGCCGCCGACAATGCCGGGCGGCGCGGCCGGGGGCTGGATCCGCTGCGCCTGCGCATCGGCATCCACAGCGGCCGGGTGGTGGCCGGCAATATCGGCATGAGCGGCCGGTCGGGTTACACCATCGTCGGCGACGCGGTGAATCTCGGCAACCGGCTGGAGCAGTTGGGCAAGGCCGTGGCGCCGGCCGACGAGGTCGTGGTGCTGGCCAGCGGCGAGACAGTGGCGCTGGCGGCGGGCGAGCGGTCCGATCTCCGCCCTCTCGGCCCCCGTGTCGTGCCAGGCCGGTCGACCGAGATCGAGATCTTCCGGCTGGAACCCCTACCCGGCCGGCGGGAAGACCCCTGATGCTCGACCATGTCTCGATCACCGTCTTCGACCTCGCGGCGGCGGAGCGCTTCTACGACGCGGTGCTGGCGGCGCTCGGCGTCGCCAAGGTCGGCGCCGACGAGACCTGGATCGGCTATGGCGAGCGCTGCGACGCCGATCATCCGGAGCGCAGCTACCTGTCGATCCGCCTCGGCGCCCGGCCGGAGGACGCGCCGCGCCGGCACTGGTGCTTCAAGGCGCCGGACCGGGCGGCGGTGGACGCGTTCTGGCATGCCGGCCTGGCCCGGGGCGGCCGCGACGGCGGCGCCCCGGGCCTGCGGCTCGAGTACCACCCGAGCTACTACGCCGCCTTCCTGCTCGACCCCGACGGCAACCGCGTCGAGGCGGTGTGCCATCGGGCGGGGTGAGGGTGGCGCCCATTCCCTAACTATTGTTGATGAAATAGCACAGCAGGAGCGGAATATACGGCAGATGAATGGTTACGTCCGAGGCAGCTCCACCATTGATCTGATATTGTCCGCCTGCGGCATAGGTCGTTTGATGTCCGGGATAGGATGTGGTGTTTCCACCAAGGTTGACTGTCATAGACGGGATGCTGTGGCTGTGGGCGTGGGATGTGGCGGAAGGATCGGGAAGATCGATGTAGGTGCCAACTGTGCCACCTTGCGTCATCTGACCGTCGAGAGGGTTTCCGCCCTCCTGAATTCCGATCGGGAAATAGCCACTTGCCCCATTCACGATCCCAGTGTTCGTCGGACAGCCGGTGGTGCTGGAATAGTAGAATGTGATCCATGACGGTATCCCGGCCCCCTGAGCCGTGCCTGTCTGCTTCTGGCAGACCATCAATGCGATTGCGGGCACCACAGGATCCGAATTGTTGCTCAGCTCGGCATCCCACTGAATCGGGTTGTCCATCGCCTTATCGCTGCCGCCTGCGGCTGGCTGGCCCATTCCCAATGCTGGAGGCGTGAAGGTGGTGAAGACCGCCGAAGGATGTGTGTGCGGGGGGAACGGTTCGTTGACGTTCCAATTCGTGCTTCCGTTGTTTGCGGGCTGCGGGTCGCCGGGGCTCTGGGCTCCGATCCCCCCGTTCGTGGGGCTAGGGATCAGAAAATAGCCGCTGTCTGAATTCAGAAGGCCCCAGTTCGGTGGGCAACTTCCGCCAGTCGCAGTGGAGTCGAAATACGCGATCGCCCCCGTCGGCATGGTGTCAGTGACTCCGGACGCCGTGGCTACGCAGATGACGAACTGAATAAAGCCGTAACCGGTGGGGCTGGAGCCGCTTGTCAAGGCATATGGTCCGTTGTTTCCGGATTGGGCGTACGGGCCGGACTTGCCTTTACCACCATAGGATTGATGGCCATCGAGATGGCCGCTCGCCGATCCCGGGTGGCTGTGCATCGGCTGGGCCAGATCCCCAGAGAGAGCCTTGCCTTGAGTCTTCCCGAATTGGCTCGAATCGGTGGTTGCCAGGATCATGTAGCCGGCGGCCGCCTGATAGGCTGTCCAACCGCTCGGGCAACTGACCGTACCGCCGGCATTGGCAGACGCCGTGTAGTAGGCGATCATCCCTTCGGGGGCGCCATTGCTGCTGTTGGATTGTGCCTGGGCCATGGCCGTACCTGCGCCGAGGGGCGCCGCCGCGACGGCGACGGCGAGCAGCCCGGATATCAGTCGCAAGATGCGCATCGCTGAAGCCTCCATATGAGAATGGCGGGCCGCGCCCGGCCCTGCCGGGGGTCCGCGCCGCTAGTCGTAGCTGGCGAACAGATTGGTCATCATGCTGCCGGCATCGCCCGCGATGTCGAAGCAGGCCAGGGCCACGTAGGCGGTGGGGTACCCCAACTCCGGCCCGATCAGCTCGGGGAGATAGGCGAAGCTCTTGCCGAGGTTGGACACGCCCGACACCACCCCGGCCGCCATGTCCCATCCGGAATAGCTGTAGCCGCCGCTGTGGTGGGCCATGATAGGCGCGGTGGCGCAGCCCATCGCGACCTGGAACGCCCCGACGACGGTGCTGATCGCCGGGCCTGCCTTGTTCGTGAAGCGAAGCAGCTTGCCGGTGCCGCAGATGAACACCCAGTCGCAGCACAGGCCGACGACGGATGCAGAGAATGTGCCCCATTGCCAGCGCGCCGCCATCGACTTCGATGCTGGCGGCGCGAAATAGGGCGCACCAGTGGCGACCACGGCGGTGTTGAGGAGAGTGGTCAGCCCGCTGAGGAGGCCGACTAGGAGCTTGTTGTCCTTGTCGACGGCTCCCTTCTCCTGGATCGCGACATTGGCAATGTCGCAACCGACGTCGCAAAGGGCATAAAGAACGCTGCAGATTGCAGCCGCGATCGACAGGTATTCCTGGTCCTGCGGTCCCGTCAGCAGGTCCGCCGCCGACGCGGGTGCGGATGCGTCGAAGCCCGGCTGCCACGGCCACTGGACGGCCGGCGGATTGCCGCCATTGAAGGGTGCCGTCGTGCTGCTCGGGTTCAACACGTCGTAGATCACCACCGTGGGAATGGCGACCGCCAAGCACAGCATGTCCAGCAGCGTCATCGCGTGGCCCTTGGTGATCAGCTTGTAGAGGGCGGTGACGACAGGGACATCGATCGTATGGTTCATCTTCTCCGCGATGAACTGGGCCGCCGCGGCCAACTGGGCCAGCACCTTGTCGATGAAACACTGGATCAGGCTGATCACCAGTTCGATGAAGGCCGCGCAGGTATCGAGGAAAGTCACGATCAGGAAATCCATGAAGGAGCTGATCGAGTCGATCTGCTTTGCCAGCTCACCGATCTGCGTCCAGTCGTCCTCCAGAAGCTTTTGATTGGCCGAGAAGGCGCATTCGAAGGCCTGGAAGATCGCCTGCATCGCTGCATCGGCGCCGAGGACAGGGTCGGTCAGGGCCGAGGACGTAGATGACGGCGCCACCTGCAGGGACTTCGACCAGACATAGCTGGACTGGACCAAGTTCGCCTGCATCGTCGGCTGGATCTGCGATGTCGGTGCCGAGGACGAGGCCGTGGCCGAGCCGAAGGTGAGGTTCGGGTCGATACTGGTTTCGAGATTCTGAAAGAAGGTGCTGACGTCCGAGTTGATCGTGCTGAATTGAGCGTTGATCCAGTTGGCCGCCGCCGTCGCGTCGCCCTGCAGGCTGGTCACCAGCTGGTTGACGTAGGATTCGATCGCGTTCTTGACGTCAAGGATATTGTCCCAGTTGAACAGCAGCTTGATCAGGTCGATGAAGAGCTTGATCAGCTTGAAGGCATCCTCCGCCAGCTTGGCGATGAAGGCGATCATCGCCTCCAGCGCGTCGCGAATGTCCTCGATCGTGGTCAGCACGAAATGCTTGGTCGCGTTGAACAGCTTGACCACGATCTCGGCCGTGTCCTCGGCGATGTTGACGGCGATGTTCTCGACGTCGTGCCAGACGTTCTTGCAGAAGTTGGCGACGTCGCCCCAGACGTCGCCGATCACCGAATCCGCGGCGGAGCGGAAGCGCGCGAACTCCTCCTGCGTGACCTGCTGGCATGTCAGCTGGCTCTGGTTCACGCCGATCACCACGGTCCACGGCGCGGCGGCTTGCGCCGTGCTGCCCCCGCTGCCCGCCATGCTCACGGCGCAGCCGGAGAGCGAGGTCATGGTGCTGGCGAAGTTGGCGGCATCGCTGCTGCTGGTGCTGGCCGGCAGGATGCCGTTCTGGATCAGCCACGGCCCGGTGACCTGCAGCGACGCCTGGCCGTTGGCCTGGCCGGCGATGCGCTGGTGCACCTGCAGGTCGCCGCGGTACTGCTGCTGCGGCGCCGCGCCGAAGACCGTGCTGCTCAGGGTCAGCACCGGCGAGGCCAACCCGTTGGCGATGGTCGCGACCGTCACAGTGCCGAACGCGTCCGTGAGGACCGTCACCGCCTGGTCCGGCGAGGCGTGATAGGCGATCGAATTGATGATCACCACCTGCTGCGGGTTACACTTGACCTGGACCGAGGTGTGCGGCATCGGCACGCCGGTCGTGGAATCCACGAAGCTGAACTGCTGGGTGTAGGTCGCCGTCTCCGCGATCGGCTGCTGCGGCGGCGCCGGGGCCAGGATCGGCAGCTGGAACCAGCTGGCGGTGCCCAGGCTCTGGGCCAGGCGGGAGATCACCGTGCTCGGGCTGCACAGCAGCACCTCCGACCCGCCGTCCATGGCGATCGGCGCGGTCATGGCGATGACGTTGTTGCCCAGCAGCACCCAGGGGTTGGCGCCGGCGCCGGGCGGCTGCGTCACCGTCCACAGCTGGCTGGTGGTCGCATCGATGGCGAAGATCGCGAATGTGCCGCCGGCTTCCATGCCGGCGGAGACGCTCGATACCGAGACGGGCTGGTTGGTGCCCCCGGTCAGCGCCTGCGCCGTGGCGGCAGCCCCGCCGTTCAGGCCGTTGCCGCTGACCGCGTAGAGCTGCTGGTCTTGCTGCGACAGCAGCAGGAAGGTGGGCAGCGGGGTCACGCCGTTCGGCACCGGCACCACGCTGTCGACCTGCAGCGGCCCGGGGATGCTCAGCGGCTGCGGCGCCGAGGCCGGCCCGGACGGATTCAGCTGGCCGCCCTGCAGCGCGAGCGCTTGGAAGGTCGCCGTGGTGCCCGCCAGCATCAGCAGGACGAAAGCGTCCTTCTCCGCCCCGGGCAGCAGCACGATCTGGGCATCCGCCGGCGCCCCGAGATACTCGAGGCTGGCTTCGTAGATCAGCGTCAGGCCGAAGCCGTTCGGATCGACGCCCAGGACGATAACAACGGGGCCACCCTCGGTATTGGCGTAGCTGATGCCGTAGAGATAGCCGCGGCCCTCCGCGTCGACCACCAGGTTGGACTGGCCCATCTTCGCCAGCAGCTGCGTTGCCTGCGGCGAGATGCTGGCGCCCGCCCATTGCCCGTCGGCGGTCCATTGCATGCCGATCAGCTGGGAGCTGGTTCCGCTGCCGAATTCCGAGAAGACGTAGAGCACATCGCGCTGGTAGAACGGCATCAGCCGGCTCGGATTCTGCGGCAGCCCCGTCGTGGAATTGAACGGCGCGCCGAAGATGTCGCTAGGACTGTGCCCCCAGCCGGTCGGCGAGGTGGTGTCCGGGAACAGCCACATCAGGCCGTTGTTGGCATTCAGCGTCACCAGCTCGGTCGCCTTGCTGTGGCGTGGATGTTTCTGCACCGCCACGAAGCAGTTCTGCAGCGTATCAGCGATCAGGGGCTGCAGGGCCTGGTTGTAATCCTGAATCATGCTTTGCGCGTGCTGCACGGCAGCACTCGGGGTGGACGGCATGCGTACCTCCTGTCCTCAATAGCGGAGAGCCAGGTGACGGACTTTGCGGGTTCAGATGGCTCTACGGATTTGAAACAATTTTAGATATTCTCGATGGACTTCGCGGCTGTTCTGCAATCGGGCCGACAAATACGCAATCCATCATGCAGCGATACAATGCTGCATAAAATAGTATACAGATAGATCCAGATGTCTACCGTCGATGAGTCCAGATTCTTACCCGCCCCCTAAAGCCCCACCGCCCCCGGCGGGGCCAGTGACAGGCGGCGGGCGGCGGCCAGCAGGGTGTCCAGCAGGGCGCCCTGCCGCTCGGCCGGCGTGTCCAGCGGCGTGACCAGGCATACGGTCGCCGCCGCCCGACCATCGCGGTCGATCACCGGCGCCGCCAGGCAGCGGGTGAAGCGGTCGACCAGCTCCTGCGTCACGGCATAGCCGCGGGCCCTGGCGGCCTCAGTCTCGGCGACGAACTCCTCCGGGTCGATGCGCTCGCCCGACGGCAGGGTGAAATCCTCCGCCGGGATGAAGCCGGCGATGCCGGCGGCGTCGAGATGCGCCACCAGCAGCCGGCCCGACGCGGTCCAGGGGATCGGCAGCCGGATCCCGACCTCCGAGGTGATGCGGAAGGTACGGCGCCCGGGCTCGTTCAGCATCACCACGTACTTATCGCCGTCGAGCATGCAGAACTGCGCCGTCTCGCCGGTCTCGGTGGCCAGGCCCAGCACCTCGCGCCGCGCCCGGCTCAGCAGGTCGACGCCGGCGACATAGGTCTGGGCGTAATAGTGCACGGCGCGGCCGAAGAACACCGCTCCGCCCTCCCCCGCCGATTCCAGGATCCCGGCCGCGGTCAGCCGGCCGACGATCTCGTACAGGGTCGAGCGCGGCGCCCCGATCGCCTTCGCCAGCTCGCCCATCCGCACCGGCGCCCGGCGCGCCTGCAGATGCTCCAGAATCGCCACCGCCCGGTCGATCCCCCGCTCCCGGCTGCCCCGCTCTCGGCTGACTACCCCCGCCATGGTCGCCGCCCCTTCGCTGCGTTCGATTGCGTTTGCCCCAAGCCGAGCCTATCGTATCGTTTGTCCGACATACAAGACCATTGTCCGATATATCGGACAAAGAACATGGAGGCTGAGATGCGTATCGTGACCCGGACGCTGCTTTCGGTCAGCGCCGCCGCCCTGCTGCTGGGCACCGCCGGCGGCGCCCTGGCGGCCGACAAGCTCCAGGAGGTGCTGAGCCGCGGCAAGCTGATCGTCGGCACCGGCAGCACCAACCCGCCCTGGCATTTCAAGACCGAGCAGGGCGACCTGGCCGGCTTCGACATCGACATGGCGAAGATCATCGCCAAGGGCCTGTTCAACGACCCGAGCAAGGTCGAGTTCGTGGTCCAATCCTCCGACGCCCGCATCCCGAACCTGACCACCGACAAGGTCGACATCACCTGCCAGTTCATCACCGTAACGGCGGCGCGGGCGCAGCAGGTGAACTTCACCATCCCTTACTATCGCGAGGGCGTCGGCCTGCTGCTGATGAAGGACGGCCAGCGCAAGAGCTATGACGAGCTGAAGGCCGCCGGCAGCGGCGTCACCGTCGCGGTGCTGCAGAACGTCTATGCCGAGGACATGGTGCATGCCGCCCTGCCGCAGGCGGCGGTCGACCAGTATGAGAGCACCGACCTGATGTACGAAGCCCTGAACTCCGGCCGCGCCGACGCTGCCGCCACCGACATGTCGTCGCTGCGCTGGTTCATGAAGCAGAACCCGGACCGCTATGTCGACGCCGGCTATGGCTGGAACCCGCAGACCTATGCCTGCGCCGTGAAGAAGGGCGACCAGGACTGGCTGAACTTCGTCAACACCGCGCTGCACGAGGCGATGACCGGGGTCGAGTTCGACACCTACGCCGCCTCCTTCGAGCAGTGGTTCGGCCAGCGCCCGCCGGCCCCGGCCATCGGCTTCCCGACCGAGATGCGGTGAGGCTCTGACGACAGGGGCTGGCGCCAGCCCCCTCACCCTCCCGGCCCCGACGGGCCGGGCCCCTCCCTCTCCCCGAGGGAGAGGGAGTTTTCACCTCTCCTTGGGGAGAGGTCGAAATCGCAATGCGATTTCGGGTGAGGGGGTGGCTCCGGTCCCGCCATCGGCACCAACGGAGACGCGGGTGAACTACCAGTTCAATTTCGGCGTGGTCTGGGC
>NZ_JBCNNF010000287.1:0-9072 GCF_039594555.1 Inquilinus sp.
ATAGAAACGGGTTTTTATCGCGACAGTGGAAGGCGATGCTGGGCTATGCCGATGACGAGGTCGGCGTCACCGTCGCCGACTGGTCCGAACGCGTGC
The DNA here is from genome assembly GCF_039594555.1 of Inquilinus sp. Taxonomy (GTDB): domain Bacteria; phylum Pseudomonadota; class Alphaproteobacteria; order DSM-16000; family Inquilinaceae; genus Inquilinus. The sequence goes on from NZ_JBCNNF010000287.1 coordinate 97, forward strand.
ATCCGGAAGACCTGCCGCGCTGCTGGGCGATGATCAACGACCACCTGGCCGGCCGGTCGCCCGATTTCGTGCTGGAGCACCGGATGCGCGCCCGGGACGGGTCCTGGCGCTGGATCCTCGACCGCGGCAAGGCGGTTGAGCGCGATGCGGACGGCCGGGCGCGGCGGGTCATCGGCACCCACACCGACATCACCGACCATGTCGAACTGGCCGAGGCGCTGTTCGAGGAGAAGGAGCGGCTGCGGGTCACGCTGCACTCGATCGGGGACGCCGTGATCTCGACCGACGCGCTGGCCCGCGTCACCTTCATGAACCCGGCCGCCGAGCAGATGACCGGCTGGTCGGCGGAGGAGGGGATGGGCCGGCCCCTGTACCAGGTCTTCCGCCTGATCGACGAATCCGGCCATGCCGTGCCCGACCCCGTCGAATCCTGCCTGGCCCGGATGCAACCCTACTACCTCGATACCGATGTCATCCTGCTGGCGCGGGATGGCGATCGGCGCCACATCCGGGATTCGGCGGCGCCGGTGCGCACCGCCTCGGGCGAGGTGATCGGCGCGGTGCTGGTGTTCCAGGACGTCACCCGCGACCGCACGCTGCAGCAGGCCCTGGCGCATTCCGCCACCCATGACAGCCTGACCGGCCTGCCCAACCGCGTCGCCTTCGAGCGAGCGCTGCTGGAGGCCTGCGAGCAGGCGCGCCGCGACGGACGCCGGCACGTGCTGTGCTTCATGGATCTCGACCGTTTCAAGATCGTCAATGACGGCGCCGGCCATGCCGCCGGCGACGCACTGCTGCGCGACATCGCCAACCTGCTGCGCCGCCTCAGCCGCGGCCGGGACCTGGTGGCCCGCCTCGGCGGCGACGAATTCGCCATGCTGCTGCGCGACTGCTCAGTCGATGACGGTGTCACCATCGCCCGCCAGTTCATCCGCGCCGTGGCCGAGCTGCGCTTCACCTGGGACGACAAGTCCTACCAGATCGGCGCCAGCGTCGGCCTGACCGCGGTGGCCGGGGACGGGACCCGGGCGGACGAGCTGCTGAGCCAGGCGGATGTCGCCTGCTACACCGCCAAGACCGCCGGGCGCAGCCAGGTCTCGATCTATGGCGGCGACGGCAGCGCGGCGCAGCGCCACCGGCGCGAGATCCAGGTCGCCGCCGGCATCCGCGACGCGATCGAGGCCGGCCGCTTCCGCCTGTTCGCCCAGGAGATCCGCGACCTGCGGCCCGGACGCGACGGCGCCCGGCATGTCGAGATCCTGCTGCGGATGCAGGACGACAATGGCGAGATGGTCGAGCCGTCCGGCTTCATCCCGGCGTCGGAGCGGTACGACCTGATGGGCAACATCGACCGCTGGGTGATTCGCACCGCGCTGCACGGCTACGGCGCGCAGCTGCGGGCCGCGCCGGACCTGTCGATCGGCATAAACCTCTCGGCCAACACCCTGGACGATCCGTTCCTGTGGCCCTTCCTGAAGGAGGAACTGGCCGCCTCCGGCCTCAATCCCGGCCGGCTGCATTTCGAGATCACCGAGACCGCGGTGATCAACAACCTGGCGGCGGCCAGCCGCTTCATCGCCAAGGTCCGCGCAGCCGGCTGCGCCGTGGTGCTGGACGATTTCGGCAGCGGCCTCAGCTCCTTCGCCTATCTGCGTCAGTTCCCGGTCGACGGGCTGAAGATCGACGGCGGCTTCATCCGCCAGATCACCACCAGTGCGGTCGACCGGGCGATCGTGGAATCGATCAACGCCATCGGCCATCGCCTCGGCACCGTCACCGTGGCCGAGCAGGTCGAGGATGCCGAGACCCTGGCGCTGGTGCGGGCCATGGGGATCGACCAGGCCCAGGGCTTCGCCGTCGGCCGGCCCCGGCCGCTGGACAGCATGCTGTGAGGCGTCCGCGCGACTCCGCCCGCAATTCCCGAATGAATCGTCCGCAGTGCGCTTCGTCACCGCTACAGCGGGAGAGGCAGATCTATTATCATCCTATGCACGGCATGTGCAGCGCCAGCCTTGGCGAGATGAGAGGGGAACCCGATGCAAGGCCGTTTCATCGGCGAGTCGGCCATCCGGCCGCTGGTCGATGTGCCGTCTTCCGTCGCCCGACCGGATGAGCAGGACATCCTCGGGCTGATCGACCTGATCTACGAAGCCGGCATCGGCAACGAGGACTGGCCCGATGTGCTGCGCCGGCTCGGCGACGCGCTGGGCGGCGAGGCCGTGGTGCTGCGCCGGCTGGCCCCGGCAACCCCCGGCCCGGCCACCATGGCGACCGAGACCGATCCGGACTATGTCGACCGCTACCAGGCGCATTATCACCGGCTGCTGCCGCTGCTGTCCCTGCTGCCGCGGCTGCAGCCCGGCGCGACCTTCGCCCATTCGGCCCTGATCCCGGATGCGGAGTACCGGCGCAGCGAGTTCTACAACGACTTCATGCGCCCGCAGGGCAAGGACCACGGTCTGTACTGGGTGGATTTCGCCCGCGGCAGCCTGTCGGCGATGCTGTCGGTCTGGCGGCCGCTGCGGCGGCCGGACTGGGACGACGAGCAGGTGCGGGTGCTGCGCGCGATCGGGCCGCATCTCGGCCGGGCGCTGCGGATCGAGCGCGGCCTGGCCGATGCCGGCGGGCCGGCCGCGCCCGAGGCGCACCGGCCGGCGGCGCACCTGACCCCGCGCGAATGCGACTGCCTGGGCTGGATCGCCCGCGGCGCATCGAGCAAGGAGGCCGCGCGCCGGCTGTCGCTGTCGGTCTACACCGTCAACGAATACGTCGCCTCGGCCATGCGCAAGCTGGGGGCGGGCAGCCGCGCCGAAGCCGTCGCCATGGCGCTGCTCTGCGGCGCGATCGGGGGCTGACCCTCCGTCACAGGACCGGGCTCCCCCTCATTCTGGGGGATTGAGGTCCCAGCGAGTCTCGGGAAAAAGGGAACGAGGTCGCGCCTGGTTTGTTCAGGCGGCGGCGCCGTCCCGCTCGGGCGGGATGGGACGCGGATCGCAGAGCCGGCGACGGAATCTCGGCCCCGGTCCGTGTGCGTGTCGAGTCTTGGTGGGGGATCTCATATGCCGTCGGACATCCCGGTCAGCGCGGTCGACGAGACCGTGGCCTCGCGGATTTTGCCGGGCCCTCGTGCCGCCGTGGCCGCCAAGCGCGCCACCGACATCGTGCTGTCGGTGCTACTGCTGGTGCTGTTCGCGCCGCTGTTCCTGGCCTGCGCGATCATGATCCGGCGGTCGGGACGGGGGATTTTCTACAGCGACCGGCGCGTCGGGCGCGACGGCAGGATCTTCTACTGCCACAAGTTCCGGACCATGGTGCCGAACGCCAACAAGCTGCTGGCGGATCTGCTGCAGAAGGACCCTGAGATGCGGCGGGAATGGGAGGCCGGCTTCAAGCTGAAGAAGGATCCGCGCGTCACCGCGATCGGCCGCTTCCTGCGCAAGACCAGCCTGGACGAGCTGCCGCAGCTGTTCAACGTGCTGAAGGGCGAGATGAGCCTGGTCGGCCCGCGGCCGATGTATGAGGAGGAGCAGGAGCGCTGGGGCGCGGCGATCCGCTACTATCACAGCGTCCGGCCGGGCATGACCGGCGCCTGGCAGATCTACGGCCGCAGCGACACCGATTACGAGACCCGGATCCGGCTCAATGTCGACTATGTGCGGAACTGGTCCTACTGGCGCGACATGGCGCTGCTGGTGCTGACGCCGCGCGTGTTCTTCGCCCGCAGCGGCGCCTACTGACGGCGAGCGCCATACCGCGTCCCGGCCGTCGCGAAGCAAGTTTGGCGCAACAAAATAACTGCAAATCGAACGGTCATTAGCCTCTTTTTCCGGCAGGATCCCACGACAAAATTCTCGTTTTCGGATCAGGGATTCATCATGGCGGTGATCAACGGCGGCGCGAACGCGGATATTCTCGACGGCACCGCGAACAACGACACCATCAACGGCCTCGGCGGCAACGACATCCTCAACGGCTTGGCCGGGGTGGACACGCTGAACGGCGGCGATGGGAACGATACGCTGCGCGGCGGGCTCGGGGCGGACGTGCTGAACGGTGGCGCCGGGGTCGACACCGCCGATTACGGCGCCAGCGCCGCCGGGGTGACCGTCGCGATCGGCGGCACCGGCAGCGGCGGCGACGCCCAGGGCGACAAGGTCGCCGCCGATGTCGAGAACATCACCGGCTCGGCCTTCGACGACACGCTGACCGGTTCGGCCGCCGCCAACAGACTGGTCGGCGGCGCCGGCAACAACACCCTCTACGGCCTCGACGGCGACGACACGCTGATCTCGGGCGACGCGTCGGGCCCGGGCAACGACCTGCTCGACGGCGGCGCCGGTAATGACACCCTCACGGCCGGCGCCGGCACCGACATCCTGCGCGGCGGCGATGGCGACGACATCCTGCGCGGGGATGCCGGGGCGGACACGCTGAGCGGCGGCGCCGGCATCGACCAGATCACCTATTTCTTCAGCACCGCCGGCGTCTCGATCAACCTGACGGCGCTGACCGCCTCGGGCGGCGACGCGCAGGGCGACGTGATCGGCAACGACATCGAGAACATCGAGGGCTCGAACGGCTTCGCCGACACGCTGGTCGGGTCCGCCGTCGCGAATGTGATCCTCGGCCGGGGCGGCGCCGACACCATCGACGGCCTGGGCGGGAACGACAATCTCGACGGCGGCGCCGGCGACGACGTGCTGCGCGGCGGCGACGGCAACGACGTGCTCTATGGCGGCGCCACCACCCTGGACGGCGTCAGCGGCAACGACATCCTCGAAGGTGGCGCCGGCGCGGATTCGCTCAAGGGCGGGGCCGGCATTGACACCATCGTCTACAATGGCCCGGCCGGGGTGACCGTGACGATCGGCGGCGTCGGCATCGGCGGCGACGCGCAGGGCGACACGATCGACATCGATGTCGAGAATATCCAGGGCACCAACGGCTTCAACGACGTGCTGACCGGCTCGCAGTTCGGCAACACGCTGTCGGGCAATGGCGGCGACGACACGCTCAACGGCCTGGCCGGCAACGACACGCTCGACGGCGGCGCCGGCAACGATGTCCTCCAGGGCGGCGACGGGGCGGACGCGCTGATCGGCGGGGCGGGCATCGACACCATCGTCTATGGCGGCAGCGCCGGCGTGACGGTGGACCTGACGGCGCTGACCGCCGCCGGCGGCGAGGCCGAGGGCGACACCATCGGCAGCGACATCGAGAACATCCGCGGCACCGCCCTGGCCGACACCCTGACCGGCTCGGCCGTGGCCAATGTCCTCACCGGCGGCGCCGGCGGCGACGTGCTGAACGGCCTGGCCGGGAACGACACGCTCAGCGGCGGCGACGGCGACGACTTCCTCAATGGCGGCGCCGGGGCGGATGTGCTGCAGGGCGGCGCCGGCATCGACACCATCAACTATGACGGCCCGGCGGGCGTCACGGTGAACCTGACGACGCTGACCGCCTCGGGCGGCGACGCCCAGGGCGACGTGATCGGCAACGACATCGAGAACATCGTCGGCACGGTCGGCTTCAACGACACCCTGACCGGCTCGGCCGTCGCCAATGTGCTGTCCGGCTATGGCGGGAACGACACGCTCAACGGCATGGCCGGGAACGATACGCTCAACGGCATGGACGGCAACGACGTGCTCCGCGGCGGGGCGGGGGCCGACGTGCTCGACGGCGGTACCGGCACCGATACCGTCAGCTACTACGACAGCTCGGTCGGGATCTCGGTCAGCCTGGTCACCGGCAAGGGCGCCGGCGGCGACGCGCAGGGCGACACCCTGATCGCCGTCGAGAACCTGTCCGGCAGCCAGGGCAATGACGGGCTGGAAGGGAATGCGGGCGACAACGTGCTCCAGGGCTGGAACGGCAACGATGCCCTTGTCGGCGGGGCCGGCAAGGACACGCTGACCGGCGGCGCCGGGGCAGATCGGTTCTACTTCACCTCGATCACGGACAGCGTGGTCGGCGCCAATGCCGACCGGATTACCGATTTCAGCCGGGCGGAGGGCGACCGTATCGATCTCCATCTGATGGACGCCAACACTCAGGTGGCGGGAGACCAGGCCTTCACCTTCATCGGCACCGGCCTCTACACCGGCGTGGCCGGCCAGCTGCGCTACGTCGCCAGCGGCGGCGTCACCACCATCGCCGGCGATGTCGATGGCGACAAGGTCACCGATTTCCACATCACCCTGACCGGCAACATCGCCCTCGTGGCCGGGGACTTCGTCCTGTAAGCCCGGACGGGCTGATCAGGCAGCGGGGATGGCCTTGGCCATGTGCACGATCGTGTACTCGCCCCGCTGCTCATGATGCGTCTCCTGATAGCCACGCGACGCATAGAGCGCGCGGTTCTCGGACATCCGGATGTTGGTGTAGAGCCGCAGCTCGGTCAGGCTGCGGCGCTGCGCCTCGCGCTCGGCGAAATCCAGCAGCCGGCGGCCCAGGCCGCGGCCCTGATGGCCGGGGTCGACCGCGACATTGACGATCAGCAGATGGTCGGGCTCGGGCCGCAGCTCGATCAGCGCGATGCAGCCATAGAGGCCGTCGATCGCCCAGATCTCATGCTCGGCCAGGGCGCGGACATAGTCGGCGCGCATCGGCTTCGGCTCGATGCCGACGCTGATCACCCATTTCGCATAGGCGCGGCGGACCAGGGCCCGGATGGCCTCCGCCTCGTCGGGCTGCGCCCGGCGGATCTCGCCCCATGTCGTGTGGAACATGGGCGTTCTCCCGTCTTTCCATGCACTGGCCGCATGCTATCGTCGGCGGCCCCGATGTCTCACTGAAATTCCGGAAGGCCAGCCCCGCCATGGATCTCGTCCTGCGCAACGCGAACCTGCCCGACGGGCGCACCGGCATCGACATCGGCATCGCCGGCGGCCGCATTGTCGCGGTCGAGCCGCGCCTCGCCGCGCAGGGGCGGGAGGAGATCGACGCGTCCGGCCGGCTGGTGACGCCGCCCTTCGTCGATTCCCATTTCCACCTCGACGCCACCCTCTCGCTCGGCCTGCCGCGGATGAACCGCTCCGGAACGCTGCTGGAGGGCATCGCCCTGTGGGGCGAGCTGAAGCCGCAGCTGACGCAGGAGGCGGTGGTGGCGCGGGCGCTGGCCTATTGCGACCTGGCGGTGGCGCAGGGGCTGCTGGCGATCCGCAGCCATGTCGATGTCTGCGACGACCGGCTGCTGGCGGTCGAAGCGCTGCTGGAGGTCAAGCGCAAGGTCGCGCCCTATCTCGACCTGCAGCTGGTTGCCTTCCCGCAGGACGGGCTGTTCCGTTCCGCCACCGCCGAGACGAACCTGCTGCGCGCGCTGGACCTCGGCGTCGACGTCGTCGGCGGCATCCCGCATTTCGAGAGGACCATGGCCGACGGCGCCGCCTCGGTGCGGCGGCTGTGCGAGATCGCGGCCGAGCGGGGGCTGCCGGTCGACCTGCATTGCGACGAGAGCGACGATCCACACTCCCGCCACATCGAGACGCTGGCGGCGGAGACGCACCGCCTCGGCCTCGGCGGCCGGGTGACAGGCTCGCACCTGACCTCGATGCATTCGATGGACAACTACTACGTCTCGAAGCTGATCCCGCTGATGCGCGAGGCCGGGGTGGCGGCGATCGCCAACCCGCTGATCAACATCACCCTGCAGGGCCGGCACGACAGCTATCCGAAGCGCCGCGGCATGACCCGGGTGCCGGAGCTGATGGCCGCCGGAATCACCGTCGCGCTCGGCCAGGACTGCGTCATGGACCCCTGGTACTCGATGGGGTCGGCCGACATGCTGGAGGTGGCGCATATGGCGGTGCATGTCGGGCAGATGACAGCGCTCGACGCCATCGCCCGCTGCTTCGCCGCGGTGACCACCGAGGCGGCGAAGGTGCTGGAGCTCGACGGCTACGGCCTGGCGCCGGGCTGCCGCGCCGACCTGGTGGTGCTGCAGGCCGCCGATCCGTTCGAGGCGGTGCGGCTGAAGGCGACCCGCCTGCTGGTGCTGCGCGGCGGCCGGGTGATCGCCCGCACGCCGGAGCGGGCGACCGCGCTGGACCTGCCGGGCCGGCCTGCCACGGTGGTCCCGACCTTCACGCCGGGGTCGATCGCCTGACCCTCGATCGGGGCTGGGCCGATCGTCTCGGAAGTGTCATGCTGGCCTCCTAAAGGCGCCCGCGCGATCGGGCATTCGCCCGGTCGGCACGGCGGGCCCGTGCAGAAGGGAGGATGCGCATGCCGCAGGAACGCCCTGCCCCCAGATACCGTTGCGCGGCCCTGGTCGGACCGTATTCGAGCGGCAAGACCACGCTGCTGGAGGCGCTGCTGCACAGCGCCGGCGCGATCCCGCGCAAGGGCAGCGTGGCCCAGAAGAACACCGTCGGCGACGCCTCGGCCGAGGCCCGCGCCCGGCAGATGACGATCGAGCCGAACCTCGCCTCCTGCCGCTATCTCGATGAGGACTGGACCCTGATCGACTGCTCCGGCTCGGTCGAGCTGGCGCATGACGCCATGGCCGCGCTGATGGTCGCCGATATCGCCGTGGTGGTCGCCGAGGCCGACCCCGACCGGGCCGTGATCCTGGCGCCGATGCTGCGCTTCCTGGACGAGCACGAGATCCCGCACATCCTGTTCATCAACAAGATGGACCGCAGCGACATCCGCATGCGCGACCTGCTGGCCGCGCTGCAGCAGGTCTCCTCCCGCCCGCTGCTGCTCCGTGAGGTCCCGATCCGCGACGGCGACAGCGTCTCCGGCTATGTCGACCTGGTCAGCGGCCGCGCCTACAAATGGCGTGAGAACCAGTCCTCCGACCTGATCGAGGCGCCGGGCGACATCAAGCCGCGCCAGGACGAGGCGCGCCAGACCCTGCTCGAATCCCTCGCCGATTTCGACGACGCGCTGCTGGAACAGCTGCTCGAGGACAAGATCCCGGCGCCGAAGGAGATCTACACCCAGCTCACCCGCGACCTGCAGCAGGAT
>NZ_JBCNNF010000288.1:0-9051 GCF_039594555.1 Inquilinus sp.
GGTCGGGCTGACCCTGCCGGCGGCGCGCGACCTGGCCAAGAGCGGCGTGCGGGTGATGACCGTGGCGCCGGGACTGATCGGCACGCCGATGATCGAGGCGATGCCGCAGCAGGTGCAGGACAGCCTGATCGCCACCACCCTGTTCCCGCAGCGCCTGGGCCGGCCGGAGGAGTTCGCCCAGCTGGTGCTGCACATCACCGCCAACGAGATGCTGAACGGATCGGTGATCCGCCTCGACGGCGCCGTGCGGCTGGCGCCGCGATGAGCGCGCCGCCCGCGGCGCAGGGCTTCACCGTGCCGCCCTCGATCGACGACCTGATCGAGCTGGCGGAGGAGGGGTTCGAGCGCATCCCGGCGCGGCTGCGGGCGATGGTCCGCGGCGTCGCCATCCAGGTGGTTGACTTCCCGGACGACGAGACGCTGGACGAGATGGGGCTGGAAAGCCCGTTCGACCTGCTCGGCCTCTACACCGGCACGCCGTTCGGCCAGAAGACCTTCGCCATCGCCACCAGGCCGGACATGATCTTCCTCTACCGCCGGCCGATCCTCGACTACTGGTGCGAGACCGGCGAGGATCTCGGCCATGTCGTCCGCCACGTGCTGATCCACGAGATCGGCCACCATTTCGGCTTCTCCGACGACGACATGGAGGCGCTGGAGCGCGAGGCGGACGAGGGCTGAGGCGGCCTCACCCCTCCAGCAGGTGGCCGAAGGCGCGCAGAGGGCGCAGGCGGTCGCAGACGATCTTGGTGATGGCCAGCATCGGCACGGCCAGGATGGCGCCGGCCACGCCCCACATCCAGTACCAGAAGATCAGGGCCAGGATCACCGCCACCGGGTTGATGGTGAAGCGCCGCGCCAGCACCATCGGCGTGAACCATTCGCCCTCGGCGACATGGATGCCGAGATAGAGGGCGGCCGGCAGGATCGCGGTCCAGGCCGGCCCCTCGGCCACCAGCCCGACCGCCAGGAACAGCGCGACGCCGAAGAACGGGCCCAGGATCGGCACGAAGTTCAGGCAGAAGGCGACCGCGCCCCACAGCACCGGGGCCGGCACGCCGCAGGCCCACATCACCAGCGCCGTGGCGACGCCGACCAGGGCATTGATCACGGTGACGGTGAGGAGATAGGCGGACAGGTCGCGCTCGATCTGCAGCGAGATCGCCACCGCCTCCCGCTTCTCCTCGAAGTTCGGCAGGATCTCGACGAAGCGGCGCAGGAAGGTCTCGCCGAACACCAGCAGGTAGAACAGGATCAGCAGCGTCTCGAACAGGTGCGAGGCGACCGTGCTGGTGCCGGCGAACACCGCGGTGACGATGTCGGTCGGATGCTCCAGCAGCGACCCGGCGCCGCCGAAATGCACGCCGAGGCCCTCCAGCCGGTCCTGCAGCCGGTGCAGCGGTTCGGCCAGGAAGGCGAATTTGGCCTGCAGCGCCGGCCATTCGTTCGGCAGGTTGCCGGCCCATTCGGCGGCCGGGCTGGTCAGCAGCGCGCCGATGCCGGCGAAGATCGCCAGCAGCAGCAGGATGGCGGTGATGGCCCCGACCGCGCGGGGGATCCGTACCGTCTCCAGCAGCCGCACCAGCGGCTGCAGCAGCAGCTTCAGCACCACGGCCAGCACGACCGGCAGGACGATGTCCCGCGCGACATAGAGGGCGACGGTCAGCGCCAGCAGGCACAGGATGCCGAGGAAGACCGTCTTCGGGTCCTGCGGCAGCGGCATCTCCGGGACGGGACCGTTGCCGTTGTGACCTCGGGCGTCGGTCGGCGCGGCCTTGTCGGGGTCGGAATGCATCAGCGGATCCTGGGCGACGGGGACGCGGGCGGGGCGGCCATCAGGCGCCATCCGCCAGAGCGGCAGCGGTCCTGAGCCGCAGCACCGGCAGGAGCTCCGCCTCGAACCACGGGTTTCGCTTCAGCCAGCCGGTGTTGCGCCAGCTGGGATGCGGCAAGGGAATGAAGTCCGGCTGGTGGTCGCGCCAGGCGGCCACGGTCTCGGCCACGCTTGCCTTGCGCCGGGCACCGAGATAGCGGGCCTGGGCCAGGCCACCCACCAGCAGGGTCAGGCGGATATCGGGCAGCAACGGGCGCAGCCGCGGATGCCAGGTGTTGGCGCAGATCCGCGGCGGCGGATAGTCGCCGCCCTTCGGGTCGGTGCCGGGGAAGCAGAAGCCCATCGACACCAGCGCCACCTTGGTCTCGTCATAGAAGGCGTCGTGGTCCAGGCCCAGCCATTGCCGCAGCCGGTCGCCGCTGGCATCGGTCCAGGACAGGCCGGAGGCCTGCACCCGCGCCCCGGGCGCCTGGCCGATGATCAGCAGGCGCGCGGTCGCGGCGGCGCGCAGCACCGGGCGCGGCGGGTGCGGCCAGCGGCCGGCGCAGATCCGGCAGGCCCGCGCCGCCGCCACCACCGCCGCCAGTTCGTCCATCGCCGCAACAGTCGCCATGCGACCGGTCTAGGCCGTTCGCAGGCCGCGGCCAAGCGCCGATGACGCCGCGGCGGCAGTCACCGCTTCGGGAATTCGCCCGCCAACAGCGCCGCGACCAGCTCCGGCACCAGCCGGGTCGCCGGGCCGTGGCGGCGGATGTGGAACAGGCCGGAGCCCTCTCCCGGCTCCAGGTTCAGCTCCACCGTCAGGGCGCCGGCGTCCAGCGCCTGGTGGACGAAGGCGGCGGCCGGGTAGACGGTGCCGGAGGTGCCGATCGACACGAACAGCCGGCAGCCGGCCAGCGCGGCCGCGATCTCGTCCATCGCCAGCGGCATCTCGCCGAACCAGACGACGTCGGGCCGCATCCCGCCCGTCTCGCCGCAAGCCGGGCAGGGGGTGTCGACCGACAGGTCGCCGGCCCAGTCGCGGCCGGCGCCGCAGGACTGGCAGCGGGCGCGGTTCAGCTGCCCGTGCATGTGGATCAGCCGGTTGCTGCCGCCGCGCTCATGCAGGTCGTCGACATTCTGGGTCACCAGCAGCACCGGGCCCGGCCAGTCCCGCTCCAGCCGCGCCAGCGCCGTATGTGCCGCGTTGGGCCGCACCGCCGGGTCGGCCAAGGTGCGGCGGCGGGCATTGTAGAAGCCGTGCACTCGCGCCGGGTCGCGCGCGAACGCCTCGGGCGTGGCCACATCCTCCAGCCGCACGCGGGTCCACACCCCGCCGGCGTCGCGGAAGGTGTCGAGGCCGCTCTCCTTCGAGATGCCGGCCCCGGTCAGGATCACGATCGGATCGCCGGGCTCGATTCGCTTCATCCTTCGATGATGATGCCGCCGGCGCTGGGGCTCAACGGCCCTTGTCGGCGCGCCGCGACCCCCAATCTTTTCCGGTATGACCGACGCCGCCACCGCCCTTCCCGCCCCGCTGCCCTTGCCGCCCGATGCTTTGGCCGAACTGGCCGAGGCCAAGGCCGTGCTCGACACCGATTCGCTGGTGGCGCGGCTGTCGGCCCTGGCCGGAACGCCGGTCGAGGCGCTGAAGCGGAACCTGCCGGCCGGGGTGCAGTCGGCGATCGACGGCGCCGTCCGCCGCGCTTTGACCTCGGCGCTGAAGGCGGCGTTGCGCAGCGGCCCCGGCCGCCGGGTGCCGCGCGGGCCGGAGGCCTGGCTGCATCGCGGCCTGGCGGCGGCCAGCGGCGCGGCCGGCGGCGGCTTCGGCCTGCCCGGCACGCTGCTGGAGCTGCCGGTCTCCACCGGCCTGTTGCTGCGCCAGATCGCGGCCGAGGCCGCGGCGGCGGGTGAGGACCCGGCCAGCCCGGAAACGGCGATCGAATGCCTGAAGGTCTTCGCCATGGGTCGGCCGGACCCGTCCGACGACGCGGTGGAGACCGGCTATCTCGCCACCCGCATCGCGCTGGCCCGGGTGGTGCCGAACGCCACCGCCACGGTGATGCCGCGGCTGGTGTCGATGGTCGCCGCCCGGTTCAGCGGGCCGGTGCTGCTGAAGCTGTCGGCCCAGGCCGCCCCGGTGCTGGGCGCGGCCGCCGGCGCCGCGGTCAACCTGGCGTTCCTGGAGCATTTCCGCCGCCTGGCGCGGGCCCATTTCACCGTGCGCCGGCTGGAGCGGACCCATGGCGCCGCGGCGGTGCGGCTGGCCTATGAGAGCCTGCGGCCGGTGCCGCCGCCCGACCTGGCGGCGCTGCCGCCGAGGCGCCGCCGGGGCTGATCCGGCAGGTATATTAACTTTGTAATATTGTTGTATAAATCGGCATTGCATCGGGATATGTAAATTAAAGCATCGCGCCACCGCGCGCCGTAATTCCCGTCCCGAGGCTGCCATGACCACCGCCACGCTTGCCCTCCCGCTGCTCGACCTGTCTCGGCTCGATGCCGGCCCGGCGGCGCGCCAGGCCTTCCTCGACCAGCTGCGGGCGGCCGCCCGGGATGTCGGCTTCTTCTATCTCGGCGGCCATGGCGTGCCGGAGGAACTGGTGACCCAGGTGAAAACCGAGGCGCGCCGCTTCTTCGCCCTGCCGGAGGCCGACAAGCTGGCGATCGAGATGGTGCATTCGCCGCATTTCCGCGGCTACACCCGCGCGGCGTGGGAGCGGACGCGCGGCGAGCCGGACTGGCGCGAGCAGTTCGACATCGGGGCGGAGCGGGCGGTGATCCCGCAGGGTCCCGGCGTGCCGCCCTGGCTGCGGCTGCAGGGCCCGAACCAGTGGCCGGCGGCGCAGCCGGCCCTGCGGACCACGCTGCTGGGCTGGCAGGCGGAGCTGACGCGGGTGGCGATCCGCCTGCTCGAGGCCTTCGCCGCGGCGCTGGGCCAGCCGGCGGACGCGCTGGAATCGATCTATGGCGACACGCCGAACCAGCACATCAAGATCATCCGCTACCCCGGCCGCGAGGCTACCGGCAGCAGCCAGGGCGTCGGCGCGCACAAGGATTCCGGCTTCCTGACCCTGCTGCTGCAGGACACCCAGCGCGGCCTGCAGATCGAAGGCGAGGACGGGCGCTGGATCGACGCCGAGCCGGTGCCGGGCACCTTTGTCGTCAATATCGGCGAACTGCTGGAGCTGGCGACCAACGGCTATCTCCGCGCCACGGTGCATCGGGTGATCACGCCGCCGGCCGGCACCGACCGGCTGTCGGTCGCCTTCTTCCTCGGCGCCCGGCTCGACGCCACCGTGCCGCTGCTCGACCTGCCGCCGGCCCTGGCGGCGGAGGCGCGCGGCCCGGCCAGCGACCCGCAGAACCCGCTGTTCCACGATGTCGGCCCGAACTACCTGAAGGGCCGGCTGCGCTCGCACCCCGACGTGGCGCAGCGCCACTACGCCGATGTCCTGGCGGCCCAGGCCGCCTCCTGAACACGCCGCACTCCTCGACCTGACGGATCCCAAAGATGCTGAGTTCCCTGATCGCCCGCCTGGCGCGGGTGGCGATCGCTGCCGCCTTGCCCTTCGCCTTCGCCGGCGCCGCCCTGGCGCAGGACGCGCCGCTGAAGGTCGCGGCCGACGCCGTGCCGCATGCCGAGATCCTGGCCTTCGTGCAGAGCCAGGCGCCCGACCTGAAGCTCGACATCGTCGAGCTGTCGACCGCGGTGAACCCGAACGAGCTGCTGGCCCATGGCGACATCGACGCCAACTACTTCCAGCACCTGCCCTATCTGCGCTCGCAGGAACAGGCGCTGGGCGAGACCTTCGCCGTCGCCGCGACCGTGCATATCGAGCCGCTGGGCGTCTATTCCCGCAAGGCGAAGAGCTTCGCCGAGGTGAAGGACGGCGGCAGGGTGGCGGTACCGAACAACGTCACCAATCTCAGCCGCGCCCTGTACCTGCTGCAGGACCAGAAGCTGATCCGGCTGAAGGACGGCTTCGCCGAGCCGGACAAGCAGCTGGCGACGCCGAACGACATCGCCGAGAACCCGAAGCACCTGAAGGTGCTGGAGGTCGAAGCGGCGCTGCTGCCGCGGGCGCTGGACGATGTCGACCTGGCGGTGATCAACGGCAACTACGCGCTCGAGGCCGGCCTGACCCCGGCCAAGGACGCGCTGGGCTTGGAGAAGGCCGAGGGCAACCCCTACGCCAACATCCTGGTGACCACGCCGAAGCTGGCGGACGACCCGCGGGTCAAGCGGCTGGCGGAGGTGCTGACCTCGCCGGCGGTGGCCAAGTTCATCCGCGACCGTTACCAGGGCTCGGTCATTCCCGTGAATGACTGAGGGACGGCGCGGGCGTCAGCGATGCCCGCGCATCCAGTCCGCCGCGGCGTCGACGATCCCGCGGATGGGCAGCAGGCGGCAATGGGCCATCCCGACCGGGCCTGCCGCGCCCAGGCCGGGGCTGGCGTCCAGGACCGCACCGATCGTCTCGAAATCGTCGGCGTCATAGTCGGGCGCGTCGATCGTGACCCAGCGCCGCACGCCGTCGACCCGGACGGGCAGGCCGGTGCGCATGGTGCGGAGCTTGCCGGCCTTGTGCTCGGCCAGATGGAAGGACGTGCAGGTGGCATAGCCTGTTCCCAGGAACAGGACGCGGGCCTCCGCCTCATACAGGCGGGCCAGCGGCGATCCCTCACCCAGCCACACGTCGAGCGGATGAGGCGTGATGACGGTCTCTGCCCCGGCGCCCCAGGCGGCGAAGGACACCTGCGGATGGGCGCTGCGGACCACGCCGGGCACGGACCGGAAGGTTTCGGCGATCACGCCGAGGCCTCGCGTCGGAGAGAGGTGGGGATCGTAGACCGGCATCTCTGCCCGGATCGGCTCGATCCAGTCCGCCGGCACCGGCGGGGCCCGCCACTCCGCGGGGTCGGACAGGCCGCTGGTGAAGCTCGGCATCGCCAGCAGGCCGGCCGGGCCGACCGCGGCCATCAGCGCCTCGATCACCGCCTGGGACCCACCCGCGACGAAACCCAGCGCCGACAGCGAGCTGTGGACCAGCAGCCGGTCGCCGGCGCGGACGCCCAGCGCCTCCAGCCCGGCGCGGAGCCGGGACAGCGTGACCGGGCCGTCGCCCGTTCGCCGTATCGCCGCCAGCTCGCCATCCATCGCGACACACCCCGGTTCGAATCGACAGCGCATCATCGGCGGGATCGCGCAGCCCCGCCAGGATCGGTCCTCACCGGCGGTTCGCGGCCAGGTTGTCGGCGCGGATGAAGTCGATGAAAGCGCGCAGCGCCGCCGGCATCTGGCGCTGGCGCGGATAGTACAGGAAGAAGCCCGGGAAAGGCGGCGACCAGTCCAGCAGCAGCGGCACCAGCCGCCCGTCCGCCAACTCCGCCGCGATCATCCCTTCGAACACATAAGCCAGGCCGGTGCCGTCCAGCACCGACCGGATCAGGAGCCGCTGGTCGTTGTTGACGATCAGCGGTCCGTTCGGGCTGACTGTCAGCTCCCGGCCATCCTTCTCGAACTCCCACGCATAGACGACGCCGCTCGGGAAGCGATAGCCGAGGCAGGCATGCTCGGTCAGGTCGCGCGGCGTTTCCGGCCGCGGTCTGCGCGCCAGATAGGACGGGGCCGCGACCACGACCAGCCGCTGCTCGCCGCCGAAGCGCACCGCCACCATGTCGCGCTCCAACTGCTCGCCGAGGCGGACGCCGGCATCGAAGCCGCCGGCGACGATGTCGATCAGGGCGCTGGTGACCGAAACCTCCAGCCGGACCTCCGGATAGGCGTCGAGGAATCGCGCCACCATCGGCGCCAGGACCAGCTCCGCCGCCGGGATCGAAGCGGTGATCCGCAGCGACCCGGCCGGCTGGCGGCGGAACTGGTCGATCTCCCCGACCGCGCCCTCGATGTCGCGGAAGGCGGGCTCCAGCCGGGCCAGCAGCCTTTCGCCCGCCTCGGTCGGCGTGACGCTGCGGGTGGTGCGGTTCAAGAGGCGCACGCCCAGCCGTTCCTCCAACCCGCGGATCGCATGGCTGAGGGCGGAGGCGGAGAGGCGCAGCTCGATCGCCGCTTTGCGGAAGCTGCGGTGCCGCGCCACCGCGGCGAAGGCGGCCAGATCGGGCAAATCGGGGCGAAGCATTGCTGAATCCTGCTCATCAGCTTATGCACATATCTACGGGTTATCGCATGATCGTCCAGCCCCCATTCTCCTGGCGTGCCGCGGCGGTCAGCGCGACCGGCGGCCTCGAACGCTCAGGAGAACCATCATGGACAGACGCTCCCTCGGCCAGGACGGCACCACCGTCTCCGCCATCGGCCTCGGCTGCATGGGCATGTCCGAATTCTACGGCACGCGCGACGATGCGCAGTCGCTCGACACCCTCGCCGCGGCGCTGGAGCACGGCATCGACTTCCTCGACACCGCCGACATGTACGGGTCGGGGCACAATGAGGAACTGGTCGGCCGTTTCCTCAAGGGCCGGCGCGACCAAGTGGTGCTGGCCACCAAATTCGGCATCGTGCGCGAGCCCGGGGTCGCCGGGCGGCGGATCGACAACTCGCCGGCCTATATCCGGGCCGCCGTCGAGGCCTCGCTGAAGCGCCTCGGCACCGACGTCATCGACCTCTACTACATGCATCGCCGCAACCCGGACGTGCCGGTCGAGGACTCGGTCGGCGCCATGGCGGAGCTGGTCAAGGCCGGCAAGGTCCGCCAGATCGGTCTGTCCGAAGTGTCGGCCGAGACGCTGCGCCGGGCCCATGCGGTGCATCCGATCGCGGCGGTGCAGAGCGAGTATTCGCTGTGGACCCGCGACGCGGAGCGCAACGGCGTGCTCGAGGCGTGCCGCGACCTCGGCACGACCTTCGTCGCCTATTCGCCGCTCGGCCGCGCCTTCCTGGCCGGGGCGGTGACCGACACCTCCACCCTGCCTGCCGATGATTTCCGCCGCGTCAATCCGCGCTTCGCCGACGAGGCGCTGGCGCAGAACACGCGCCTGGTCGAGGCGCTGGCGGATCTCGCCTTCGATCTCCGCGCCAAGCCGGCCCAGGTGGCGCTGGCCTGGCTGCTGGCCAAGCACGGCAACGTCGTGCCGATCCCGGGCACCAAGCGCCGTGCCTATCTGGCCGAGAACGCCGCGGCCGCCGCGATCCGGCTGACGGCGGAGCAGGTGTCATCGCTGGACGCCCTGTTCGCACCGGAGGCCGTGGCCGGCGCACGCTACAATGAAGCGGG
>NZ_JBCNNF010000289.1:0-8990 GCF_039594555.1 Inquilinus sp.
ATAGAAAAACAGTACAAGCAGTCTATGAAGAATTAGAAGCACAAGGATGGCTGGTCGAAATCGCGGCACGCGATTTCGGGTGAGGGGGTGGCTCCGGCCCCTCAAGCCGGCGTGAACACCTCGACCGGGGCCCTCACCCCGCGCAGGGTCTGCAGGCCCAGGCAGCGGAAGCGTTCGGGCGCCGCCAGGGCCTCGACGAAGCGGTGGCTGACCACCATCGGCACGTTCAGCACGCTGCACAGATGCTCCAGCCGGGCGGCCTCGTTCACCGCCGGGCCGATGATGGTGAAGTCCAGCCGCTGGCCCGACCCGACATTGCCGTACAGCACGTCGCCGACATGCAGCGCCACGTCCAGCGTCATCACCGGCGCGCCCTCGGCGGCCCGCCGCAGGTTGATGGCGGCAATCCGCTCCAGCGCCTCGGCCGCGGCGGCCAGGGCCCGGCCGCAGGTCTCGGCGGTGTCGTCCTCGGCAAAGGCGAAGGTGGCCAAGAGGCCGTCGCCCATGAATTTCAGAACCTGCCCGCCGCGGTGCTCGATCGGCGTGGCCAGCGCGTCGAGATAATCGTCCAGCATCGCCACCAGCTGGTCGCGCGGCATGGCGTCGGCCAAAGCGGTGAAGCCGCGCAGGTCGCCGACGAGGATCGCGGCCGAGATGGTCTCGACGGCGCCGCGGCGAATCTCGCCCCGCAGCACCCGCTGCCCGACGTCGCGGCCCAGATAGGTCGTCAGCACCGTGCGGAAGGCGGCCAGGTCGATGCTGATGCGCGCGGCGGCGCCGAACACCGGCATCACCTCGTCCAGCGCCCGCACCTCCGCATCGGTGAAGCCACCGGGCCGGTCGGTCGCCAGCGTCACCGTGGCGCCGGTGCGCAGCGGGTGCAGACCGCCGTCGAAGCCGAAGGGGATGACGAAGCACAGATAGTCGGTGGCGCCGCCGTCGCGGAACTCGGCCAGGATCGGGAACTCCTCCACGCCCTCGCCCCGCTCCAGCCGGTAGCGGGTCAGCGGCACCAGGTCGTCGGCCCTGGCGGCGGCGGGGTCCTTCGCGGCCTCCCGCGCGGCCACCACCGCCGCGTAGATCGGGCTGGAATTCGACAGCTTGCCCCAGGAGCCGTGGCCGTACATCTCGCTCTCCCGGCCGCCGTCGCGGGTCCAGGTCAGGCCGAAGGATTCCATGTCCGGATGCAGCGTGGTGGCCGACAGATAGGCCCGCCACAGCGGGATGCCGGCGGCCAGCACCCGGTCGGCGAAACCCTCGGCGACATCCTGCACCGTCCCGGCCAGCAGCGCTTGGTTGCCCAGCCAGTGCCGCAGCGCGGCGAGGCCGGCCGCCGTCCCGGGCAGCAGGGCCTCAGCGGTCACGGGACAGGCCCCGGGCCTCCAGCGCGTCGAGATAGGCGCGCCACAGCTCGTCCTGGCGGCTGGCGAGCTCGTGCAGGTAGGTCCAGGAATACAGGCCGGTGTCGTGGCCGTCGTCGAACACCAGCCGCACGGCGTAGTGGCCGACCGGCTCGATCGCTGTGATGGCGACGTTGCGCTTGCCGCCGAAGATGGTCTTCTGCGACGGACCGTGGCCCTGCACCTCGGCCGACGGGCTCTCGACCCGCAGCAGCTCGGCCGACAGGGTGACGTGCAACCCGTCGTCGAAGCGCAGCTCCAGGACGCGCTCGGCCCGCTTCAGCCGGATCTCGACCGGCCGGGCGGCGCTGCCCGTCAGGGGCGGGCTCCCCATCGAGGACATGGGATCAGCGCCGCGCGTCGGGGTCGAGCGGCCGGGCCTCGTCGATCAGCATGATCGGGATGCCGTCGCGGATCGGATAGGCCAGCCGCGCCTGGTCCGAGATCAGCTCCTGCGCCTTGGCATCGTAGCGCAGCGGCGCCTTGGTCAGCGGGCAGACCAGCATCTCCAGCAGGCGCGGGTCGACCGCCGTCGGGCTGCTGGGGGCGGGGGCGCTGCCGGAATCGGGGGTATCGGTCATGGCACGGGGTCCGGAAACAGGTGCTGTCAGTGGCGCACATGGCCGGCATGGCCGCCATGGATCGCCATCCGGATGATCGATAGCATGACTCGGGTGCGCTCGCAGAGATCCTTCGCTTCCAGCAGCGCCTGCTTCTCCTGCGGCTCGAACGGGCAGATCATCGCCAGCGACGTGACCAGCCGCTCATCCGGGGTCTGACCGATCGCCTCCCAGTCGGCGGACAGGCCGGCGATGCGGAAATAGTCGGTCAGGGCCTGGTTCAGCCCGGCGCGGTCGATCTCGGCCGCGGTCGGCTCGGCCATGTCGGCGGCGAATCCGGTCCAGCCCGGCCGGACCCGGCGATAACCGCGCCGCTCCTCCAGCTCCTGCTCAACCCGGAACCGGCACAGCCCGGTCAGGGTGATCAGGTAGCGGCCGTCGTCGGTCTCGTCGAAGCTGGTGATCCGCCCGGCGCAGCCGACGGCGTAGAGCGGCGGCGGGGCCGCGCCCCAATGGCCGGGGCGCGGCTGGATCATGCCGATCATCCGGCCGCCGGCCAGCGCGTCCTCGACCATGGCGAGGTAGCGCGGCTCGAAGATGTTGAGGGGCAGGAGGCCGCGCGGCAGCAGCAGGACCCCGGGCAGGGGGAAGACCGGCAGATCGGTGCCGAGGTCCTGGAAGGCTGGGGCGCGCGGCCGCCGGCTCATGAAAACAGGATCGAGGACAACCGACGCCGGCCGGCCAGGGTCAAGGGGTCGGTCGGGCCCATCGCCTCGAACAGCTTGACCAGCTGCTTGCGCGCCGCCTGCTCGTTCCACTCGCGGTCGCGGCGGAACAGCTCCAAGAGCTCGTCCACCGCCGCCTCGCGCTCCCCGGCGCCGTAGAGGGCGGTCGACAGCTCGTAGCGCGCCTCATGGTCGTTCGGGTTGGCGGCCAGGCGCTGGCGCAGCCCGGCCAGGCCGGCGACCGCCGCGGCGCTCTGCTCCGCCAGCTCCAGCGCGCTCTTCGCCGCGGTGATGTCGGCGTGGCGCGCCATCTCCGGCGTCAGGCTGTCCAAGAACTGCTTGGCCTGCTCGATCTCGCCCAGCGCGATCAGGCAGCGGGCCAGGCCGGCCGCAGCGGCGGCACTGTCCGGCGCATGCGCCAGCACATGCTGGTAGATGCCGGCCGCCTCCTCGACATTGCCGCTGTCCAGCACGCTCTTGGCCTCGGCCAGCAGCTGGTCGACATGGTCGTGGGAATCGTGACCGGCCAGTTGCACCAGCTTGTCGATGAAGCTCTTGACCTGGCTCTCCGGCACCGCGCCCATGAAGCCATCGACCGGGCGGCCCTGGTAGAAGGCGTAGACGGTCGGCACCGACTGGATGCGCAGCTGCGCCGCCAGAGCCTGGTTCTGGTCGATGTCGACCTTGACCAGCCGGACCTTGCCGCCGGCAGCCTGGACCTGCTTCTCCAGGATCGGGCCTAGCGTCTTGCAGGGGCCGCACCAGGTGGCCCAGAAGTCGACGATGACCGGCACCTCCATCGAGGCTTCGATCACGTCGGCGCGGAAGCCGGCGGTGCTGCTGTCCTTGATCAGCGGTGCGGCGCCGCCGGAAGCGGAATTCAGAAGGGCGTCCATGGCGTTGTCCCAGGTCTGGTATTGATCTGTGCCGAAGCCCGGCGGCGGCAAGCGGCGGCGTCAGCCGCCGGCCGGCACATCCTCCGCCGGCAGGGTGACGGGCGCCGGCTCCGCCGGCAGGGTGACAGAGTCGAGATCGACGATATGGGGTTCGTGGCCGCAGCTCGCAATGAAGCCCAGCAGCCCGGCCGGCTCGATCGCCGTGGTCATGGTGTTGATCAGCGGGTGGAAGTGCAGCGTGCCGTGCCGCACCATCTCGGAATCCAGCACGATGGTCACCCGCCGGGCGTCGTCATTGATGAGGGCGAAGGGCGTGACCGAGCCGGGGGTGACGCCCAGCGCCTCCATCAGCCGGTCGGGCGACCCGAAGGACAGCCGGCCGGCGCCCAGCAGCTCGCCCAGCGCCTTCAGGTCGACGCGGCGCTCCTCCTCGCAGACGACGAGCCATTCCTGGCCCTTCTTGTTGCGCAGGAACAGGTTCTTGGAATGCCAGCCGGGCAGCAGGCCGCGCAGGTGGCGCGATTCCTCGACCGTGAACACGGCCTCGTGCTCATGCGTCGTGACCGCGACGCCGAGCGAGCGCAGCCGGGCGAACAGGTCGGCGGGCGTGGCGCGGGGCCGGGCGGCGGCGGGGCCGGACGATTCGGGGGCGGTGCTGTCGGGCGCGGTCATGCCGGCTGTTATACGAGCCCGCGGCGGCGCTTCCAAGCCCGCCCCGGACGGTCGCGCGCCGCCGCCCGACGCGACCCTGAAAATTTCCGCATTTAGGTGCTTGCAAATCCCGCGGCATCGGATATAACCCGCCACCTCGACGGCGCTGCGGCGCCGACGACGCCAGAGCGGGCGTAGCTCAGGGGTAGAGCACAACCTTGCCAAGGTTGGGGTCGAGGGTTCGAATCCCTTCGCCCGCTCCATTTTCTCCCGAAAGATCGGTGGCTTTTTGGCGGTCGCGCTGGAAATTGGCGCGCCGGTGTCTGCCGTTGGTCAACACCGCACTGCCGTGATGACCGGCAGGCAAATCGCCAATACTGGCGCGCACGACTTCCGACGCCGAGGATGACGAGGCCGCAACCAATCGCGATTGCGCGATCGTCGGCCGCTCACCTCGATCAAAGCCGTTTGATCTGCACCCAGGCCTTGATGGCTTGGGTGAGCTCCGCCTTCCGTTCCAGCGGCAGCCAATGTCCGGAGGGCATGCTCGTCACGGTAAGGTCTGCGCAAGCTGTGCGCATCGGGTCGCCTTGGCGATTTCCGATGATGCTGCAGATTTGATCGAAGTCGCCGTTGACGAACAGCACCGGCTGCGACAGGTGGCCCCCGTTCCGCGCTTCGCGAGCGTAGGCGATGTTGGCGTCGTCGTTCAGGTACCATGCGCAGGACGGGCGAAAGCCGTGTGCCTCAAACGCCTGCACCAGCACGCCGAAGTCTGCCGACGGCCAGAGATCCGGGTTCGGTCGAGTCGGCGGCGCACGGTGCGTGGCGCCGAAGCGCCCCCCGTTTCGCGTGACAACCGCATTCGGCGAAACCTTGCCGACGCCAGCAGGGTCGCCCGGCTGAAAGATCGACGCGAGCGATGCCGCCTTGTCCGCATCAAGATCGGCGACGGCCGCGCCGAAGTGCGTCGTGTAGTAGCGGTAGTAGTCCCATTGACCGTCCGGATATCGGTCGGCCGGATAAATGGTTCGGTCGACCAGCGGGACGATTGTCCTCAGGGCATGTCCCGCGGGCTGATGCGCCAGCGAGGTCAGCACGACGCCACGGCTGCGCTCGGGCTCATGTGCGACCAACGCACCGGCCACGACGCTGCCCCAGTCGTGGCCGATCCAGATCGCAGGCTGGCCGCCAAGGTGGTCATGGAGCTCCGTCATATCCGCCACGACGTCCCTGATGGCGTAGGCGCTGTTGGCTTCTGGCGCGGAAGAGCCGCCGAAGCCGCGCAGATCGGGAGCGACACAGTGCCAACCGTCGGCGGCGAACGCCTCCATCTGGGCGCGCCACATCAAGCCGATGCTCGGCCAGCCGTGGAGGAAGATCAGCAACGGCCCGTCGGCCGGCCCGCTCACCAGGTAATGCGTTGTCTGGCGAGGGGTGCTGAAGGTTCGGGAGGCCGGTCCGGCTGCAGAGCTGATCGGTTCAGGTGGGGCTGTCATGGTCTCATGCTCTGGCTGATTGCAGATGAGTCATCCGCCCGATCGGTGACCAATGAAACGGCCCCCGGCACGGGCCGTATCCGTCTATGATTGCTTTTGAACGGCGGTCACGACCGCAGCGGCCTGAAGAAGGCCCTGATGTCCTCATGATGCTCTGCGGGAGACGGTTCAGCCGCTCTTCCTGGGCGCGCCAATCGAAGCGGTGCAGCCAGTGGTCGGCCAAACGCCTGACGAAGGCCAGGGCGGCGCCGTCATCCCAGCTCTCATCATCCAGCGAGTCCGGCCATCGGGTACCGCGCAACCGCGTCTTCAGATCCTCGATCGCCATATCGGGAACATGGATCGTGAAAGGCCTGCCAGTCATTGCCTCCTCCTCAGAATGTCAGCGAGCGCGACAAGCCGGACACGCAGGCACGCAGCGAGTGCCGAGCGACCATGGTTGCCCCGGTCGTCGAGGTGGGCGGTGAAATCTGGCGAACGCCGCCTAAGGATGTCGAGTTCCCGGATTACCGTAGAGGACTGCTCTGCCACCTGAGCTGGCCCAGCGGGCGGCCGGTCAGGCAAGCCTGGAAGAGCAGGCTCAGGTCGACGGCTCCTCGAAGGGCACGGCGCCCCCCGGCCCGGCGGGCACCGTGAACCGGAAGACGGCGCCCCGCGGCTGGTCTGCCTCGACCCACAGCCGTCCGCCATGCGCCTCGACGATCGAGCGGCAGATCGCCAGGCCGAGGCCCGTCCCGCCGGGCTTGGTGGTGTAGAACGCCTCGAACAGCCGGTCGGCGCTGCCCGGATCGATGCCCGGGCCTGAATCCCGCACCGTCACGCAGATCTCGCCGGTCTCGGTCCGGCCGGTGCCGATCATCAGCTCCCGCACGCCCTGGCCCGCCTCGCCCATGGCTTCGATCGCGTTGACGACCAGGTTGAGGGCGACCTGCTGCAGCTGGATCCGGTCGCCCTCGACCGGCGGCAGACCGTCGGCGAGATCGGCCCGCACCGCGACCGCGTGCCTCGCCGTCTCGCCGCGGGCGAGCTCGATCACTTCGCGGATCGCTTCATTGATCTCCAGCCGGTCGGTCCGGGGCGGCGCCTTGCGGATCTGGGCGCGGATCCGCCCGAGCATGGCGCTGGCGCGGTTGCCGTCCCGGACGATGCGGTCGAAGGCGGCCCGGGCCCTGTTCAAGTCGGGCCGCGGGCGGTCGAGCCAGCGCAGCCCGGCCATGGCATTGGTCACCGCCGCGGCGACCGGCTGCTTCATCTCATGCGTGATCGAGGCGGCGAGATAGCCCAGGGTGGCGAGCCGGTTGGCGTGCGACAGCTCCATCATCGCGGCCGCCTCGCCGCCGATCGCGGCGTCCGGACGGATCTGGTCGGGATGGTCGCTCGACGCTGACATCGCTGGATCCCTTCAAGCCGGATCGCGCCGGCCCCGATCGGCCGTCACTCCCCGGCCCGGCATCGCCGGGCCTGACCCGTCATCGTGCCCGGGCGAGACGCGAGCAATGCCCTCGTGGTCCGCCGGCTTCCCTCAAGGGCGGGTCGTCGCTCGATGACACGCTGCCGGAATGATGCGTGCGGGGCCGCAGGGCCGTGAGTTTACTCTTGTAAAAAAACATAAACCGCACCCGGCGCCTTGCATGCGACAGCCCTCAGTCCAGGCGGGACCGCAGCGTGCTGATCCATGCCCTGGCCGTCCTGAGATCCTGCGTGCCGTGGCCTTCGGTGAAGCGGCCATGGATTGAGAAGAGGAGCTCATGGGCCTCCGCGACACGTCCCCCCTGGGACCAGAGCTGGGCCAGGCCCATGGCGGCCCGCAACTCCCACGATACGGCGCCCTGCCGCCGCGCCCAGGCCAGGGCGGACCAGAAGCTCTCCTCCGCCATGGCGATCGATCCCCTGGCCCAGGCGAGCCGGCCCTTCACGCGCAGCAGCTCCGACTGGCACCAGCGATCCTCATGGGCCTCGCACCGGGCCAGCCCGTCCTCGATGGCGGTCGATCCCGCCTCGATCTCGCCGGCATCGCACAGGGCTTCGGCCAGCACGCCCAGGATGAAGGTGGTGTGCGCCTCGAACCCGGTCTGCCGCAGTGCGCCCACCGCCGCCTGCAGCTCGGGCAGCCCGGCCCCGGTCGACCGGACCAGCCGGATCGCCTCGCAGCAGCGGCCCCAGGCCTCCCAGATGACGAAGCCGTGCCGGGAGGCGAGATCGAGCAGCAGCGCGATCAGGTGCCCGGCCGCGTCGAGGTCGCCGACCAGCAGCGCCAGCGGTATCGCGGCCTCGCTCAGGACATATTGCAGCGTCATGACGTGGCCGAGCGCCTGGGCGTCCGCTAAGGCCCCCTGCGCCAGGCCCAGCGCCTGGTCCGGCGTGCCCTGCAGCCAGAGGATGCGGGCGAGATTCGCGCGCCCGACGATCCGGTGATCCACGCGGAAGCCCGCCGTATGCCACCGATGCCGGTCGGGCTCATACTGCGACAGCATCGCCTCGAGACGTCGTCGGGCCTCGTCCTGCTCGCCCAGATAATGCTTCGAGATGGCAATGACGCGCTCGCCCATCAGGCGCTGTGCCGTCTCGCCGCGCCGTGCCGCCAAGTCATGGAACCGCTCGGCGAAGCCGAGGGCGAGCCGGGGCGAACCGCCATAGAGCCGCGCATTCCACAGACCCCATAGTGCCCGCGCCTCATAGTCCGCCTCGCCGAGCCCGGCGGCGAGATCGAGGGCGCGCGACCAGGCGGCATCAATGGCCTCCCCCGGTCCCCGCGCATAGACCGCGGCCGCACCCAGCGCGGAGCGCAGCCGCATCTCGTTGTGCAGATCGCGGCCGGGTTCCGCCTCGATCACGTCGAGCGCCCGCTCGGCATTCGCCACGCAGGCATGGAGCTGGCCCAGATCGAACAGCAGGACCGCGGCGGCGGCGGAGAGCGCGACGCCGACCGCCGGATCGCCGCCGGCCGAGAAGGCCCAGTCGAGCGCCGCGCGGATGTTGTCGACCTCCTGGCGATAGAGAGCCAGCCATTCATCGGTGGAGCGGCGGGCCCACTCGGCCCGCGCGCGGTCCAGCAGGTCGCGATAGAACTCGGCATGGGCGCGCGAGGCCCGTGCGGGTCCCTCGCCGTCGCGGAGCTTGGCGATCGCATAGGCGCGCGTGGTGTCGAGCAGCCGGTAGCGCATCGTGGCGCCGCCCACATCCGCCGAGATCAGCGATTTCGCCACCAGATTGGCCACGCCGCCAACGACCTCGGGGCCGGCGATAGCATCGCCCGCGG
>NZ_JBCNNF010000029.1:0-30018 GCF_039594555.1 Inquilinus sp.
CGGCGCACTGTGGCTGTCGCCCTGGCTGCCCGAGGCGGCCGCCGAGTTGCCCGTCGCCAGCGCGCCCACCATCGCCGCGGTGATCGGGCTCGGCGTGCTGCCGGCGGCCATCGGCTACGCCACCTGGACCTATGCCCTGGGCCAGTTCGGCGCGGCGCGGGCGACCAACTTCCTCTATCTCGTGCCGCCGGTCGCCACCGCGATCGCCCTGCCGCTGCTGGGCGAGGCGCCGGGGCCGCAGACCCTGCTGGGCGGCGCCATCGCCATCGCCGGGGTGGTGCTGGTCAACACCCGCGGGCGGGCGGCGCCGAGGGCGGCCGGGCCAGTGGTCCCCGCGGCGCCGCGCCAGCCGTCTTAGAGCAGCCCGAGCTTATCCCGCGGCGGGCCGGGGAAGTCGGCGAAGGCCGGCGCGCCGTCGGGCGTGCCCAGCAGCTCGCGCACCGCCCTCGTGGCCTGGTCGATCGCCGAATGGACATAGGCATAGGCGCCGGAATCGGCATTGGCGATCGCGATCCGGCCCCAAGGCTTGCGCGCCGCCACGATCGGCAGCGGGCCGTCCGGCCAGAACGAATCCCACGGCCGCATGTATTCATAGGCATAGCCATGCGACCAGCGGTTGGCGGTGATCGCCTCGATGTCCCGCGCCGGGTCGAAGCCGCCGCCGGACAGGGCGCGGCCCAGCAGGTCGCGAATCTCGCGCTCCATGTCCTCGAAGCTGAGCTGGGTCAGCTGGATGCGGCCGGCCAGGGACTGTTCGCGCGACGACAGGCCGGGCTGCAGCGGCACCTTGCTGAGATGCAGCAGCACCGGGTCCTCCGGCTTGTCGGCGAACTGGTAGCCGCCCATGCTGACCGGGAAGTCGATCTCCGCCCCCGACCAGAAATGGCCCGGCGCGTCGAAGCCGTCGATGCCCAGCTTCGAGAAGGCGGTCCAGTTGCGGATCAGCACATTGGTGTAGATCAGCGGCACCTTCTGCTGGTCGCGCAGCGCGTCGACTTGCGCCGCCGGGAGCTCGTCGGTCAGGAACGGGATCACCCGGTGCCAGCAGGCCAGCACCACGTGGCCGGCCTCGACCGTGCGCAGGCGGCCAGCCTGGACATAGGACACCTCGACCGACTTGGCCGAGGCCGGGTCGCCCTGGTGCTTCACCTTCACCACGGTGGAGCTGAGCCGGATCCGCGCCGGTTGGCCGTCGACATCCAGCTTGTCGTAGTCCGCCTGGGCGAGGACCAGATCCTCCATCGTGCTGCCGGGGATGGCGGCGGGGATGAGCGACCGCACCAGCGACCGGGCGACGCCGGCATTGCCGTCCGGGAAATGGTAGATGTACTCGTCCGGGTCGGTGCGAGCCAGGCGGCCGCTGGGGCTCATGGTCGGGTAGACCTCGTCGCCCAGATCCATGCCGTCAAAGCCGGGATTGCCGTTGGCCCAGGCGTCGAGGCAGGTGGTGCCGTCGATGCCGACGCCGAAATAGGCCTCGGTCGACCCCTGGAAATAGGTGACCAGCTGCGGGTCGGCCTTCACCAGATCGGTCAGGAACTGGGCGTAGGTGGTCTTCGAGAGCCGCTCCAGCTTCTCCGCCCGCGACAGGCCGGGCAGGTAGTCGGCCGGCGCATCGATCAGGGCGATCAGATCCTGCTTGGCCTTGTCGGTCAGCGGCGTCTGCGGCACCCAGTCGGCGGCCTTCTCCCCCTCCTTCACCAGCGCGTCGGTCCCGAACGCCTCCTTCGGGAAGAACACGCCGCGGCCCAGACCGCGCGCCTCGGCCCAGCCCTGGTCGTAATACTGCTCGAACCGCTTCGGCTCGATGCCGATCGTCGCCAGCAGCGCATTCACCGCCGGGCTGAAATAGCTGGGCGTCTGCAGCGACTGCGACCCGCCGTAGCCGAGGACCATGCGGCCGCTGGCGCTGGTGAACTCGTTGCGCTTGGCATGGCCGCCGAAATCGTCATGCGAGTCGATCACCAGCACCCGCGCATTCGCCCCCGCCTGCTGACGGTACAGCACCGCCGCGGCGAGGCCGGAGATGCCGCCGCCGACCACCACCAGGTCGTAGCGCTCGCCGGTCGGCTCCGGCGCGCCGGCCTTGCCCCAGAAGGTGCCGTCGCGCACCGAATGCATGACGTTGTAGGAGCCTTCGTGATGGCCGCGCAGCCCGGTCAGCTTCGGCGGATAAGCGGCGGCAGGCCCCGCGGCGAAGGCGCTGTGGGGGAAAGCCCCGCCCAGCGCGGCCGCGCCCGCCGTCAGGGCGATGCCGTCGAGAAAGTCGCGCCGGCTGATCGCCCGGCCCATTCCCAGATCGCGATCGGATGACATGGATGTTCCCCCTCCCTGGCTGCTGCCCCCGATTCAGCGGGGCCAAGGTGGCGGAATTGCGGTGCGAAGCGGGGCGGCTCAGGCCGCCGGCTTGATGCCGATCAGCCGGAAGATCTCGACCTCGCCGTTGCGGCCGCGGACGCGGCGCGGGCCCAGGCTCTCCATCTCGAATTCCGGGCCCAGCAGCGCCGCGGTCTCGGCGCTGATCAGGATCGTCGTCTCCTCGTCGCGCGACAGCACCTTGCCGAGCTGCTCCAGCCGGTTGCCGATGTTCACCGTGTCGCCGACGATGGTGTAGTTGGTGCGCCCCGGCGCGCCGATATTGCCGACCACCACCGGGCCGCTGTGCAGCCCGATGCGCAGCCGCAGCCGCGGCCTGCCGACGGCGGCGCGGCGGTCGTTCTCGGCCCGCATCACCGCGGCGATGGCCAGCGCCGCCCGGGCAGCCCGCGGCGCGTGGTCCTTCATCTTCTCCGGCGCGCCCCAGAACGCCATCAGGCAGTCGCCGATGAACTTGTCGATGGTGCCGGATTCGGCCTCGACGCAGCGCGCCAGCATGGCGAAATGCTCGTTCAGATAGGCCGCAATCCGCGCCGCGGGCAGCCGCTCCGCCGCCGCGCTGAAATTGGCGATGTCGGTGAACATCACCGTCAGGATGCGCTCGATCGACACCACATCCTCGCCGTCGCCCTTGACGATCAGGCGGCGGACCAGGCTTTTCGGCACATAGGTCTCGAGCCAGCGCAGCCCCACCAGCATGGTGTTGAAGGCCTGGGCGCCCTCATTCAGCTCCTTGAACACGCTGCCCGGCAGCGGCCTCAACTGGCTGAACTCCAGCTTGCCCACCGCCCGCGCCTGGTCGGAGAAGGCGCGCACCGGCCGCGCGATCATCCGGCCGACGAAGACGCCGACGATGATCGCCAGCACCATCACCGCCAGGCCCGCCAGCCCGGCCCGGATCACCCGCCACACTTCAGCGCCGATCGCATCCCCCGGCACATGGATGCCGAGGATCAGCTGGGTCGGGCCGAAGCCGTAGATGGTGCGGTACAGGAAGATCTCGTCCTGGTCGCCGATCTGCACCTCACGGATCCGCACCCGCGGGTTGCGCACGGTGACCGGCGCCCCCTGGGTCCACAGCGCCGCCAACAGCGGGTCGCCGACCTGGTCGAGTCGCGGCAGCGGCTCCTCCACCGAGGCCGGTGGCGGGTCGGTGGCCATGCGCGGATGGGCCAGCACCCGGTCCTCGCCATAGAGAATGAAGGGCACCTGCGAGGGATCGCTGGACACCCGGGCCAGGAATTTCGACAGGTCCTGCACTGTGACCACGGCGAACAGCACGCCGACCAGCTGGCCGTTGCGGCGCACCGGCTGGCGCAGGTTCAGCACGGTGGCGTGCGGCCCGTCGGAGAGGAAGAGGATCTCGCCCCAATAGGCGTCGACCTTGCCGGCAGCCTCCATCAGCACGTCATGGCTGCGTTCGAGATCCGCCGCCATGCTGATCGGTTGGTAGCTGCCGTCCTGCTCGCGGGTCACGCCGCGGATGCGCATGTCTTCGGTGAGGTAAGCGATCGACCGGACCTGCGGCGACGCGGCGAGCGCGCCGGTCAGCATGGTGGTGAACTGGTCGGTATTGCCGGCGTCGAGCCGTCCCTGCTGCAGCAGCAGGGCGATGTTGCCGAGCTCGTTCGACACCGGCTCGAGATGCTGGCGCAGCTGCGCCTCGACCGAGGCGACGCCGATCTCCGCCTGGTTGGTCAGCAGGTCGAAGGTGGTGCGCGCCGCCGTGGTCCAGTAGATCGCGAGCACCGCCGCAACCGCGATCGCCACCAGGCCGCCGATGGCGACCGCGAGCGTCCGGGCCAGGGTGATGGTGCGTCGGCGCGGCCGGCCGGAGCGGCTGGCCGGCGCCTCGGCCTCGGCGGAGACCGGCAGGGTCATGGGGCGATGGCTGGATCCAGCATGCGGCCCAGCGGCCGGCCGCCGAAGATGTGGACGTGCAGATGCGGCACTTCCTGGTGCCCGTCGCCGCCGATATTCGACAGGATGCGGTAGCCCGGCGCGGCCAGGTTCAGGTCGCGGGCGACGCGGCCGACCGCCCGGGTCAGGGCCGCGATCTCGGCGTCGCTGGCGCGCTCCGAAAAATCATCCATCGAGACATAGGCGCCCTTGGGGATCACCAGCACATGCACCGGGGCGCGCGGGCTGATGTCGTGGAAGGCCAGGACGTGGTCGTCCTCATAAACCTTCTTGCACGGCAGCTCGCCGCGCAGGATGCGGGCGAAGACATTGTTCGGATCATAGGCCATCGGTCGTCCTCTCCACCGGTCTTCGCTGAGCGATGATGACACATGGTGCTGAATCGCGGCGAAATTCAGCCAACACCCCAGCGACCCGTTCGATGCCGGCGGCGACGCGATGTCGCGGGCCGGCCCCCTAGCTTCCCCGCACGGGCGGGCGCGCCTACTCCGTCGGCCGCGCCGCCTTCTCGGCGATGCCGCTGGTGCCCTCGCGCGCCTCGAGCACGGCCCAGACCGCCTGCGGCGACACGCCGGCATCGGCCCACAGCACCAGCAGATGGTAGAGCAGGTCGGCGCTCTCGGACGCGATCTTCTCCGGATCGTCGCGCAGCGCCTCGATTACCGTCTCGACCGCCTCCTCCCCCAGCTTCTGGGCGATCTTCGGCCGGCCGCGGGCGAGCAGCTTGGCGGTGTAGCTGGAGGCCGGGTCGGCGCCCTGCCGCGACCGGATCACGGCCGCCAGCCGGTCCAGGACGCGCGCATCGATCGGCGAGCTGCCGCCGCTCATGCCGCCATCCGCACCGGCAGACCGGCCTCGGCCAGATGCTGCTTGGCCTGGGCGATCGAATAGGTGCCGAAATGGAAGATCGAGGCGGCGAGAAGGCCGGTGGCGCCGCCGGACAGCGCGCCGTCGGCGAGATGGTCCAGCGTGCCGACGCCGCCCGAGGCGATGATCGGGATGCCGACCACCTGCCGGATGCGCTGCAGCAGCCCGATATCGAAACCTTCCTTGGTGCCGTCCCGGTCCATCGAAGTCACCAGCAGCTCGCCCGCGCCGGCCTGCGCCATCCGGTCGGCCCAGTCCACCGCGTCGATGCCGGTGCCCTTGCGGCCGCCATGGGTGAAGATCTCCCACTTGCCGGGCGAGACCTGCTTGGCGTCGATCGCCACCACCACGCATTGCCGGCCGAACTTGACCGCCGCCTCGGACACCAGCTCCGGCCGGGCCACGGCGGCGGAGTTGATCGACACCTTGTCGGCCCCGGCCAGCAGCAGCGCCCGGACATCGTCGACGCTGCGCACGCCGCCGCCCACGGTCAGCGGCATGAACACCTGCTCGGCCGTGCGGCGGACCACGTCGAACAGCACGCCGCGATTCTCGTTGGTCGCAGCGATGTCGAGATAGACCAGCTCGTCCGCGCCCTCGCGGTCATAGTGCCGGGCCTGCTCGACCGGATCGCCGGCGTCGACCAGGTTCTCGAAGTTCACGCCCTTGACCACCCGGCCGTCCTTGACGTCGAGGCAAGGGATGACCCGGACCTTGAGCATATCTTCAGGCCTCCACCGGCACCGGGCCGGACAGGATCGCCAGCGCCTGCTTCGGGTCGATCCGGCCGTCATAGAGGGCACGGCCGCAGATCACCCCGGCGATGCCCGACTTCTCCTCGCGCTTGATCACCCGCAGGTCGTCGAGCGAGGAGGCGCCGCCCGAGGCGATCACCGGCGTGGTCAGGGCGAAGGCCAGGTCGGCCGTGGCCTCGACATTCAGCCCGCCCATGGCGCCGTCGCGGTTGATGTCGGTGTAGATGATCGCGGCGACGCCGGAATCCTCGAAGCGCAGCGCTAGGTCCAGCGCCTTGACGCTGGAGGTCTTGACCCAGCCTTCGATCGCCACGAAGCCTTCCCGCGCGTCGATGCCGACCGCGATCCGGCCCGGCCAGCGGCGGCAGGCCTCGCGCACCAGGTCCGGGTCGCGCACCGCGACCGTGCCCAGCACCACCCGGGCGACGCCGCGCTCGAGCCAGAACTCGATCCGCTCCAGGTCGCGGATGCCACCGCCCAGCTGCACCGGCAGCGAGGTGGCCTTGAGGATGCCGCCGATCGCCTCGGCATTCACCGGATGGCCGGCGATGGCGCCGTTCAGGTCGACCACATGGATCCAGCTGAAGCCCTGCTCGGCAAAGGCCTTGGCCTGCTCCGCCGGGTCCAGGTTGAACACCGTGGCTTCGCTCATCTCGCCGCGGACGAGGCGGACGCAGTGGCCGTCCTTCAGATCGATGGCCGGGTAGAGGATCATGGCGTCGGGTCCTGCCCCGCCTCGGTCAGCGGGATCAGCGGTTTGTGGAAGTAGCAGCCGCCGATCAGGCGGCCGTTCACGCGGGCATAATACGGGTTCGTCGCCCAGCGGACGAATCCCAAGCTCTCGAACAGGCGGATCGCCGCAGCCTGGGTCTCGCGCACATCGAGCGTCAGCAGGCCGTAGCCGCGCGCCCGCGCCTCGGTCTCCGCCGCCTCGACCAGCATCCGTGCCAGGCCGTGGCCGCGGGCCCAGGGAGCGACGAACATGCCGTTGACGCCGGCGGCGAAGGACTGCGCCTCGTTGTTCGCCGGCGGCTCCACCAGCTGGATGGCGC
The DNA here is from genome assembly GCF_039594555.1 of Inquilinus sp. GTDB lineage: Bacteria > Pseudomonadota > Alphaproteobacteria > DSM-16000 > Inquilinaceae > Inquilinus. Next base: position 6,971 of record NZ_JBCNNF010000029.1, read on the forward strand.
CGGCGATGACCTCGTCGAGCCGGCCGACGAAGAGGTGCCGGCCCGGCATCACCACCACGCCGCCCCAGTACCGCTCCATGGTCTCGCGCGGCGGCGGCTTGACCCAGCCGAAGCCGCCACCCTCGACGATCGCCAGCTCGGCCGCGTCACACAGATCGTGCAGGTCGCCGCCACGGATCCGATCGAGCCGGCCGACCGAGACTGCCGGCACCGAGGCCGCCATATCCGTCATGGCGTCCAGGTCACGAAGTTGCCGAGCAGCCGCAGGCCGGCCGCCTGGCTCTTCTCCGGATGGAACTGCACGCCGATCCAGTTGTCGCAGCCGACCGCCGCGGTCTGCTGCCCGCCATAGTCGACCGTCGCCAGCACCTCGGCCGGGTCGGCCGGCACCATGACATAGGAATGGGCGAAATAGACGTCCTGCCCGTCCAGCCCGTCGAGCACCGGATGCGCTTCACCGATCGTCAAGGTGTTCCAGCCCATCTGCGGCACCACCAGGTCGGGGTCGGCCGGCGCCAGCGGCACCACGGTGCCATGGACCCAGTCGAGGCCGAGGAAGTCGCCATGCTCATGGCCGACGCCCGCCATCACCTGCATGCCGACGCAGATGCCGAGGAACGGCACGCCGTCCCGCTTCACCCGCTGGTCCAGCACCTCGCGCAGGCCCGGGATCGCGCCCAGCGCCTGGCTGCAGTCGCCAAAGGCGCCGACGCCCGGCAGCACCAGCCGGTCGGCCCGGCGCACCACCTCGGCATCGGCGGTGACGATGATCTCCTGCGCCGCCCCGCGCTCCGCCGCGGCGCGTTCCAGCGCCTTGGCGGCCGAGCGGAGATTGCCGGAGCCGTAGTCGATCACGGCGATGGCCATGGGAAAGTCCCGGAGCTAGAGGGAACCGCCGAGCGTGCCCTTGGTCGAGGGCACGGCGTCCGGGCGGCGGCTGTCGATCTCGGTCGCGGCGCGCAGGGCGCGGGCCAGCGCCTTGAAACAGCTTTCGACGATATGGTGGTTGTTCTCGCCGTAGAGGTTGGCGACGTGCAGCGTCAGCCCGGCGTTCTGGGCGAAGGCGTGGAACCATTCGCGGAACAGCTCGGTGTCCATCTCGCCCAGCTTGTCGCGGGTGAAGCGGACGTCCCATACCAGGTAGGGCCGGGCCGAGATGTCGACGGCGACGCGGGACAGCGCCTCGTCCATCGGCACATGCGCCTCGCCGTAGCGCTGGATGCCGCGGCGGTCGCCCAGCGCCTTGGCGAAGGCCTGGCCGAGGGTGATGCCGACATCCTCGGTGGTGTGGTGGAAGTCGATATGGAGGTCGCCCTCGGCCCGGATCGTCAGGTCGAACAGGCCGTGCCGGGCCAGCTGGTCCAGCATGTGGTCGAGGAAGCCGACACCGGTCTGGATGTCGGAGCGGCCGGTGCCGTCGAGATCGACCGTGGCGCTGATCCGCGTCTCGCGGGTGGCGCGGTCGACGGTCGCGGCGCGGGTCGGGGCCGGGCTGGTCCGGCTGGGCTTGGCAGGGGTTCCGTCCATGGCTCAGGTGTCTTATCAGGAAGCCCGGCGCATCGCCAGAGAAGGAGCCATGCCCGGAGGGCAGGGAACGGTCCGCAAGACTTGATCCCCCCGCCGGACGGTCCAATCTAGGCGGTGCGGGCCGACGGCCCGTTCCAACCCCAGCGTTTCCGGATTTCTGCATGTCGTCTTCCGAGAGTGCCGCCTGGCACGGCACCACCATCCTCGCCGTGCGCAAGAACGGCCATGTCGTCATCGCCGGCGACGGTCAGGTGACCGCCGGCAACACCGTGATGAAGGGCACCGCCCGCAAGGTGCGGCGCCTGGGCGACGGCAGCGTCATCGCCGGCTTCGCCGGAGCGACCGCCGACGCCATGGCGCTGTTCGAGCGCCTCGAGGCCAAGCTGGAGAAGCATCCCGGCCAGCTGGCCCGCGCCTGCGTCGAGCTGGCCAAGGACTGGCGCACCGACCGCTACCTGCGCCGGCTGGAGGCGATGATGGCGGTGTGCGACCGCCAGGTGTCGCTGATCCTGACCGGCACCGGCGACGTGCTGGAGCCGGATGACGGGCTGATCGGCATCGGCTCCGGCGGCCCCTTCGCCCTGGCCGCCGCCCGGGCGTACATGGAGCATCCGGAATTCGACGCCGAGACCATCGCCCGCAAGGCGATGAAGATCGCCGGCGACATCTGCATCTACACCAACCACAACGTCACGCTGGAAAGCCTGTGATCGCGGCCCTGCCGATCACCCGACCCGCGGCCGCGAAGGACCCCGAGATGACCGACACCGCCAATTTCAGCCCGCGCGAGATCGTCTCCGAGCTCGACCGCTTCATCGTCGGCCAGCACGACGCCAAGCGCGCCGTCGCCATTGCGCTGCGCAACCGCTGGCGCCGCCAGCAGCTGCCCGAGGCGCTGCGCGAGGAGGTGCTGCCGAAGAACATCCTGATGATCGGCCCGACCGGCGTCGGCAAGACCGAGATCGCGCGCCGCCTGGCGAAGCTGGCCAACGCCCCGTTCCTGAAGGTCGAGGCCACCAAGTTCACCGAGGTCGGCTATGTCGGCCGCGATGTCGAGCAGATCGTCCGCGACCTCCTGGAGATCGCGATCAAGATGACCCGCGAGACCCTGCGCAAGGAGGTCGCGGCCAAGGCCGAGATCCGCGCCGAGGAGCGGGTGCTGGACGCGCTGGTGGGCGAGAACGCCTCGGCAGAGACGCGGCAAAAGTTCCGCAAGATGCTGCGCGAGGGCCAGCTGAACGATCGCGAGATCGAGATTCAGGTGGCCGACACCGGTGCCGGGCTGCCGACCTTCGACATCCCGGGCATGCCGGGCGCCCAGATGGGGATGCTCAACCTCAATGACATGTTCGGCAAGGCCTTCGGCAACCGCACCAAGCCGCGGCGCATGACGGTGCAGGAAAGCCACGCCGTGCTGATGGCCGAGGAATCGGACAAACTCCTGGACCAGGAGAAGGTGACCGCCGAGGCGATCCAGTTGGTCGAGCAGAACGGCATCGTCTTCCTGGACGAGATCGACAAGATCACCGCCCGGTCGGAGCGGCAGGGCGCCGATGTCAGCCGCGAGGGCGTGCAGCGCGACCTGCTGCCGCTGATCGAGGGCACCCAGGTGGCGACCAAATACGGCACGGTGCGCACCGACTACATCCTGTTCATCGCCTCCGGCGCATTCCAGCTGGCCAAGCCGTCCGACCTGCTGCCGGAGCTGCAGGGCCGCCTGCCGATCCGGGTCGAGCTGCAGGCCCTGTCGCGCGACGATTTCCGCCGCATTCTGACCGAGCCGGAGCACAGCCTGATCAAACAGTACAAGGCGCTGCTGGGCACTGAGGAGGTGACGCTGGACTTCGCCGAGGACGCGATCGACGCGCTGGCCGATCTGGCGGCGGAGATCAACCGGTCGGTCGAGAACATCGGCGCCCGCCGGCTGCACACGGTGCTGGAGCGCCTGCTGGACGAGGTCAGCTTCACCGCCTCCGACCGGTCCGGCGAGACGGTGAAGATCGATGCGGCCTATGTCCAGGACAAGGTCGGCGCGCTGACCAGGAACGCCGATCTGAGCAAGTTCATCCTGTAATAGCAGACCATCGGTCTCCGCGGCTTCCGCCCACCGTCATCGCCCGGCTAGCCTCGGCGGTGACGGAGCGGGCCCGGCCGGGCAAGCAACCGCTCTGCCGGGAGACATCGACATGCCTGCTGCCGGGCGCTTCGGCCCCTATGATCTCACTGTGCTGTTCGACGGCATCTTCGAGGCGCCGAAGACGGTGCTGGTCCACGCCGCCGGCGAAGACGCCAGCCGTCGCTTGGTCGACGGCTGGCCCGGCGACAAGATCAGCATCGACGTGAACTGCTATCTGCTGCGGGGCGAGAACGGGATATCCCTGATCGATGCCGGCACCGGTGACCATTGGGGGCCGGCCATGGGCAAGGCGCCCGCGGCGCTGGCGGCGGCCGGCGTGCGGCCGGACGAGATCGACCGCGTGCTGGTGACCCATCTGCACGGCGACCATGTCCTGGGCCTGCTCGAGGGCGACCGCCCCTGGCTGCCCCGCGCGCAGGTCCTGGTGCCGGAACAGGATCTCGCCTTCTACGGTGATGCCGCCATCGCCGAGACCTTTCCGCCGGCCCGGCGCGGCAACTTCAAGCTGGCCGCCACTCTGGCCGAGGCCTATGCCGGCCGCCTTCATGCCATTCCGCCGGGTCCCGTCGAGGCCATGCCCGGCGTGAAGGCCGTGCCGTTGCCCGGCCACACGCCGGGGCACAGCGGCTATCGCATCGGCGAGGGCCGGGAAGCGCTGCTGATCTGGGCCGACGCCTTCCATCTCGGCGTGCCGCAGATCGAGGACCCGGAGGTCGGGCTGACCTACGACCTCGACCCGGCACAGGCGATCGAGAGCCGCCGCTTCGTGCTGGAGCAGGCGGCACGGCATGGCTGGCGGGTCACCGGCAGCCATGTCAGCCCGGTCGGCCGGATCGAGGCGGGCGACGGCGGCTGGCGCTTCGTCGAGGGATAAGCTCCGCCAACCCCGCCTTCCTCTCCTGTCATGCCCGGGCTTGACCCGGGCATGACAGGAAGTGTCGAGGCCGCTCTGGGTGGCCCTGGATCGCCGGGTCAAGCCCGGCGATGACGGAGGGATTACCAAGCGCTGTCTACTTCGCGTTCAGCAGTTCGGTGACCTTGAGCAGGACGAACTCCTCGTCATCCTGCCGGTCGACGGCGCGGCCGGAGGAGAAGGGCAGGTTGTTGTCGTTGGCGACGATGATGTGGTCGGCGTCGACCCGCGCCACGTTCTCGATCGTCACGAAGGGGAAGCTCAGCACCCCGTCATGCCCACCCTGGCGCGCCTTGTGGTCCGGATCCAGGATCGCCAGCAGGTCGATCGAGCCGATCTTGCGCAGGATGCCGTCGGCATCGGCATCCGCCAGGTCGACCAGATAAACCCGCTTCAGCTTGGCCGGGGTGGCGAAGCAGTCCGGCTTCGGGTCGCCCTGGCAGGCCTGCGCCACGTCGCCCTCGCCCTGGTCGCGCTCGATGATCAGGCCGCGGGTGCCGCCGATCAGGTTGAAGTCGCCGATCGAATTGCCGTTGGTCTCGAGCCGGTACTTCCACGACTTGCCGGTGAACCTTTTCGACGCGACGTCGAACTCCAGCACGCGCAGCAGCTCGTGACCCTGGGCGTCGGCCTCGGGCGCGCCCTTGGCCGCGTCCCACAGCCCGCCTTCCAGCAGCGGGTACAGGGTCTTGCCGTCCTCGGACACCGCCATGCCCTCGAAGCCCTTGCTGCGGCGCGATTCGAAGGCGACCGCGCCGGGGGCGCCCGGCATGGTGATGTAGGGGTTGTCGGGCGAGCGCACCGGCTTGCCGTCGACCGTGGTGTCGACGACCGTCAGCACCCGGCCGGCGGCGTCGGTCTCGATCACGAACGGCCCCAGCTCGTCGCCGAACCAGTAGTGATCGCCGATCAGCTGCACCGATTCGATGTCGAAATCGGCGCCGGTCAGGTAGCGCTCCTTCGTCGCCTCGGTGACGATGCGGAACGGCACCTTCCGGTCCGGGTCGGACAGGAACAGCGTGTTCAGCAGCGCCACCCGGCCGGTCTGCCAGTCCGGCTTCACCCGGTGCACCATCAGCATCGCGTCCGGCGAGTTGGCCTTGGAGCCGAAGCCGTTGTCGGTGATGACGACGTATTCGCCGTTGCCGACCGGCCGGATGCCGCTGAAGCCCTGCACCGCCTGGCCGACGAAGGGGAAGGTCAGGCCGGTCTCGCGCACCGCCTTGCCGGAGCCGGTGGTGCCCATGACGCTGAACGGCCGGTCGATCCGGGCCAGGGTCGGGCCGGCGAACTTGGCCGAGGTGGCGAACATCGCCGGCGCATCGGCCGGCGGGGCGGCGAAGGTCATCGCCGGCAGCACGGCATGGCCTTCCAGCACCGCCGGATAGGTCTTCGCCGCCGGGTCGTCCCCGGCCAGGGCCGCGGCGGCGGACAGGGCCAGGACAAGCAAAGACACGGCGGCACTGCGGAACGGAAGCATGGGGTCCCCCTCTCGGACGAAACGCGGCGGGAGAGTGGGGACGGCCGATGACGGGCGGATGACGACTGTATGAAAGTCTCGGGTCGCGAGATGGCTCCGGACTCTCCCAAATTGTCATGCCCGGGCTTGACCCGGGCATCCAGAAGGTCTCGACGCTCTCTGGATTGCCGGGTCAAGCCCGGCAATGACAATACGGGTTAGGCAGCCACGGCCTCCTCGGTCATCCGCGCCACCAGCCGGTCGATCTCGGCCTCCGCCGCCTGCAGCGACTGCCGGATCCGCTCGTCTGCGAACTCGTCGTACTCCGCGGCGATCGACACCGCGTCGGTGATGCCGATGTAGCGGAACACCGTCTGCAGATGCGGCTCGACATGGTTGAGGCCGGCGATGCGTTCCCCGGGGCCGTAGCCCCAGTCGCCGCGGGCGCCGAGCGTCACCAGACGCTTGCCGGACAGCATCGGCCAGTAGGGCTCGCCCGGACGGCTGCGATCGAACCCGAAGGTGCGGCCGACCCGGACGATATTGTCGACCCAGGCCTTCATCTGGGCCGGCATCCCGAAATTGTACATCGGCACCCCGGCGACGATCAGGTCGGCGCGCTCCAGCTCGTCCACCAGAGCGTCGCTGGCCGCCAGTGCCGCGCGCATCTCGGGCGTCCGCCGCTCCGGCTTCGTGAAGGCGGCGGCGATCCAGGCCTCGGTCACCGGCGGCGGCGGCTCCAGCCCGACATCGCGGCAGATCACCGTGTCGTGCGGCCGCCGGGCCAGCCAGGCCTCGATGAAGCGGCCCGACAGGCGGCGGGTGTGCGAGCGGCCGAGCCGGGCGCTGGCATCGATGTGCAGGATCGTGGTCATGGCTGAGCTCCAGAAGATCTCTGCCCCAGGAGATGTGCGCTTTGCGGCTTGCGGACAAAGGCGAATCCCTCATCTTATGGATGAGGTGAATTCATCCGTTGTGATCGCCATGCGCCGCCTGCCCCCGCTTGCCACCCTGCGCGCCTTCGAGGCCGCGGCCCGCCATCTCAGCTTCAAGCGCGCGGCGGAGGAGCTGCTGGTGACCCCGACCGCGATCAGCCACCAGATCCGGCTGCTGGAGGAGACGATGGGGCTGCGGCTGTTCGAGCGGCGGACCCGGCAGGTGGTGATGACCGAGGCGGCGCAGCGCCTGTACCCGGTGCTGCGCGACGGCTTCGACGCCTTCGCCCGTACCATCGACGGGCTGTCGGCCAAGGCCCCGCCCAGCACCGTGACCCTGACCGCGACCCGGGCCTTCACCGCCCGCCTGCTGGTGCCGCGCGTCGCGTCGTTCCAGGAGCGGCGGCCGGACGTCACGCTGCGCCTGCTGGCGGCGGACGAGCCGGTGGACCTGGCCGCCGGCACCGCCGACCTGGCCATCCGCTATGGCAGCGGCGTGTATCCCGGGCTGCGGTCCGAGCTGCTGGGCACCGACCGGCTGGCGCCGGTGGCGCATCCCTCCCTCGGCCTCACCGCGCCGGAACAGCTGGCGCGGCACCGGCTGGTGCATTTCGAATGGCGCGTGCCGCATCCCGACCGCCCATCCTGGCCGCGCTGGTTCGCCGCCGCCGGGCTGCCGGAGGTTGGCGCCTCCGCCCTGCACTGCACCGATGAGAGCCACGCCATCCAGGCGGTGGCCGCCGGCCTCGGCGTCGGCCTGCTGAGCCTGACCCTGGTGGCGGCGGAGATGGCGGCCGGCACGCTGGTGCAGCCCTTCGGCCCGGCGATCGAGGGCATGGGCTTCCACCTAGTCCGGGGCCCCGGTCCTGAGAACGAGGCCGTGGCCGCCGTCAGGGAGTGGGTCCTGGCGGAGTTTGGGCTGGCGGGCCGGAACCTTTGAAACAAGCCCATCTTGCTGCCTATGACGATCCACGCCATATTTCAGCTATGTGGCATGCTTTGAGTTCACACCATGGGTGCAGTTAAAGCCAAAGTCTCGGAGTCCGGTCGGTTGAGCATTCCGGCTGATATGCGTCGAGCCGTCGGCCTTGAGCATGGCGGCGACGTCGTAGTCGAGCTCGATGGCCGCGATATCCGGATCCGGACCCTGGATGAAGTCATTGCCCAGGCTCAGGCGCTGACGCGGCGGCTGTTGGGCGACGGGCCGGAGGCCTCGGTCGACGCCTTCTTAGCCGAGCGGCGGCGCGAGGCCGCGAAAGAATGACAGCGGCCGTTCTTGACGCCTCCGCCATTCTCGCCCTCCTACGCGGGGAGCCGGGTGCCGACAAGGTCAAGGCGGTACTGGCGGATGCAGCGGTCACGACGGTCAATCTGTCCGAGGTTGTCGGTCACTACGCACGTAACGGGGTTGCGGAGGTGGATGTCCGGTCGGTGCTTGGGCCATTACCGATGGAGCGCGTCCCCTTCGATGACGATCTGGCTTACGCGGCAGGCATGTTGCTGCCGCTGACACGGTCGGCAGGTCTGTCGTTGGGTGACCGGGCTTGCCTGGCCCTGGCAAAGCGGCTGGGGGTGCCAGCGGTCACGGCTGATCGGCCCTGGCGCGGCATCGCCGGCGCGGCGGGCGTCACCATCGACCTGATTCGCTGAGGCTCTACCCCTCGCGCTGGCGCTTGAGGATGATGTAGAGCGCGCCGGAGCCGCCATCGCGGGGATGGGCCGGGGTGATGGCCAGGATCTTGCCGCGAAGCGGCGCCTCGTTCAGCCATACCGGCACGTTCTGGCGCAGCACGCTGTCGCCGTTCGAGAAACTGCCCTTGCCGGTGATCACCAGCAGCGTCTTCTTGCCCGCCCGCTGGGCCGCGGCGACGAAGCCGATCAGCGCGTCATGCGCCTCGACCTGGCGCATGCCGTGCAGGTCCAGCCGGCCCTCGATCCCCTCCTTGCCGCGGCGCAGCCGGTCGGCGCGGTGGCCGTCGATGCCGGTCAGGTCGCCGGAGCGCAGCCGCTTCGGCGCCGCCGGCACCACGGGCGGCTTCGGCGCGGCCGGCGCAGCCCGCGGACCGGGCGGCGCGGGCCGGGGCGGGGGAGCCGGCGGAGCGGGTTCAGGAGGCGGCGGCGGGGAGGCAGGGTCGCGCGGCCGCAGCGGCACGACGTCCTGCATCACGAGACGCCAGAGGCGGCGCTCTTCCTCGCTGGGTTTTCGGGTCTTGGCCATGCCGGGTCAGCGGTCGGCATCCTCGGCCGAACGGCCGCGGCCCGGACGGGGCCGGGCCGGACGGGTCAGGAGCGACAGCATCGGCGGGTCAGTGGGATTCGCGGGTCTCGACCAGCGCCCAGTTCGGGTCGGTGGCACGAGTGTTGCGGGCGAAGGTCCAGATGTCGGTGACCTCGACCGTCTGGTCCGGGCTGCCTTCGATCACCTTGCCTTCGGCGTCGCGGGTCACGCTCTTCTGGCGTGAGGTCAGGCGCACGGTGACGAAGGCGGTGCGGCCGTCCATCCGGGCGTCGATGATGTCGGCGCGGTCGACCGATTCCACCGTCTCCTCCAGCACATGGCCGGCGGCCAGGCGGTCGCGGATGGCGCCGCTGAACTCGTCATACAGCTCGTCGGACAGGAGTGGGCGGAGCGTCGCCGTGTCGCCGCGGGCGAAGGCCTCGACGATCATCTTGAAGGCGGCGCGGGCGCCGCCGATGAAGCTGCTCTCGCTGAAGCTGCGATCGGCGATCTTGATCTGGGTCAGGCCGCTGGCCGGAGTGGAATCGCCATTGCCGTTGGCGCGCGGCCGCTCCGGCATGCTCACGACATTGTCGGGAGAGCGGGGCTCGGGCCGCGCCGGCTGCTGGGCGATCGGGTTCGGCCGCCGCTGCTCCGTCCCCGTGCGCCGGCCGAGCACGCTGCGCAGCCGCAGGATCAGGAAGCCGGCGATCACCGCCAGAACCAGGATATCGAGGAAAGAGCCTTCGCCCATCGCTCCCTTCACTTGGCCGCGCGCCCGTGCCGGCGCCGAATGCATCGCTCTGGACCCGGGAGCCGCGCGACACTACCTCTTGGTCGGCCCGTCCGGATGAAGCGAATGCTCGGCGGACAACCGTTCGGGCCAGGATGCGCGGTCAGGAACGACGCCTGCCCCCGACAGATAGGCTGCCGACCCCCAAACGGCAAGGGAAACCGATGCCCCTCCTCGCCCTGCTGCTTCTTGTCCCGGTCCTGGCCGAGATAACGGTGTTCATCGTGGTTGGGCGCTGGATCGGCGTGCTCGCCACCCTGCTGCTGTTCATCGCCATCGGCGTGATCGGCACGCTGCTGCTGAAGCGCCAGGGGATGCGGGCGCTGCGCGAGATGCAGGCGGCCCTGGCCCGCGGCGAGCCGCCGGCCGAGCCGGTGGCCCATGCCGCCCTGCTGGTGCTGGCCGCGCTGCTGCTGATCTTCCCCGGCTTCCTCAGCGACCTGATGGCGCTGCCGCTGCTGCTGCCGCCGGTCCGGCGCGCGCTGATCCGCTGGCTGGGCGTGCAGGCCAAGCGGCGCGGCGGCTTCACCGTCTGGCCCGGCGGCCCCCAGGGGCGCGGCCCAGGCGGCGGCCCGGTGATCGATGCCGACTACACCGAGGTGAAGCCCGACGGCGGCGCCGATCCGTCGCTGCCGCGGATCGAGGAATCGCGCTGGCGCGGCAAGGACGAGGGCGACGCGCCGGGCCGGCCCTGACCGGTCGACCCCGGTTGTGGCCGCCACGGGTTCCGTGCTAGCGAGACCCGACTTTTCGCCGGCCAGCACAGCCGTAGTTCCAGGGGAGACTTTTCATGTCGGACGACAACCAGCAGCCGGATGCCGAGCAGCAGCTGCAGCCCTCGCTGCAGATCTCGGCGCAATACGTCAAGGACCTGTCCTTCGAGAATCCGAACGCGCCGCGCAGCCTGACCCAGCAGACGACGCCGCCGCAGGTCACGGTCAATGTCGACGTCCGCACCCAGCAGCTGGCCGAGAACGCCTTCGAGGTGGTGCTGCACATCAAGGCCGAGGCCAAGACCGGCGACGCCGCCACCTTCCTGTGCGAGCTGAGCTATGGCGGCGTGGTCACCCTGGCCAACGTGACCAAGGAGCAGACGGCGCCGCTGCTGCTGATCGAGGCGCCGCGCCTGCTGTTCCCGTTCGCCCGGTCGGTGATCGCCGAGGCGACCCGCAACGGCGGCTTCCCGCCGCTGCTGATCCAGCCGATCGACTTCACCGAGCTGTTCCGCCGCCAGCTGGCCGCCCTGCGCGCCCGCTCCGAGGCCGAGGGCCAGCCCAGCGTGAACTGAGGCCGGTTTTCACGGCCGATTTTACGGCAGAGACCAAGCCCCGCTTCGGCGGGGCTTTTTCTTGCCCGCCTTCACCCTTCCTTCAGCCAGATCGGGTCGGTCAGGCCCTTGATGAAGGCGAGATGGGCGGCCAGTTCCTCCGCCGTCGGCGCATGCGGCCGGGGCGGGCGGGCGATGCGCTCGACCACCACCGTGGTCTCGGTGACCTCGACCGTGGCGGTGATGGCCAAGCCCGGCTCGCGGCCGCCGCACATCTCCAGCCAGACCTCGGCCAGCAGTTGGGCGTCGAGCAGCGCCCCGTGCAGCGTGCGGCCGGAATTGTCGATGCCGAAGCGGCGGCACAACGCGTCGAGCGTGGCCTGGGCGCCGGGCCAGCGCCGCCGGGCCAGCGCCAGCGTGTCGGTCGCCCGCGCCATCGGGATCGGCGGCAGGCCGAGCCGGCCGAGCTCCGCATTCAGGAAGCTCATGTCGAATTCGGCGTTGTGGATCACCAACTGCGCATCGCCGACGAAATCAAGGAAATCCCCCGCCACCTCGGCGAAGACCGGCTTGTCCGCCAGGAACTCGTCGGTCAGCCCGTGCACCCGCTGCGCCTCCATCGGCACCAGCCGCTCCGGATTGATGTATTTGTGGAAGTGCCGGCCGGTCGGGACGTGGTTGATCATCTCGACCCCGCCGATCTCGACCAGGCGGTCGCCGCCCAGCGCGTGGAAGCCGGTGGTTTCGGTGTCCAGGACGATCTCGCGCATCACGCCACCTTCAGTGAGGGCCGCCAGCGCCGACCCGGCCGGGCCAGCGCCTGCCGCTGCAGCGCCCGCAGGGCCAGCCGCGTCGGCCGGCGGCCGAGGCCGGTCGGCACCACCCAATCCGCCCGCCGACGCTTCTCGCGGTCGGGCATCTGCGCCGCCAGGATGGCGGCGAATTTCTCTTTCGTCATCCCCGGCCGGGCCAGCACCCGCTGCGCCTGCAGCAGGCGCGGCGCGCTGACCACGGCGACGGCGTCGCAGAAGCGCTCGCCCCCGGTCTCCAACAGCAGCGGGATGTCCAGCACCACCAGCGGGTCGCCGCGCCGCCCCGCCTGCTGCAGGAAGCGGCGCATGCGGCGGCGCACCAGCGGGTGCAGGATCGCCTCGAGCCGCCGCAGCGCCTCCGGCCTGCCGAACACCAGCGCGCCCAGCGCCTTGCGGTCGACCGCGCCGTCGCGCACCGCCTCCGGGAACGCCTTCGCCACCGCCGGCACCGCGGCGCCGCCCCGGCGCAGCAAGTCGTGCACCGCGGCGTCGGCGTCATGCACGGCGATGCCGTCGCGCCGGAACATCGCCGCCGCCGTCGACTTGCCCATGCCGATCGAGCCGGTCAGGCCCAGGATCCGCATCTCAGCCGGCTCCGAGCACCGCGGACCGCAGCGCGGCATCGACCATCGGCGCCACCCCGAACCAGGCCTCGAAGCCCGGCCGTGCCTGGTGCAGCAGCATGCCGACGCCGTCGACCACCGGGTTGCCGCGGGCCCTTGCTGCGGCCAGCAGCGGCGTCTCCAGCGGCACATAGACGATGTCGTTGACCAGCGCGTCCGTCGGCAGCGCGTCCAGCACCAGGTCCAGCGGTGGCCGGCCGACCATGCCCTCGGTCGTGGTGTTGACCAGCAGGGCGGCGCCGCTCAGCGCCGCGACGCGGTCGGCCCAGTCGATCACGGTGATAGGGCCGCCGAGCTCCGCCGCCAATGTCTCCGCTCGCGACCGGGTGCGGTTGGCCAGGCGGATCTCCGGCGCGCCGGCATCGGTCAGGGCGACGATCACCGCCCGCGCCGCGCCGCCGGCGCCGATCACCACCGCCGGGCCGCGGCCAGCCGACCATCCGGGTGCGCCGGCCTGAAGATTGGCCAGGAAGCCGAAGCCGTCGGTGTTGGTGCCGAACAGGCGGCCATCCTCGCGCACCACGATGGTGTTCACCGCGGCGATGCGCCGGGCCAGCGGGTCGAGCTCGTCGACCAGCGCCATCGCCGCCTCCTTGTGCGGCACGGTGACGTTGCAGCCGCGGAAGCCCAGGGCGGCGAGGCCGCGCAACGCCGCCTCCAGCCGCTCAGGCGCCACCGCCATCGGCACATAGGCGCCGTCGATGCCGTAGCGGGCCAGCCAGTGGCCGTGCAGCTGCGGCGAACGGGAATGCCCGACCGGCCAGCCGATCACCCCGGCCAGGCGGCCCTTCGCGGTCAAGGTCACGACGGCAGCACCCCATGGTCGCGCAGGAAGCCGAGCAGCGGCAGCAGCGGCAGGCCGAGCACGGTGAAATGGTCGCCCTCGACCCTGGCGAAGAGCTGCGCCCCGAGCCCTTCGAGCTGATAGGCGCCGACCGAGGACAGCACCGCCTCGCCGGCGGCGTCGAGATAGGTTTCGAGGAAGACGTGGCTGAAGGACCGCATGGTCAGCTTCGCCCGGTCGGTCGCGTGCCACACCCGCTGGCCGTCGCGCACCGCCACCGCGGATGAGGTCAGAGTGTGGGTGCGGCCGCGCAGGGCCAGAAGCTGGTCGCGCGCCGCCGCCCGGTCGGCCGGCTTGTCGTACCAGACCCCGTCGCAATCCAGCATCTGGTCGGCGCCGATCACCAAGTCGCCGGGGAAGCGGCGCGAGACGCGCTGCGCCTTCAGCACCGCCAGCGCCTCGGCGACATCGGCGGGGGATGCGCCTTCGGCCCGCATCGACGCCTTGACCTCGGCCTCGTCGACCGCGGCCGGGCTGGGGATGACGGCGACGCCGGCGGCGGCCAGCATGGCCCGCCGCGTGGCGCTGCCGGAGGCGAGGATCACCCGGGTCACGGCCGCGGCTCCATCAGGGAATGCCGGCGCTGCGCCCGCGCCGGGCCAGCAGCGACAGGATCTCGGCCGCCGTCTCCTCGATGGCTCGGCGGGTCACGTCCAGCACCGGCCAGCGATGCTTGGCGAAGTAGCGCCGGGCCTCCGCCACCTCCGACCGCACCTGCTCGGGGTCGACATAGTCGGTGGTCTGGGCCTGGTTCAGCATCTGCATGCGGTTGCGGCGCAGCTGGATCAGCCGCTCCGGATCCTTGGTCAGCCCGACGATCAGCGGCCGGCTGACCCGGTGCAGATCCTCCGGCAGCGGCAGGCCGGGGACGAAGGGGACGTTCGCCGCCTTCACCCCGCGGTTCGCCAGATAGAGGCAGGTCGGGGTCTTCGAGGTGCGCGACACGCCGACCAGGATGACATCGGCCTGATGAAAATCGCCTGTCAGATGGCCGTCATCATGCGCCAGCGCGTAGTCCATCGCCTCGATGCGGTGGAAATAGGCGGCGTCCATCGCGTGCTGGCGGCCCGGCCGGCCATGCCCGGCCATGCCGAGCTGCTGCGCCAGCGCCCCCATGATCGGATCGAGCACCGAGATGCAGGGCACGCCGAGCGTGCCGCAGACATCCATCAGCCGATGGCGCAGCCCGTCATCGACCAGGGTGAAGACGACGACGCCCGGATGGTCGCGGATCTCCTCCACCACCATGTCGAGCTGGCGGTTGGTCCGCACCAGGTTCCAGAAATGCTCGATCGGCTCCGCCCCCTCGAACTGCGCGAGGCAGGCCCGGGCGACGCTATGAATGGTGTCGCCGGTCGAATCCGAAACGAGATGTAGGTGGAACGTCTTCGTCTGCGCCATAGCTTCCTTGTATCCCGGAGGCATGGGGATTGTCTGTGGGCAAATTCGGGATGAATGCCGGATTCGCAAGGCTTGACGCGATTGGCCCCCGCACCGCGGGTGAGTCGTCGACTCTTCCATGCGGCTGGGGACGAGACTCCCGGCCTCGACAGGGCGGCGGCGAAGCCCGACGATGCGACCCCGAGTCCTCCCGCCCGTTATGGACAGGGGCGATGGCGAGGGTGTAGCGAGTCGGGCGCGTCTTCCCCGCTTTCCACAGGGAGGGGCGCGCCGGCAGGCAAAACCCTGTGGATGGATTGGGGAAGAGTCACAATCCCCGTTATCCACAGGGATTCACAACATCCTCATAAACTAAGGATTCCTTTTCATGATTAGGGATGGGCAGAGCCGGGAAGAGCCGTCCGCGACGCCGGCGAAGCCGTTCCTGCGCGCCTTGGCCGGGGAGACTCTGGCCCGCCCGCCGGTCTGGCTGATGCGCCAGGCCGGCCGCTACCTGCCCGAATACCGTGCCGTCCGGGCCCGGGCCGGCAGCTTCCTGGACCTCTGCTACAACCCGGAGCTGGCCGCCGAGGTGACGCTGCAGCCGATCCGCCGCTACGGGCTGGACGCGGCGATCCTGTTCTCGGACATCCTGGTGGTGCCGCATGCGCTGGGCCAGGCGCTGGACTATGTCGAGGGCGAGGGCCCGAAGCTGGAGCCGGTGACCGACGCGGCCGGCATCGCCCGGCTGTCCGCCGCCCGGCTGCACGAGGTGCTGGGGCCGGTCTACGAGACCGTGGGACGGGTGGCGGCGGCCCTGCCGCCCGAGACCGCGCTGATCGGCTTCGCGGGCGCGCCCTGGACGGTCGCGACCTATATGGTCGAGGGCGGCGGCAGCAAGGAATACGGCGTGGTCAAGCGGCTGGCCTATGGCGAGCCGGAGACCTTCGGCCGGCTGATCGACCTGCTGGTCGAGGCCACCAGCGCCTATTTGCTGCGCCAGATCCAGGCGGGCGCCGAGGCGGTGCAGCTGTTCGACAGCTGGGCCGGGGTGCTGCCGGAGGCGGAGTTCGAGCGCTGGGTGATTGCCCCGACCAAACGCATCGTCGACACCGTGCGGGCAGGGGCTCCGGGCGTGCCGATCATCGGCTTCCCGCGCGGCGCCGGGCTGCTCTACGAGCGCTACCTCGCCGCCACCGGGGTCGATGCGGTCGGGCTTGACACCACCGTGCCGCCGGCCTGGGCCGCCCGCGCGCTGCAGCCCAAAGCCGCGGTGCAGGGCAATCTGGACCCGGTCCTGGTGCTGACCGGCGGCGAGGCGATGCTGCGGGCCGCCGACGCGATCACGGGTGCCCTCGGCCACGGCCCCTTCTTGTTCAATCTCGGCCACGGCGTGCTGCAGAAGACGCCGCCCGAGCATGTCGCCGCCCTGGTCCGCCACCTGCGCGGGGACGGGGCATGAGCCGGCGCATCGCCGTCGTCCTGTTCAACCTGGGCGGCCCCGACAATCCGGACGCGATCCGGCCCTTCCTGTTCAACCTGTTCGCCGACCCGGCGATCATCCGCATCCCGAACCCGGCGCGGGTGATCCTGGCCTGGGCCATCGCCAGGAAGCGGACGAACCTGGCCAAGGACATCTATGCCGAGATCGGCGGCGGCTCGCCGCTGCTGCCGAACACCGAGGCGCAGGCCCGGGCGCTGGAGGCGCAGCTGGCCGATCTGGGCGAGGTGAAGGCCTTCATCGCCATGCGCTACTGGCATCCGATGAGCCAGGAGACGGCGATGCTGGTGAAGGATTTCGCGCCGGACGAGGTGATCCTGCTGCCGCTGTATCCGCAGTTCTCGACCACCACGACCGCATCGTCGGTGCGGGTGTGGCGCGACGCCTGCAAGATCGCCAAGCTGGACGTGCCGACGCGGATGGTGTGCTGCTACCCGACCGAGAGCCGCTTCATCGCCGCCATGGCCGCCGGGCTGCGGACGGCGCATGAGGAGGCGGCTCGGTACGGCCGGCCGCGCGTCCTGTTCTCCGCCCACGGCCTGCCGGAGAAGATCGTCAAGGCCGGCGACCCCTATCAGTGGCAGTGCGAGCGCACCGCCGCGGCCCTGGCCGAGGCCTCCGGCATCGCCGACCTCGACTGGGTGTCGACCTATCAGAGCCGGGTCGGCCGGCTGAAATGGATCGAGCCGTCGACCGAAGCGGTGATCCATGAGGCGGCGCTGGAGAAGCGTCCGATCGTGGTGGTGCCGATCGCCTTCGTCTCCGAGCATTCCGAGACGCTGGTCGAGCTCGACATCGAATATCGCAGGCTGGCTGACGAATCGGGCGCGCCGTGCTACCTGCGGGTGCCCACCGTCGGCGCCGAGGACGGCTTCATCGCCGGCCTGGCCGACCTGGTGCGGGCCGCCCACCGTCGCGGCGTGGCCTGCGAGGCGGGCGATGGCGGCCGGATCTGCCCGGCGGCGTTCTCCGGATGCCCCAGCAAAGCGGCTTGAGCGACGATCGGTCAGGCCGGACAGCGAGGATCGAATGGCGGCTCTCTACCCCTGGATCAAGGCGCTCCACGTCTTCTTCGTGATCTCCTGGATGGCCGGGATGCTCTATCTGCCGCGGCTGTTCGTCTATCACTCGCAGACCACGCCCGGGACGCCGGAATATGAGCGCTTCGGGGTGATGGAGCGGCGGCTGATGCGCGGCATCATGCTGCCGTCGGCGGTGCTGACCTGGGTGTTCGGCATCACCATGCTGTGGCTGACCGACTGGACCTTCTTCGCCGAGGGCTGGCTGCATGTGAAGCTGACGGGGGTTGTCATCCTGACCGTGCTGCACCACATGTGCATCCGCTGGCGCCGCGGCTTCGCGGAAGGCAGCAGCCCCCACAGCGAGCGCTTCTACCGCATCGTCAACGAGGTGCCGGCGCTGCTGCTGTTCATCATCCTGGTCATGGTGATCGTCCGGCCGTTCTGAGCGGCCGGTCAGGAGATCCTGCCGAACCAGTTGGTGATGTCGAAGAAGATCGACTTATGCTGCCCGGCGGCGTTGGTTAGTTCCACTTGGTCGTAGATCCGGCCCCCGGGGGTCAGGAGGGCTTGACCGCAGATCTCCCAGCCTGGCAGGTGGCGCGAGATATAGGCGTATTCGGCGGCGATGCCGGTCCTCTCTATGAGGCTGCCCTGGAAGACGATGGCCGTCTCCACCCGCTCACCCGTGCCGGTGGCTGGGACGTAGTCGCCGGGCCGCTTGAACGGGATCCGGCAGCGGTTCGCGGTCGCTTCCGCGTCCCAGCCGGCATGTCCCACCTGGTGTATGAAAACCGTCTGCTTGTTGAGCGCTGGTTGCGACGTGTTGCAACCAGCCAGCCATAGGCCGGCGGCCAGCACCAGCAGGATCCCGGTCCTCGCCATATCCCCCTCCTGAAAATGAATCGACTATGTCGTCTCCCCTGACAAATCCTCCCGCTTTCGCCGGGGCGGCGCAATATGCCGCCGGACGCGGCAGCACGATTGACTTGCGGCAGGTCATTCGATAACCATCTGCTGTTCTCAGCGGTCTTCCGGAGCTCATTCGAAGCGCCGGCGCGGTCGAGCCCTTCGTGCCGCGGACCGAGGCTTCCAGCGAGAGACCAATCCGAAGACGCCGCGCCGCCGGCGCTCTGTCCACGCCCATCCAGGGTCCCCATGCATCTGCAAGAACTGAAAGAGAAGACTCCCAGCGAGCTTCTCGCCTATGCCGAAGAGCTTGAGGTCGAAAACGCGAGCATGCTGCGCAAGCAGGACATGATGTTCGCCATCCTCAAGCAGCTGGCTGAAAACGACGTCGCCATTTTTGGATCCGGTGTGCTCGAAGTCCTGTCCGACGGCTTCGGCTTCCTGCGCTCCCCGGAATCGAATTACCTGCCGGGTCCGGACGACATCTACGTGTCGCCGCAGCAGATCCGCCGCTTCGGCGTGCGCACCGGCGACACCATCGAGGGCGAGATCCGCGCCCCGAAGGACAACGAGCACTATTTCGCGCTCACCAAGGTCAACAAGATCAATTTCGAGGAGCCGGACAACGTCCGGCACCGGGTCACCTTCGACAACCTGACCCCGCTCTATCCCGACGAAGCGCTGCGGATGGAGCTGATCGACCCGACCAAGAAGAACGTGACCGGCCGGATCATCGATCTGGTCTCGCCCCTCGGCAAGGGCCAGCGCGCCCTGATCGTGGCGCCGCCGCGCACCGGCAAGACGGTGATGCTGCAGAACATCGCCAACTCGATCGCCGAGAACCACCCGGAAGCCTTCCTGATCGTGCTGCTGATCGATGAGCGGCCCGAAGAAGTGACCGACATGGACCGGTCGGTGAAGGGCGAAGTCATCTCCTCCACCTTCGACGAGCCGGCGACGCGCCACGTCCAGGTGGCCGAGATGGTGATCGAGAAGGCCAAGCGCCTGGTCGAGCACAAGAAGGATGTCGTCATCCTGCTCGACTCCATCACCCGCCTGGCGCGCGCCTACAACACCGTGGTGCCGTCCTCCGGCAAGGTGCTGACCGGCGGTGTCGACGCCAACGCCCTGCAGCGGCCGAAGCGCTTCTTCGGCGCCGCCCGCAACATCGAGGAAGGCGGCAGCCTGACCATCATCGCCACCGCGCTGATCGACACCGGCAGCCGGATGGACGAGGTGATCTTCGAAGAGTTCAAAGGCACCGGCAACTCTGAGATCATCCTCGACCGCAAGCTGTCCGACCGCCGCACCTTCCCGTCGATTGACATCGGAAAGTCCGGCACCCGCAAGGAAGAGCTGCTGGTCGACAAGGGCACCATGTCGAAGATGTGGGTGCTGCGCCGCATCCTGATGCCGATGGGCCCGACGGATGCGATGGAGTTCCTGATGGACAAGCTGAAGCACAGCAAGTCGAATGCGGACTTCTTCGAGAGCATGAACCAGTAACGCGGCGTCCCGCCAGGGATGACGGAAGGGCCGCCGGTCGTAGGACCGGCGGCCCTTTCCGTTTCATGGCAGCGCTGCTTCATGGCAGCGCTGCGCCCCGGCCCGCTTGACCGGAGGCGCCGCTGCCCCAATTTGCCGGGCACAACCAGCGCGGTGGTTAGCATGGCCAAGCCTCGTTCCAGCCTCGCCCTTGTCCTGGCCCTGTCGGGCTGTGCCGGCCTGGTGCCGCCCTCGGCGACGCCCGATCCGGCGCTGGCCGAGAAGGTTCGCAATCAGATGGGAAACGACGCCTGTTCCGGCCGCGTCGCCGGCGCGCTCGCGGCCTATCACCTTACGGCGGGCGGTATCTCCAGCATCGAGATCGCGCCGTTCACACCCGGCTCTCCGACCGAGTACAGCCTGGCGGCGCGCCAGGCCTGGGTCAAACAGCCCGGCCAGCCGGGCGCGATCGTGGTCCAGTATGACCCGCTGAGCTGTCGGATCGCACAGGTCTATGCCCGGAACGGGGCGACGCTGCCGCCGGTCTGAGGCCCGGCCGCCGTCTCAGTGCCCGCCGCCGCCCCCGCCGCCCATGGGCTTGGGTGCGCGCAGCAGCGGCATCAGCAGCAGCCCGGCATAGAACAGCAGCGCCATCAGCAGGAAGCAGTCGGCGAAGGTCAGCACCTGCGACTGCTTCAGCACCATGTTGTTCAGCGTCTTCACCGCGGCGAGGTCCGGGTTGCCGAGGCCGGACGCGGTGAACATCTGGCTGAAATTGTCGACCGTGGCCTGCACATGCGGGTTGGTCAGGGTGATGTGGTCGGCGATGCGGGAGGTGTGCAGCCGCGCCCGGTCGATCATCACCGTGTTGATGCCGGCCAGGCCGAACGCACCGCCGAGATTGCGCATCAGGTTGTAGAGGCCGGAGGCGTTCTTGATCTTGTCCGGCGGCAGGGTGCCGAGCGCCAGGGTGTTGATCGGCAGGAACAGCAGCATCAGCGACACGCCGCGGACCGCCTGCGGCCAGAACAGCTCCCAGAAGCTCCAATCGGCGGTGATCCAGGTCATCAGATAGATGCCGGTGCCGAAGGCGACGAGGCCGATGCCCAGCATCAGCCGCAGGTCCAGCTTCTTCGACAGCATGCCGGCCAACGGCGCCGAGATGAACTGGAACACGCCGGTGACGAACATGATCTCGCCGATCTGCAGGCTGTTCAGGCCGCGCACCCGGGCGAGGAACAGGGGCACGATATAGACCGCGCCATAGAGCCCGACGCCGATGACCAGGCTGTACAGGCAGCCGAGGGAAAAGTTGCGGTCGCGGAAGGCGCGCAGGTCGACGATCGGGTTGCGAGCGGTCAGCACCCGGGCGAAGAAGCCCATCCCGGCCAGGGTGCCGATCACGGCGAAGGTGAAGATCGACTGGTCCTCGAACCAGTCCCAGCGCGGCCCTTCCTCGAACACGTATTCGAGGCTGCCGAGGAACATCGCCATCAGCGCCAGGCCGGCGAAGTCGAAGCCCTTGAGCAGCTCGAGATTCGGCTTGTCGAATTTCACCAGGAACCACACGCCGGTGGTGACCAGGATGCCGGGGATGATGTTGATCAGGAACAGCCAGTGCCAGGAGAAGGCCTGGGTCAGGTAGCCGCCCAGGGTCGGGCCGATGGTCGGCGCCATGGTCGCGACCAGCCCGATCAGCACCGAGATGCCGGCGCGGCGCTGCGGCGGGAACAGGATGAAGGAGGCGGCGAAGACGGTCGGGATCATCGCCCCGCCCAGGAAGCCCTGCAGCGCCCGGAACACGATCATCGATTCGATGTTCCAGGCCACGGCGCAGGCCAGGCTGGAGAGGGTGAAGCTGGCCGCCGAGATGACGTAGAGGATGCGGGTCGACAGCAGGCGGGAGAGGAACCCCGAGAGCGGGATCATCACCACCTCGGCGATCAGATAGGCGGTCTGCACCCAGCTGATTTCGTCCGGGCTGGCGGCGAGCCCCGCCTGGATCTCGCTGATCGAGCTGGAGACGATCTGGATGTCCAGGATCGCCATGAACATGCCGACGACCATGGTGAAGAACCCGATCGTCTCCCGCGTCCCGGCGCCGGCCCGCTGCGGCGCGGCCGGGGCGGGGGCCGGCGCGCTGGCGGGCAGCGCGTCGGCGGTGGTGCTGCTCACCGGTTGAACTCGGCGGCCATGGCGGCACCGAAGATGCCGCTGGCCAGCAGCGGGCCCGTGCCCTCCTCCCGCGTGTCGACCGCGACGCCGACCGACAGGCCGGGGCGCAGCAGGCCGCTGAGCTGGTTGTCGGCCGGCACCGCGATGCGCACCGGCACGCGCTGCACGATCTTGGTGAAGTTGCCTGTCGCGTTCTCCGGCGGCAGCAGGCTGAACTCGGCACCGCTGGCCGGGGCGAAGCTCTCGACCTTGCCGGTCAGGCTCTGGCCCGGGAAGGCGTCGACCGACAGCGTCACGGTCTGGCCGACGCGCATCGCGGCCAGCTGCGTCTCCTTGAAGTTGGCGACGACGTAGACCTTGGGCAGCGGCACGATAGACAGGAGCTGCGTGCCGGGCCGGACATACTGGCCGACCTCGACCCCCTTGTTGCCGACGACGCCGTCGACCGGGGCGCGGATCTCGGTGCGGTCGAGGCTGATCTGGGCCAGGTCGACCGCGGCGGTCAGCTTCTCGATCTGCGCCTGGGCCTGGCGCTGCGACGCCTGCAGGATCGCCGTCTGGCCCTGCTGGTTGGTCAGCGCCGCCTGGGCGCTGGCCAGGGCGGCGTCGGCGCGTTTGTGCTCCGTACCCGCGGTCTCGAAGGCCTGCTGGCTGCCGTTGCGGGTCTCCCACAGCCGGCGCGCCCGCTCCAGGTCGTTGCCGGTCTGGGTCAGGGTCGCGGCCGCCTGGTCGACGCTGGATTTGGCCTGGGCGATCATCGAATCCTGCAGCGCCAGCTGCTGCTCGATCGAGGCCAGGGTCGCCTGCTGGGCCGACAGCTCCGCCTTCGCCTGGGCCAGCTGGGCGCGATAGTCGCGGTCGTCGATCCGGACCAGCGGGTCGCCTGCCTTGACCATCTGGTTGTCGGTGACCAGCACCGCCGTCGCCGCGCCTTCGACCTGCGGGCTGAGCGTGGTGGTGTCGCTCCGCACATAGGCGTTGTCGGTGGTCTGGAAAAAGCGGTCGACGGTCCACCAGCGATAGCCGAAATAGCCCGCGGCGGCGATGGCGG
>NZ_JBCNNF010000290.1:0-8974 GCF_039594555.1 Inquilinus sp.
GATCTGGAAGTCCGGCGCGTAGTCGGCCGACAGCTCGCCCTCGGCGAAGCGCTCCTTCTGCACCCGCGTCGCATAGATCAGGTCGGCCTTGGCGACGCCGCGCGTCACCTCGTCATGCTCCTCGACCCTATGGCCGCGGCTGCGGGCGTGCTCGACCAGCTCGGCCGGCATGCGCAGCGGTTCGGGCGAGACCAGGCTCAGCGTCAGGCCCTGATACAGCGACAGGATGTGGATCAGGGAATGCACCGTGCGGCCGTATTTCAGGTCGCCGACCAGGGCGATGCGGGCGCCGTCGACCGGTCGGCCGATCCGCGCGAACTCCTTCTCGATCGTATAGATGTCCAGCAGCGCCTGGGTGGGGTGCTCGCCGGCGCCGTTGCCGCCATTGATCACAGGGATGTGCGTCGCTGCGGCGAATTCATGGATCGCCCGCTCCTCCGGATGGCGCATCACCACCGTGTCGACATAGCCCGCGACCACCCGGGCGGTGTCGTAGATCGACTCGCCCTTGGCGATCGAGGAGAAGGTGAAGCCGGTGGTGTTGACGATCGCGCCGCCCAGGCGCTGGAAGGCGGCCTCGAAGCTCAGTCGGGTGCGGGTCGACGCCTCGAAGAACAGGCTGCCCAGCACCGCCCCCTCCAGCACCCGCGTGGTGGCGCGGCCCTGGGCCACCGGGGCCAGCAGGTCGGCGACGCGGAACACCGCGGCGAGCGAGTCGAGGGTCAGCTCGCGCGTCGAGAGGAAGTGCTTGCCCTGGAAGTCCATGGTATCCGCCCGTAGTCCGGAGGGGCGCCGAAGCCGGCGCCGGTGCGGAGCCGAGTCTTCTCAGCCTTCGCCGTCTTCCGCAAGCCGTTCCGCCAGCTTCTCGTCGGTGATCAGGACGTTGACGCAGCGGCGGCGCAGCGCGGCGCGGATGATCTCGAACTTGTAGCCGCCGCCCGAGGCCAGCACCACGGTCGGGATCCGGGCCAGGTCGTCCAGCGACAGCGCCACCATGCGCCGGTTCAGCGGGTGGTCGACCGGCCGGCCCTCGACGTCCAGCCAGGTGCCCAGCACGTCGCCGACGGCGCCGGCCGCGCGCAGCGCCGCGACCTCGCGGTCGACCACGCCCAGCGCCAGCATCAGGTTCTGGTCGGAGACGTTGCCGACGCTGACCAGCGCCAGATCGGCCGATTTCGCCTTGTCGGTGATGTCGCGCAGCACGCCACGGCTGAGCAGGCTGTCGCGCTGGGCCTCGTCATCGGCATAGACCGGGGCGGCCAGATAGAAGCGGTCGGCGTCGTGCAGGTCGGCGAAGCGCGACACGATCTCGAAGGTGTTCTCGCCGGAGCCGCGGGTCATGCTGCCGATCAGCGAGACGACGGACAGGTCGGTCATTTTCCGCCGCCGCATCGACTGCAGGCCCAGGCGCAGGGTCAGGCCCCAGCCGATGCCGACCAGCATGCCGTCATGCACCGCATTCTCGACATAACCGCCGAGGGCGACGCCGATGGCCGCGCGGATCTTGTCCTCGTCGCGCGGCGTCGGCACCACCACTGCATCGCGCAGCCCGTAGCGGCGGATCAGCGCCCGCTCCAGCGCCACGCAGGAGGCGAGGGGGGACTGGATGCGGATCTGGATGATGCCGTTCTCGCGGCACAGCTGCAGGATCCGGTTCACCCGCAGCCGGGTCAGGCCCAGCCGCTCGGCGATCTCGGCCTGGGTCAGGCCTTCGACGAAATAGGCCCAGGCGATGCGGATCTGCTGCTGCTCCTCGGGATCGACCGGCGGGTCGGCCGACTCCGCCTCCGGCAGCCGCCGGCGCGTCTTCACGGTGTCCAGGCGGCGCGTCTCGCTCATCGTGTCCGGTCCGGCGTTTCCCGGCCACCATGGTGGGGGCAGGGGCGGCGCGCTGCAAGCGGTCCCAAACGGAACGGGCCGCACCGGAGTTCCGGTGCGGCCCGCTGCCTTTGCGATGATCGGACCATAGCAAATCCGGCCGCACCCGACCAGCCGGGAAACGGCAGGCCAGACCCGGGCGGGCGCGAGGGTTGCCGGCGGCGGTCCCGCCGCCATCTCAGGCGACGTGACACGATGGGGGAGGCGGGATGCGCAAGGGCGATCTGACTCGGCTGATCCGGATCCTGGGGATGCTCGGCTCCGACCATGACGGCGAGCGGGCGGCCGCGGCCCTGGCGGCGGACCGGCTGGTGCGCGGCAGCGGCTGGACCTGGTGGGACCTGCTGGCGCCGGCCCGGGTGTCGCGGCCGATCCGGTCGCAATGGATGGACCCGCTCACCGACCGGCTGGCCGCGGCGGATTCGCGGATGCGGCAGCTGCGCAGCGAGAACGCCCGACTGCAGGAGGAGATCCGACGGCTGAAGCGCCGGCTGGACCTACGCGCCCGGCCGTTCCGGCCGGCCGAGGACAGGCCGCCGGCCGCGCCGTGACCGTGATCGCCTGACGCACGCAGGCTTCACGGAGGATTAACGGCCGCTCGCCCAGGGTGAAGCCGGTCGGGACCCATTGCCGAATCAGCAGAGGACTGGCGATGTCCGTGGGAAAGCGCAGCTATTACGATCTGTTCTCGGCGCCGCTGGTGAAGCGATACCTGGACAGGCTCGACCGGGTGCAGGACCGCTGGGAGGTGCACTTCCTGCGCCGGGGCTATGACTTCCTGCTGCGGGACATCCCGGAGGGCGCTATCTCGGCGCTCAACTATCTGGATCTGCCGCACGAGCACCGCAAGACGGCCTTCGCCGGCGAGATGCCGGCGATGCCGATGACGAGCGGAGAGGCCCGGAGTATCCGCCGGGGGCTCGAGCACCTCCTCGCCGAGGCCGAGCAGGGGAGCGCTGCCGGCCTGGCGCCGGAGTTCGGCTGAAGGCCTGCGGGATCAAACCTCGACCAGCGCCTTGATCACCCCGGCCTCCGGGCGGCTCCAGCCCGGCACCAGAGCCGGCACCTCGGCCAGGGCGCCGCGATGGGTGCCGAGCGCCGCGGTCGGCACATGGCCGGCCTTCATCGACGCCAGCACATGCTCGAAATCCTCGCGGGTGGCGTTGCGGCTGGCCAGCAGCGTGGTCTCGCGCTTGTGGAATTCGGGGTCGGAGAAGCCGATCTCGCCCATGACGATGCTCAGCAGCACGTAGCTGCCGGCATGGCCGACATAGGAGAAGCCCTTGTGCATCGCAGCCGGGCTGCCGGTGGCGTCGACCACCAGGTCGAAGAACTCCCCATCGGTCGCCTGCTTCAGCCGGTCGTCGATGTCGCCGCCGCCCTCGAACACCGCGTCGGCCTTCAAGACGTCGCGGCTGAAGGCGAGGCGCCCCGCATTCAGGTCCAGCACGCTGACATGGGCGCCACGCAGCTTGGCAAAGATGGTGGCGGCGATGCCGATCGGCCCGGCGCCGACCACCAGCACCCGGTCGCCCGCGCCCGGCGCGCCGCGGCGGATGCCATGCGCGCCGATCGCCAGGAACTCGACCATCGCCGCCTGGTCGACACTCAGCCCCTCGGCGGGCACGACGTTCTCCTCCGGCAGCGACAGGAACTCGCACAGGCCGCCGTCGCGATGCACGCCCAGCACCGACAGGGTGCGGCAGCAATTGGTGCGCCCGCGGCGGCAGGCGCCGCAGGTGCCGCAATGCAGATAGGGCTGGATGGCGACGACCTGGCCCGGGCGGAAGGCGCTGCCGGCATCGGCCTCCACCACCTCGGCGCCCAGCTCGTGGCCGATCACGCGGGGATATTCGAAATAGGGCTGGTTGCCCTTGTAGATGTGATAGTCGGTGCCGCAGATGCCGACCCGGCGGATCCGCACCAGCACCTCGCCCGGGCGGCGCTGCGGCTCCGGCCGGTCGATCAGGCGCAGGGTCTCGGGCTTCTCGCAGAGGATCGCTTTCATCGTCGGTCCATGTCGGGCTTCGCGGTGGGGGTGGCCCCAAATTGATCGGACAAATCGCGATTGTCGAGCGCGTTTGACTGGAAAGCCGGGCCGGATATGGGACAGACTTGCCGCCTTGAGTCCCAGAGGCCCGCCCAGGGCCGACCATCCGGGGGAAGCCAGGAGTGCAGAGAGTCGCCGAGGCGGCACGCAGCGGGAATGCGCCGCCGGCCATCGCGTTTTCCGGGATCTCGGTCGCCTATCCGCTGAAGGGTGGCGGGCGTTATGTCGCCCTGGGCGAGACCGACCTGGTGGTGGCGGATGGCGAGTTCACCGCCATCGTCGGCCCCACCGGCTGCGGCAAGTCGACCCTGCTGAATGTCGCCGCCGGGCTGGTGCCTGCGGCTTCCGGCGGCTGCTCGGTGTTCGGCAAGCCGTTGCAGGGGCTGAACCGCGACGCCGGCTACCTGTTCCAGGCCGATCCGCTGATGCCGTGGAAGACCGCGCGCGACAACGTCGCCGTCGGCCTCTTGGTGCGCGGCGTGGCGGCGAAGGAGGCGAGGGAGCGGGCGCAGGCTTGGCTGACCCGGGTCGGGCTTGCGTCGATGGGCGACCGCTATCCCCACCAGCTGTCCGGCGGTCAGAAGAAGCGCGTCGCCCTGGCCCAGATGCTGATCCTGGAACCCAAGCTCCTCCTGATGGACGAGCCCTTCGGCCCGCTCGACGCCCAGACCCGGATCGTGATGGGCGACCTGCTGCTGTCTCTGTGGTCGGCCGAGCGCAAGGCGGTGCTGTTCGTGACCCACGACCTGGAGGAGGCGATCGCCCTGGCCGACCGGGTGGTGGTGCTGTCGGCCGGGCCGCAGGCGCGGATCATCGCCGACCACCGGGTCGGGCTGGCCCGGCCGCGGGAGCTGGCCGAATCCCGGCACGACCCGGAGTTCGTGGCGCTGCACCGGGCGATCTGGGCGGCGCTGAAGGACGAGGTGATGAAGGCCTATGGCGATGTCGTCTGAGGTTGCCTTTGCAAAAGGGGGGCGCGGCCGCATCCTGGCCTGGCAGATCGCGGTCGCGGTGATCTGCCTCCTGGCCTGGCACATCCTGACGGCGACGAAGATCCTCGACCCGTTCTTCTTCGCCACGCCGCTGAGCGTAATCGAGCGCACCTGGAAGGATTTCGCCTCCGGCGTCATCTGGCGCCATCTCGGCGTCACCCTGCTGGAGACCGTGCTGGCTTTCGCCATCGGCTCGCTCGGCGGCGTCGCGCTGGGCTTCTGGTTCGCCCGGCGGGCCACGGCCGCGGCGGTGTTCGACCCCTACATCAAGGCCGCCAACGCGCTGCCGCGCGTGGTGCTGGCCCCGATCTTCGCGCTGTGGTTCGGCCTCGGCATCTGGTCGAAGGTGGCGCTGGGCGTGACGCTGGTGTTCTTCATCGTCTTCTTCAACGTCTATCAGGGCGTGCGCGAGGTCAGCCCGACCGTGCTGGCCAACGCCCGGATGCTGGGGATGAACGACCGGCAGCTGCTGCGCCATGTCTACCTGCCCTCGGCGCTGTCCTGGGTGTTCTCCAGCCTGCACACCTCGGTCGGCTTCGCCCTGGTCGGCGCCGTGGTCGGCGAATATCTCGGCGCCACCGCCGGGCTCGGCTACCGCATCGCCCAGGCCGAGGGCGTGTTCGACGTGGTCGGCGTGTTCTCCGGCATGCTGGTGCTGTCGGCCTTCGTGGTGGCGATCGACGCCGCCGTCTCGGTGATCGAGCGGCGGCTTCTGGTGTGGCGGCCGGAGAGCGCGGGCAGCGCCTCGGCCCAGGGATGACGGGAGGAAACGGATGAAGACCCTGCTGCGCGGAATCGCGCTGGTCCTCGGCCTGGCGCTGGCGGCGCCCGCGGCCATGGCGGCGCCGGAGAAGACGCATATCAATATCGGCGTCGGCGGCAAGCCGCTCTTGTACTACCTGCCGCTGACCATCGCGGAGAAGAAGGGCTTCTTCAAGGAGGAGGGGCTGGACGTCGAGATCAGCGACTTCGCTGGCGGTGCCAAGAGCCTGCAGGCGATGATGGGCGGGTCGACCGACGTCACCACCGGTGCCTATGAGCACACCATCCTGATGCAGGCGAAGGGCCAGGACATCCGGGCGCTGGTCGAACTGGGCCGCTTCCCCGGCATCGTGCTGGTGGTGCGCAAGTCGCTGGCCGGCGAGATCAAGTCGGTGGCGGACCTCAAGGGCCGCAAGATCGGCGTCACCGCACCCGGCTCCTCGACCAACTTCTTCGTCAACGCCCTCCTGGCCAAGGAAGGGCTGACGCCGGACGACGTGTCCTTCGTCTCGGTCGGCGGCGGCCCCAGCGCGGTGGCGGCGATGGAGCATGGCGAGATCGACGCCATGGCCAATCTGGACCCGGTGATCTCGAAGCTGCAGCAGACCGACGCCGTCTCGGTGCTGGTCGACACGCGGACGGAGGAGGGGGTGAAGTCGGTGTTCGGTGGCCCGGTGCCGGCGGCCGTGCTCTATGCCAAGAAAGACTTCATCGAGGAAAATCCGGAGACCACGCAGGCGCTGGTCAACGCCTTCATGAAGTCGCTGCGCTGGCTGGCCACCGCCAAGCCGGAGGATGTCGCCGCCGTGGTGCCGGAGGAGTATCTGCTCGGCGACCGCGATCTCTATGTCGCGGCGGTGAAGGCTTCCCTGCCGATGTATTCCCGCGATGGGCTGATCAAGCCGGAGGGGATGCAGACCGCGCTGGACATCCTGCACCGCTTCAGCCCGGAGCTGAAGGACGCGCAGATCGACCTGTCCAAGACCTGGGATCCGCGCTTCGCCGAGAAGGCCCAGGCGATCAAGTAGGACCACGAACGGAGCCCGCCAATGCGCTTCCTGATCCTGAGCCTTGCCGCCCTGGTCGCGACGGAAGCGCAGGCGGAGGGCTTCGCCGTTCACGATCTCTCGACCGTGGCGGAGGATGCGAGCACCGCGCTGGGGGCGGGCTTCATCCACAAGGCCGAACCCGGGCGCGTGACGCTGGTCTGCTCCGGCTGCCAGGGCGGGCCGATGATCGACATCAGGATCGGCCGCCAGACCGACGGCACGGAGCAGCGCGTGCGCTCGGGCCAGACCTCGATGGCCGATCTGGAACGGCTCTGCCAGGCCAAGGACCCGGCCTGCAGCCTGGCAGAGTTGAGCGTCTCGCCCGCGGTGGGGTGGCTGACCACATGGCCGATGGGGTCGTCCGCCGGTTCCACCGCCGTCATGCTGCGCGATGGCGACCTGCTGACGATCCGCTCCATCGCCGCCGATGCGGACACGGCCCAGGGCAATGCCGAGAAACTCGTGGAGGCCCTGTCGCCGAAGGTGATCGGCCGCTAGGCGCCCGTTCCGGCACCTTCCGCTGCCGCACAGAGGGTCGCTGAGATTTCTTGACTCGATATTTCTCCTTATCGTTAAATATTTCCATATTGGTGAAGGAGATGAGCCATGGCTGAGTCCGTCTCGCGCCCGGCGCTGACGCCGAGCGTGTTCTACAAGGACCCCTGGGCGGCCCTCGACTGGCTGGAGAAGGCCTTCGGCTTCGAGCGCTGCATGGTGATCACCGACCAGGACGGGAACCTGGCCCATTCCGAGATGCGGGTCGGCGGCGACGGGCTGATCTATGTCGGGTCGGAATGGGCGGAGTTCGTCGCCAGCCCGGCTTCGATCGGCGGCAAGAACACGCAGATGCTCCATGTCCGGGTCGATCGTGACATCGACGGACACTGCGCCCGGGCGCGGGCCGCGGGGGCGGTGGTCCCGCAGGGTCCGGCCGACCAGTTCTACGGCGACCGCACCTATCGCGCGACCGATCCGGAAGGCCATGTCTGGGTCTTCGGGCAGGCCATCCGCCAGGTCTCGCGCGAGGAGGCGGAGCAGGCCTCGGGGCTGAAGATCGAAGGCTGGATGTGAAACCAGCCGTTGCCAGCCTCGACCAGACCCTCGCGGCGCTGGCCGATCCGCATCGGCGGCGGGTGGTCGAGCTGCTGCGCGAGCGGCCGCGGCGGGCGGGGGAACTGGCGGAGGCGCTGGGCCTCAACCCGCCGGCGCTCAGCCGCCACCTGCGGACGCTGAAGGCGGGCGGGCTGGTCGAGGAGGCGCATCCGGAGTTCGATGCCCGTGTCCGCATCTACAGCCTGAGGCCGGAACCGATGGCCGATCTGAAAGCCTGGCTGGCCGAGACCGAGCGGCTCTGGGTCGACCAGCTCGCCGCCTTCAAGGCGCATCTGGAGCGACCGGAATGACTTCGCGCATCCTCGTCTCGCTGCGTGTCGACGCGACGCCGGAGCGGGCCTTCACCGCCTTCGTCCGCGACATCGGCCTGTGGTGGCGGCCCAATGCCCTGTTCCAGTTCAGCCCGGGCGCGCCCGGAATGCTGCGCTTCGAACAAGGGCCCGGTGGCCGGTTCACCGAGACCTATGTGGACGGGCGGGTGTTCGAGATCGGCCGGATCCTGGTGTGGGAGCCGGGACGCCGCTTGGTGTTCTCTTGGAGGCAGGCCAGCTTCACGCCCGACCAGGCCACCGAGGTCGAGGTCCGGTTCGACCCGGTGGACGACCAGACCCGCGTGACCGTCGAGCATCGCGGCTGGGACAGTGTGCCCCAGCAGCATGTCGCCCGGCACCGTTTCCCCGACGGGATCTTCCTGCAGCGCCACGGCGAATGGTGGCAGGCCCTGCTCGGGGCCTATCGGGGGACGGCACGGTTCGACGGGTAGGGGCGACGGTGCCCGGCTATCGCACCCAGGGCGACACCAGGTCGAGCCCGGTCGTCCGGAAATCCGCCAGGTTGCGGGTAGCCAGGCGGCCTCCATTGACCCGGGCGATGGCGGCGATCATGCCGTCGGGGGCCGACATCCCGGGGCCCTGGCGGGAAGCCGCGCCCATGATCTCGCCATAGGCCAGCGCGGCCTCTTCGGTCAGGCCGAAGATCCTGTCGGCAAACCGGCGCCGCCAATACGAAAGTTCCCGCTCCAGACGGGCCGCGCGCCGATCCGGCTGGATCTTCTGGATGCCGAAGGCGATTTCCGCGATCACCACCGTCGGCAGCGCCAGTTCGGCGTCATGCCGGATCAGCCAGTCGAT
>NZ_JBCNNF010000291.1:0-8970 GCF_039594555.1 Inquilinus sp.
ATCAGGGATTCGACACGGTCCGTCCGATGCGGACGCCCCGGGTGAGCGCCGAATCGAAATTGCCGGTCGCGCTGCCGGGAGAGACGCGCAGCGTCAGCGACACCGGGCCCTCTCCGCGGGTCTCCAGCGCCACGCGGGCGCGGTCCGGCCCGGCCAGGCGGACCGACTGTCCGTTCCCCAGATCGATCGGCGCGCCGGGCTCGGCCTCCGCCCCGAGCAGGGCGGCATAGCGCCGGGCGCTGGCCGCCGGATCGGCCACCGCGATCTCGACCCCGGCGATGCCGAGCGCGCCGTTGGCGTGGCGGCGGACATTGCCTTCCGGCACCCGCAGGCGGCGCGGCGTGACGTCGCCGCACAGGAAGGGCAGGTCCGAGGTCGCCGCCCGCGCCGTGCGCCATTCCAGCCGCTCGCCGTCCGGCCGCAGCCGGCCGCCATCGGTCGGACCTTCGAGGGCCAGGCCGCGCGCCTTCGCCGCCGCCACGTCGGCCGCGATGTCGCCGGGCAACAGGGCGAAATCGACCAGCCCGTCCCCGGCCTGGTCCAGCACCCGCCACCAGCGGAACTCCGGGTTCGGGCGGCGGAAGGCGATCAGCTCGATATAGGCGCCGTCGGCGAAGACGATCAGCGCGTTGTGGCTGGCGCCGTGGGTGTGCTCCCCGCCCGGCGCCACGGTGAAGCCGAGCGCCTCGTAGTCGGCGACGGTCCGCTCCAGGTCCTGGACGGCGATCACCACATGGTCGAGCGGCAGCGTCATGGTCGGCTTCCTTGTCGATGCGGCATGGTCAGGCCTTCGCCTGCGGCTCGCCCAGCGACAGCATCAGGCGGTTAGCCCAGTTGAAGAAGGCGGCGCCCTGGATCACGTCGGCGATCGCCGCATCATCCAGCCCGGCCGCGCGCAGCCGCCGGACATGCTCCGGCCCGAACGATACCGGCGTCTCCGTCAGCGCCACCGAGGCCGCGACGATGGCGTTCCAGCGCTCGCCGAGATCGGCGCCGACGCCCTCGTCCAGCAGACGCTGCACGTCGTCGCCGCGCTTGGAATGCATGGTGGCGAAGCGGGAATGGACCGAGGCGCAGTAGATGCAGCCGTTGAGGCGCGAGGTCGCGGTCGCGGCCAGCTCGCGCTCCGCCCGCGGCAGGCCGCCCTCGGGGTTGTAGAAGATGTCCTTGTCGGTCCTGGTCCGCGCCTGCAGCACGTCCGGGTCGCGCACCAGCAGCCGGAAATAGTCGGATTTGGCGCGGGCGGCATCGACCAGGCCGGCGAAGTGCCGCTCGGTCAGCTGGTCGGCCGGATACGGCTCCAGCCAGGGCAGCCAGTTCAGCTCGTCCTGGGTGAAGACGGTCGGCTCATGATTGTCGGGATGGGTCAGCACGATCTCGGTCATGGTGGGCCTCAGGCGGCGGCCAGGGCGCGCAGCCCGGCGACGACGCGGATCTGGAAGGACAGGAAGGCGACCAATTGCGACAGGGTGACGATGTCGGTGGTCGACCAGCCGGCGTCGAGCAGCGCCTGCAGCGCCGCGGCGCTGGCATCGCGTGGACGGAACACCAGCAGATGCGTATGCTCCAGCGCCGCCGCGAGGCGCGGGCCCAGCACCGAGCGGCCATCGCCCGAGACGTGGTAGACCGGGCCGCGCCTGTCCTCGGCGCTGAGCGGCCCTTCCGGGTAGTGGCCGTAAGGCCCTTCCGTCCGGCCCCGCCCCGCCTCGGCCGCCACGGCGGCGGCAAGGCGGGCATCGTGCCGGGCCAGGGCCTCGGCATAGAAGCGGGCCGTCTCCGGCTCGCGATGCAGCGCCGCGACGAAGGCCGCGACGGCGTAGCGCTCCGGCACCGAGACGCTGCCGGGATCCTCCGGCTCGAACAGCGCCGCCCAGCTCTTCTGCGCGTTCTCGCGGGCCACCGGGCGCTGGTCCCGGATGCGGTCGAGGGCGGAGCTGTGCTCGACCCCGGCCAGCAGGTCGATGACGTCGGCCGTCGGTTCACTCATCGTCAGGTCCTCTTGCGAATGGTCGGGCGGCGTCAGCAGGACGCGGCGGCGAGGCGGATGTCGTCGCCCCGGTCCCGGCGGGCCCAGCCGAAGGCGGGCGCCACCTCCTGCGCCACCAGCTCGATCGAGCGCAGGATGAAGGGGTGCGGCGGGTCGACCGAATGCACCTGCACCACCAGGTCGGTGGCGCGGCGCAGCGTGGCGTCGGCGCGCAGCGAGGCGATCACCTCCTCCGGCGTGCCGAGATGCACGTCGAAGGCGGCGATCAGCTGGTCCAGCGTGTCGCCCGGGGCGCCGCGGCCGGCGGCGGCGAAGCGGTCGGCCTGGCGGCGCAGCCCGCGCTCGGCGAAGCGGCGCGCCTCGTCCCGGCTGTCGGCGACGAAGACGCTGCGCGACGCCAGGATGCGCGGCGCCTTCCCGGCCGGCAGGGCCGCCAGATAGGCGTCGACGATCGGGTCCTGGATCTCGGCCAGGGTGGCGTCGGGCGCATCGGCCGGGCGCGGCTGGGTGCGCGACAGCATCAGCCCGTCGCCCGCCGCGCCAGCCCGGGCGCCGCCGGCGACCGAGAAGGTGGCCTGCCAGATCCGGCCCAGCAGCTGCGGCGCCGCCGGGTACAGCCGGGTGTCGGCGCCGTCCAGCGGCTTGCCGCCCCAGGCATCGAGCAGCACCTGCAGGTGCCGGCCGAAGATCTGCCCGCGCTCGGCGCTGTCGAGGCCGAAGGCGGCAAAGGCCGAGGGCGTGCCGCCGGTGCCGAGCCCGAGCTCCAGCCGGCCGTCGGACAAGAGGTCGAGCACCGCCGCATCCTCCGCCACCCGCACCGGGTTCTCCAGCGGCAAGGTGATGATGCCGGTGCCCAGGCGGATGCGCGAGGTGCGGGCCGCCACTTGCGCCAGGAACACCAGCGGCGCCGGCAGCCCGCCTTCCGGCTCATGAAAATGGTGCTGGGCGACCCAGGCGCTATCGAAGCCGTGCCGCTCCGCCGTCGCGATCTGCTCCGTCGCCAGGCGGTAGCGCTCCTGCGCGCTCGCCTCGTCGAGGAGCCGGGTGAAGAAGCCGAGGCGCTGGATGGTCACGAGAGGAAGCCTTTCATGCGGAGACGGCGAGCCGGCGCCCGGGGATGGCGTCGATCAGCTCGCGCGTGTAGTCGCTGCTCGGATTGCGGAACACCGCCTCGACCGGCCCGGCATCGACCTGCCGGCCATTGTGCAGCACCGAGACGGTGTCGGCGATCTGCCGCACCACGGCGAGGTCGTGCGACACGAACAGATAGGTCAGGCCGAGGTCGCGCTGCAGCGTATCGAGCAGGCCGAGGATCTGGGCCTGGACGGTGACGTCGAGCGCCGACACCGCCTCGTCCAGCACCAGCACCTGCGGATCTAGGACCAGGGCGCGGGCGATGGCGACGCGCTGCCGCTGCCCACCCGACAGGGCGCGCGGCCGCCGGTCCAGCACCGCCTGCGGCAGGCCAACCCGGTCGAGCATGTCGCGCACCTTGCGGGCGCGGTCGGGCTTCGGCAGGCGCTCGAAGTTCAGCAGCGGCTCCTCGATGATCTCGAAGATGTTCTGCCGAGGGTCGAGCGACCCGAACGGGTTCTGGTAGACCAGCTGGATGCTGCGGCGGAACCGGCGCAGCGCCTCGCCCTTCAGCGCCGCCGGGTCGGCGCCGCCGATGCGGATGCGGCCGGCGGTGGGCTTCTGGAACCCCACGACCGCGCGGACCGTGGTGGTCTTGCCCGAGCCGGATTCGCCGACCAGGGCGTGGGTGGTACCGCGCCGCACCGCGAAGGACAAGCCGTCGACCGCGCGGAAGCGGCCGCCGCGGCCGGGCAGGTTGAAATCCTGCACCAAGCCTTCGACCACGATGGCGTCATCGCCGCCTTGCCCCGCCGCCATCGGCCGCGGCGCCCGGCGCTCCGCCTTCGCCAAAGACGGCGCGTCGGACAGCAGCTGGCGGGTGTAGGCGCTGCGCGGCGCCGCCAGGATCTCCGCCGCCGGCCCCTGCTCCTGGATCCGGCCGCCCTGCAGCACGATCAGCCGGTCGGCCCGGTCGGCGGCGACGCCGAGGTCGTGCGTCACCAGCAGCACCGCGGTGCCGAACTCCCGCCGCAGCTCGTCGATCAGGTCGAGGATCCGGCGCTGCACCGTGACGTCGAGCGCGCTGGTCGGCTCGTCGGCGATGATCAGGGCCGGCTGCAGCGCGATGGCGATGGCGATCAGCACCCGCTGCTTCATGCCGCCCGACAGCTCATGCGGGTATTGCCGTGCCCGCAGCTCCGGCCGCGACAGGCCGACCCGGCCCAGCAGCTCGACCACCCGCGCCCGGTTTGACGCCCGGTCGCCGCGGCCGTGGATGGCCAGGATCTCCTCGACCTGGGCGCCGATGGTCTTGACCGGGTTCAGCGAGCTGCCGGGGTCCTGCGGGATCAGGCTGATGCGGGCGCCGCGGATGGCGTCGAGCCGCTTCTGCGACCAGCCCGAGATGTCGGTGCCGGCGAGACGGATGGCGCCGCTATCGACCTGGCCATTCTCGGCCAGGAGGCCGATCACCGCCTGGGCCGTGGTGGTCTTGCCGGAGCCGGATTCGCCGACCAGCGCCACCACCTCGCCCGGCTGGATGCGGAACGAGACTCCGTCGACCACGCGCTGCGCGCCGGCCCGGTCGCCCGTATAGGAGACGCTGAGGTTGTCGACCTCCAGCACCGGCACGGTCATATCGTCCTCCGCCCGACCGACCGGCCGATGCGATTGGCCGCCAGCACCACCAGCACCACGACCACGCCGGGCACGGTGGTCAGCCACCACGACGTGGCGATGTAGTTGCGGCCCTCGGCGATCAGCAGGCCCCATTCCGGCGTCGGCGGCGGCGCGCCGTAGCCGAGGAAGCCGAGGGTCGAGATCTGCAGGATCGCGGTGCCGAACTGCACCGCCGCCAGGGCGATCACCGAGGTGACGGAGTTCGGCAGGATGTGCCGCCACAGCACGGCGCCGAAGCGGCCGCCGCTGCCGAAGGCGGCCTCGACATAGTCGGACCGGCGCACCAGGATCACCTCCGACCGGGCTAGCCGGGCGAAGCGGCCGATCGAGGTGACGCCGACGGCGATCGCGGCATGCACCGTGCCGAAGCCGAGCAGGATGATGATCGCCAGCGACAGCAGCAGCGACGGCACCGACAGCAGCACGTCGACGATGCGCATCAGCACCGCATCGGTGCGCCGGCCGGTCGACCCGGCGATCAGGCCGATGGCGGTGCCCACCAGCAGGCCGACCGCGACGGCGACGAAGGCGCCGGACAGCGAGTTGACCGCGCCATGGACGAGGCGGGCGAACAGGTCGCGGCCCAGCGCATCGGTGCCCAGGATGTGCTCGGCGCTGGGCGCCCGCAGCTTCTCGCGCGGCACGCCCGCGAGGGGGTTGGCGCTGGTGAACAGGCCGGGGGCGACGGCCCAGGCGGTGACGATGACGATCACCGTCCAGGACAGCAGCAGGCCGGGCTGCACCCGGCCCAGCCAGGCGAAGGCGGGACGGCGGGGCGGCCGGGCCGGAAGGGCGCGGTCGGTGGTCTGCAGCGAGGTCATGCGGCGGCTCCGCGGGATCTGAGGCGCGGGTCGAGCAGCGGGGCCAGCAGGTCCACGGCCAGGTTGACCAGGACGAAGCCGGCGGCGGAGAGCACGACCACGGCCTGGATCACCGCCGTGTCCTGGTTGCGCACCGCGCGCTCGGTCAGCGTGCCCAGGCCGTTCAGGCCGAACACGGTCTCGGTGATCACGGCGCCGGCCAGGATCTCGCCGAACAGCACGCCGGCGATGGTCAGGGTCGGCAGCAGCGCGTTGCGCGCCACATGCCGCCACAGCACCCCGGCGCGCGAGGCGCCCTTGGCCCGCGCCACGGCGACGAAGGGATGGGTCGAGACCTCGTCGATGCTGCGCACCAGCACCTGCGCCAGCGGCGCCGAGATCGGCACCGCCAGGGTCAGCACCGGCAGGATCAGCCCCTCCCAGGGCCCGGGGTTGATCACCGGGATCAGCTTCAGCCGGAAGGAGAAGACCTGGATCAGCATGATGCCGAGCCAGAAGGTCGGCACCGAGACGAACAGCGACGGCAGCGACTGGATCGCCGAGCGCAGCCAGGCGAAGGCGGCGAGGCTGGACAGCGCGGCGATCCCCACCGCCAGCAGCACGGCGAGGACGAAGCCGAAGCCGGCCAGCCAGACGGTCGGCGGCAGGTTGGCCAGGAGCGACTGCCCGACCGGCACGCCGGCCTGGACCGAGGTGCCGAAATCGCCGGTCAGGAAGTTGCCCAGCGTGTGCAGGTACTGCGCCCAGACCGGGCTGTCGGCGCCGTAGGATTGGCGGATCTCGGCGATCTGGTCCGGGCTGAGCCCCAGCTCCGGGTTCTGGAACTTGATCAGGATCGCGTCGCCCGGCAGGGCCTGCAGCAGGATGAAGGCCGCCGTGAACGCCGCCCACAGCACCAGCACCGCCTGCCCGACCCGGCCGAGGAGGTAGCGGGTCATGGGAGGGGCCCCGCAATCCCAACCGAGTCCCCCCTCCCCTCGCGGGAGGGGGGTAGGGGGAGGGGGTTTTCTCGGCCCGAGCCGGCCCTGGATTTCAGCAAACTGCCTTGCCCAACGGAATCACTCCAAGACCTTTCGCGCGCGGACGCGCGCAGCCCCCTCCCCCTACCCCCCTCCCGCGAGGGGAGGGGGGACAAGAGAGAGCGCGCTACGACTGCATCGGTTCGCATCTCTGAAAGCCTTCAGTGCTCGGCCAGCCAGGTGTTGTAGAAATACGGCCGCCCGACCGCCTCGAAGGCGATGTCCTTGACATAGGGCGCGCCGGCATAGGCTTGCGGCTCCTCGAAGATCGGGATCGCATAGGCCTGGTCGATGACATAGGCCTGGACCTCGCCGGCGATCTGCAGCCGCTTGGCCTTGTCCGGCTCGGACGACAGCGCCACCAGCAGGCCATTCAGCTTGTCGTCGACGAAGCTCTTCACCTTGGTGCTGGCGCCGCCCTTCTGGCGCAGCACGTCGCGGTTCGACGGATAGTACTGGCTCTTGATCACGTCCGGGTCGGCGCGGCCGACCATGGCCGGCGACACCGGCGTCTTCTCGGGGTCCAGGTTGTCGACCGTGGCGCTGCCGGAATCGCCGGCCAGCACGTTCAGCTTGACGCCGACCCGGGCCCATTGCTGGGCCACCAGCTGCAGCGTCTCCTTGTTCTGCGGCTGCGGCAGCGACTCATAGGCGGTCAGCTCCAGCGTCTTCCCGTCCTTGTGGCGCAGCCCGTCGGTGCCGAGGGTCCAGCCGGCCTCGTCGAGCAGCCGCTTCGCCAGCGCCTCGTCATGGGTCAGCTTGGCCGACAGGTCGACATAGCCCAGCGCGGTCGAGGCGATGATCGAGGTCGCCTTCGGATAGTTCTCCGAGAACAGCGTGCCGACGATCTCGTCCGCGTCGGTCGCGTGCAGCAGCGCCTGCCGCACCCGGACATCGGCCACCAGCGGATTGTCCGGCCGGAACACCACGCTGTTGTTCACGCCGCGGGTCGGCGCGGCATAGACGAGGTAGCCGCTGTCCTTCACCTGCGGCTCGTCATAGGCCTGGACCTGGCGGATGAAGTCGGCCTGGCCGGCCAAGAGCGCGCCGATGCGAACGCTGTCCTCCGGCGTCACGATGTATTTGATGCCGTCGAGATAGGCGCGGCCCTGATGCGCCAGCGGCGCCGGGCCCCAGGCGTAGTCGACGCGCGCCTTCAGCACCAGCTCCTTGCCCAGCGTCTCGCTCTCGACCGTGAAGGGGCCGGAGCCGATGATCCGGGTGGCGTCGCCCAGCTCGTCGAAAGGCCGCGCCAGGGTGGCCGGCGAGACCAGGCCGGAGCCGATCACCGAGGTGCCCTGCAGGAAGCCGGGCGACGGCTTCTTGAAGAAGAAGCGCACCGTCTGCGGGTCGACCACCTCGCTGCGGTCGTAATTGTTGATTACCTCCGACACCGGCAGCTTCAGCGCCGGGTTGCCCTTGCCGTAGGTGTCGTAGTTCTTCGCCACCGCGGCGGCGTCGAGCGGCGTGCCGTCGGAGAAGGTGACGCCCTTGCGGAGCTTGAAGGTGTACTCGGTGGCATCGGCGTTGACGGTCCAGGATTCGGCGATCCAGGGCTTGATCTCGAGCGTCTTCGGGTCCTGCCAGGTCAGCTTGTCGGTGATCTGGTTCAAGATCCCGCCATTCGGATAGAAGCCGCCCGCCGGGGGGTACAGGTTGGTGTGGGACTGCTGCTCCAGATAGATCAGCGTGCCGCCGGTGACCGGGCTTCCGTCGGCCGCGAAGGAGGGGCTTGCGGCCAGCGCCGCGACCGCCAGGAACGCCGCTTGGCGGAGACGAGTGTGGATTGGCACGATTACCCCTTCCGTGGATGCGCAACGATCGACATATGCCGCTTCGAACTGTACTTTCAGCTTACAAGGACACGCCGAGAGGTCGCGCAGCATGGCCGCGCGGCGATCGGAATGTCCGGCATAATTCACCATATATTATCGAGTTTTAATAAAAAATAACAAATTTTATTCGTCTATTTTCCTTGCGGCACCCAAGCCTCGGCTGTGGCGGCATGCACCGCGGGCGCCGCACTGCCCAGCCCCGCCGGCGCCCAGCCGAGCTGCGGCAGGATGTGACGCACCGCGTCGCCCAGGATCTGCTCGTACTCGAACGGCCGGAACTCGTAGGGCAGTTCCAGCCGCAGCTCCGATACCTCGGCCAGCACCGGATCGCGGGCCAAGGCCTCGAGGATCTGGTCGGAGGGGCCGACCAGATCCGGCGCGAACAGGGTCCGCCGCTCGCCCTGCGGCGCCAGCGTGCGCTCACGGCGGCTGGCCGCGTATTCGGCGTAGCGGGCGCGCGTCCAGTCATCCGCGCCGTCGAAGGGCACGATCACCCGGCCCAAAGCCACACGGGGCTGGCGCGCGCCGTGCCAAGCCGCGCGGTAGGCATCGAG
>NZ_JBCNNF010000292.1:0-8960 GCF_039594555.1 Inquilinus sp.
GCCGCCTTCTCCCAAACTGTCATCCTCGGGCTTGACCCGAGGATCCAGGGGCTTTCAAGAGCCGCTCCCGGTGGCCCCTGGATTGCCGGGTCAAGCCCGGCAATGACAGTGTGGGAAGGAGCGTTTCTTGAGCTATCCGTTAAGCGCCCGCCAGGCCTGGGCGAAGGCGGCGGCGGTGGCGGCGACCTCGGCCGCGGTCATGCCGGGCTTGTAGAGGGCGGAGCCGAGGCCGAAGCCGGTGGTGCCGGCGTCGCGATAGGCCGCCATCCGGTCCGGCGTGATGCCGCCGACCGCGATCAACGGCACCGACGCGGGCACCACGGCGCGCCAGGCCTTCACCACCGCCGGCGGGATCGCCTCGGCCGGGAAGAGCTTCACCGCGTCGGCCCCGGCCTTCAGCGCCGCGAAGGCCTCGGTCGGGGTGGCGGCGCCGGGGGCACAGGCCAGGTTCAGCCGCTTCGCCTCGGCGATCACCTCGACATCGGCATGCGGCATGACGATCAGGTTGCCGCCCGAGGCCTGCACCCGGGCCACGTCCTCGCGCTTCAGCACCGTGCCGGCGCCGATCAGCGCCTGCTGCCCGAAGTGGTCGGCCAGACGGCGGATGCTGTCGAAGGGAAGCGGCGAGTTCAGCGGCACCTCGATGCAGCGGAACCCGGCCTCGACCAGGGCGCCGCCGATGGCCTCGACCTCCTCCGGCTTGACGCCGCGCAGGATGGCGACCAGGGGCAGCCCGGCGAGGGAATCGTGCAGGGACAGGGTCATGTCACACCAGCTCCGCGTGCTTGGCCAGGCGCCACAGCGCCCGGACCGTGGTGTCGGCCGGGGCGATGCGGCTGCGCAGCCCGGCGGCCTCGATCGCCTCGGCATAGCGGGCCGACAGCTCGGCGCCGCCAACGATGGTGACCTCCTCGGGCGCGGCGCCCGTGGCGGCCGCGACCGTGGCGCGGGCGTCGGCCACCTCGGCCCCGATCAGCAGGCCGGAGAGGTAGGATCCTGCGGCCTTCGGCTCCAGCTCGCCGAACAGGCCGAGCGTTCGGGCGCTGAACAGCCGGCGCAGCAGCCCGCCGCCGGCCGTGGATCCGACCGACAGGCCGCGGCGGAAGGCCGGCTGGTCATAGGCGCGGCCGTCCATCAGCCGGCCCAGGATGCTGTGCTCGGCCAGCACGGCGAAGGCCTCGCCGGTCATCGAGGTGGCGAACCAGGCAATGCGGCCGTCCTCGGCCAGGGCCCATTTGCTGTGCGTGCCGGGCAGGACGTAGAGGCGGCGGCCGGCGGCCGGCGCGTCGCCCAGGATCTGCACCTCCTCGCCGCGCATCACGTCGGGGATGCCGTCGGCGTCGACCCGGCTGACGCCGGGGACGATTCGCAAGGAGATGCCGAGCGAGGTCGGGACCTCGATCAGGCCGGCGACCAGGGCGGCCTCGTCGGCCGGGCAGTTGGCGTAGGGCGCCTCGGCCCAGCCCTGCCGGCTGCCGATCATGCCCGAGGCGATGGCGGCGGTAGGGTTCCACTTCTCAGCGATCTGCCGGAACACGGCGTCGAAATCGCCGCCCGGGACCTTGAGGATGCCGAGCGGGGCCGCGGCCTCGTCCCGCACGGCGCCGTCGGCGTCGAGCAGCCAGGCGCGGAGCGAGGAGGTTCCCCAGTCGAGGGCGACGATCATGATGTCGATCCGGAAGAAAATGGTCGGAGCGGCGAGATTCGAACTCGCGACCCCTTGCACCCCATGCAAGTGCGCTACCAGGCTGCGCTACGCTCCGACCGGGGGCCACCGCCGGGTAGGCCAGGCGGTGAGCGGGCGGGACTATAGCCACCGACCCGCGCCTATGCAACGGCGATGCGGCTCAGCCCGCGCTGGCCTCGGCGATGGCCCAGAAATCATCGGCCTTCAGGCTGGCGCCGCCGACCAGGGCGCCGTCGACATTCGGCACCGCCAGCAGATCGGCCGCGTTGCCGGGCTTGACCGAGCCGCCATAGAGGATGCGGATGCCCGCCGCCTCGGACGGAACGCGGGCGCCCAGCGCGGCGCGGATATGGGCGTGCACCTCGGCCACGTCGGCCGCGGTCGGGGTACGGCCGGTGCCGATGGCCCAGACCGGCTCATAGGCGATCACCGTATTCTCCGCCGTCGCGCCCCGCGGCAGCGACCCGGCGATCTGCCGGCTGCAGACCTGCAGCGCCCGGCCGTCGTTGCGTTCGGCCTCGGTCTCGCCGATGCAGATGATCGCGACCAGCCCCTCGGCCTGCGCCGCCGCCGCCTTCTCGGCCACCACCAGGTCGATCTCGCCATGGTCCTGGCGCCGCTCGGAATGGCCGACGATGACGTGGCTGCAGCCGAGATCGGCCAGCATCCGCGCCGAGATGTCGCCGGTATGGGCGCCGTCCTGCGCGGTGTGGCAGTCCTGGCCGCCGACCCACAGGCCACTGCCCTGCACCGCATCGGCGATCGGCGAAATGATGGTGGCCGGCGGGCAGATCAGCAGGTCGAAGGCCGGGTCGACCGTGCGGGCCAGCCGCAAAGCGAGATCGCGGGCCAGCGCGGTGCCCTCGCTGCGCAGCAGGTTCATCTTCCAGTTGCCCGCGATCAGCTTGCGCGCCATCGGCCTCTCTCCGCTGGTTTCCCCAATGTCGCCCTTGATGTACCAACCCGGGCGCCGCGACGCCATATGGACTCCAGTGCGACGCCAGGGGCACGCCTTGTGCATTGCTGCCCGAGGAGGCCGCACCTATGATGCGCGGCCCAAACCGCCCGGGAGCCCGGCGCGGCAGTGTCCTTTGTTTACGGTCGTCATGCTGCAGATCCTCCGCCACAAGGCCGGCTCCATCGTCGTCAAGGTGCTGTTCGTCCTCCTGATCCTCAGCTTCGCGATCTGGGGCGTCGGCGACATCTTCCGCAACCGGAGCCAGTCCGACACCGTGGCCACGGTCGGCGACGTCACGATCAGCCTGGGGCAGCTCGACACCCAGTTCCGGACGATCGCCCAGCGCCAGCGGATCCCGATGTCGGTC
Source organism: Inquilinus sp. (assembly GCF_039594555.1). Lineage (GTDB taxonomy): Bacteria > Pseudomonadota > Alphaproteobacteria > DSM-16000 > Inquilinaceae > Inquilinus. Next base: position 3,013 of record NZ_JBCNNF010000292.1, read on the forward strand.
GCCCAGCAGCTCGGCCTGCCGCGGCAGGTGCTGGACAACATCATCTCCGGCTCGCTGTACGACCAGTTCGCCGCCGATCTCGGCTACACCCTGTCGAATGACGCGGTCGCCGACGCGGTGCGCAACGATCCGGCGTTCCGCGACCCGGCCACCGGCCAGTTCAGCCGCGACCGCTTCCTGCAGCTGCTGCAGGCCAACGGCACCAACGAGGCCGGCTACATCGCCTCCACGCGCGGCCAGCTGCAGCAGCGGAACGTGATGCAGGCGCTGTTCAGCGGCGCCGAGCCGCCGCAGGCCCTGGTCGACCCGATCACCAAGTACCGCCGCGAGGCCCGCGTGGCCGACACGGTTACGCTGCGCAACGCCGACCAGAGCGGCGTGCCGCAGCCGACCCAGGCGGACCTCGAGGCCTATCACAAGGATCATGGCGACAAGTTCCAGTCGCCCGAGTACCGGACGCTGAGCCTGGTGCTGCTGAAGACCGACGAGTTCGCCAAGTCGGTGACGGTATCGGAGGACGAGGCCCGCACCGCCTACGACAAGAACCAGGCGAACTACCAGAAGCCGGAGATGCGCCGCTTCGACCAGGTGATCGCGCCATCCAAGGCGCTGGCCGACCAGATCGCCACGGCGGTGCGCGGCGGCAAGCCGGTGCAGCAGGCGGTCGACGAGTCCGGCAATGCGGCGGTCAAGCTGATCCCGGTCGATTTTACCGCCAAGTCGGCGATGCCGATCCCGGCCCTGGCCGATCCGGGCTTCGCCCTGGCCCAGGGCCAGGCGACCGACCCGGTGCAGTCGCCCTTTGGCTGGCACGTGCTGGTGCTGACCGGCGTCCAGGCCGCCCGCACCGTGCCCTTCGACGAGGCGCGCGCCGGGATCGAGGCTCAGCTGAAGCAGAGCAAGGCCGCCGACGCGCTGTACGACGCCGCCAACAAGTTCGAGGACGCGCTGGCCGACAACGTGCCGATCGACAAGGCAGCGCAGGAGTTCGGCTTCACCGTCACCACGGTTCCGGCCGTGGCCCAGGACGGGACGACCCAGAGCGGCCAGCCGCTGCCGGCCCTGCCCGGCCAGGCGCAGGTGCTGCAGGCCGCCTTCCAGCTGCAGCAGGGCGATGTCAGCCCGATGGGCACGGTCGACGACAACACCTCCTTCATCGTCCGGGTCGACAGCATCATCCCGCCGGCCACCGAGCCGCTGGCCAAGGTGCGGGACGAGGTCGCCGCTGCCTGGACCGAGCAGAAGCAGGCCGATGCGGCCGCGGCGCTGGCCGCGGAGGTCGCCAAGCGCCTGGCCGCCGGCGAGGCCGCGGCGGACGTGGCCAAGGCGGTCGGCGGGCAGTATGCCGAGACGCCGGCGCTGCTGCGCGACGGCAGCAATGCCGGCGCTGTTCCGGCGGCGCTGGTGCGCGACCTGTTCGCGGCCCAGGTCGGCGGCACCGCCACGGCCGAGACCCCGGGCGGCCGAATCGTCGCCCGCCTGACCAAGGTCGAACCCGCCAAGCCCGACGCCACGGCAGAGGCTGCCGTGAAGCAGGATCTGCAGCGCGGCCTCGCGGTCGATGTCGGCGACGGCCTGGACCAGGCGCTGCGCGCCCGGTATGGAGTCACCATTGACCAGGCGGTCCTCGCCCGGTTGAACTACCAGGAATGATGTTGATGCATCCCCTCGCGGCGTCGCTGCGCCCCATCGCCGGACCTCGTCCGGCGGCCCCGTCCTCCCGGCGTGGAGTGGCGGTGGGCTGGCGCTGGACGGATGCGGGGGCCGCGGCCGGCTGGCAGCGGGCGGGCGGCGGGGAGCGATGGCGTGGCGGCGACCGTTCCGCCTTTGCCCATCTCCTCCCGATCGCTACAGGTCACCACCATGCCGGAATCCACGGCGTTTGACGCCTTCGCCGACACCTATCGGGCCGGCAAGCCCCAGGTTGTCTGGACCCGTCTCGTCTCCGATCTCGACACCCCCGTCTCGGCCATGCTCAAGCTGGCCGGGGACGAGCCCTATTCCTTCCTGCTCGAATCGGTCGAAGGCGGTGCCATCCGCGGCCGCTACAGCGCCATCGGGCTGCGCCCCGACCTCATCTGGCGCTGCCGCGGCGACGCGGTCGAGATCAACCGCAAGGCGCTGGCCGATCTCGGCACATTCGAGCCGGTCGCGAAGGCGCCGCTCGACAGCTTGCGCGACCTGATCGCGGAATCGCGCATCGACCTGCCGCGCGGCTTCCCGCCCCTGGCCGCCGGCCTGTTCGGCTATCTCGGCTACGACATGGTCCGGCAGATGGAAGTGCTGCCCGACACCAACCCGGACACGCTGGGCGTGCCGGATTCGATCATGATGCGGCCGACCATCGTCTGCGTCTTCGACACCATCGCCGACGTGGTCACCATCGTCACCCCGGTGTTCCATGACCCGGCCGTGACGGCCGAGAAGGCGCATGAGGCGGCCTGCGAGCGGCTGTCGGACGTCGTTGCCCGCTTCGAATCCAGCCTGCCGCATCGCGAGGCGGCGGCCGAGGGCACCCTGCCCGCCCTGCCCGAGCCGAGCTCGAACATGACGCGGGAGGAGTATCACGCGATCGTCGAGCGGGCGAAGGAGTACATCCGCGCCGGCGACATCTTCCAGGTGGTGCTGTCGCAGCGCTTCTCCCTGCCCTTCACCCTGCCGCCCTTCGCCCTGTACCGGGCGCTGCGGCGGCTGAACCCGTCGCCCTTCCTGGTGTTCCAGAACTTCGGCGACTTCGCCATCGTCGGGTCGAGCCCGGAGATCCTGGTGCGGCTGCGCGACGGCGAGGTCACCATCCGGCCGATCGCCGGCACCCGCCCGCGCGGCGCCACGCCGGAGGAGGATGTGGCGCTGGAGCAGGACCTGCTGGCCGACCCGAAGGAGCGGGCCGAGCATCTGATGCTGCTGGATCTCGGCCGCAACGATGTCGGCCGGGTGTCGCAGATCGGCACCGTCAAGGTGACCGACCGCTTCATCATCGAGCGCTATTCCCACGTCATGCACATCGTCTCCAACGTCGTCGGCCGGATCACGCCGGACAAGGACGCGGTAGCGGCGCTGGCCGCCGGCTTCCCGGCCGGCACCACCAGCGGCGCGCCGAAGGTACGGGCGATGGAGATCATCGACGAGCTGGAGGTGGCGCGGCGTGGCGTCTATGCCGGGGCGATGGGCTATTTCGGCGCCAATGGCGACATGGACACCTGCATCGCCCTGCGCACCGCGGTGGTGAAGGACGACACGCTTTATATCCAGGCTGGCGGCGGCGTGGTCGCCGATAGCAGCCCGGAGGGCGAGTATCAGGAGACCCGCAACAAGGCCCGGGCGCTGGTGCGCGCCGCCGAAGATGCGGTACGCTTCGCCAACCGGCCGCGCAACGGCAACCGGCCCATGGGTCATGTCTGAGAACCGCAACCCTTCGCAGCAGCATCGATGGTGAGGCCGGCCGGATAACCGCCGCTCCTCTCCATCCTCTTGCCTCGAAAGGGCAACTCCATGCTTCTGCTGATCGATAACTACGACAGCTTCACCTACAATCTGGTGCATTACCTCGGCGAGCTTGGGGCGGACACCGAGGTTCGCCGCAATGACGCGCTGACGGTCGACGAGGCCCTGGCGCTGCGGCCCGACGGCATCGTCATCTCCCCCGGCCCTTGCGACCCGGACAAGGCCGGCATCTGCATGGACCTGATCCAGGCTGCCGCCGGAAAGGTGCCGGTGTTCGGCGTCTGCCTCGGCCACCAGGCGATCGGCCAAGTCTTCGGCGGCAGGATCGTCCGGGCGCCGGAGCCGATGCACGGCAAGATCAGCCCGGTGCATCACCATGGCGGCGGCGTGCTGGCGGGCCTGCCGGACAATTTCGAAGCCACGCGCTACCACTCCCTGACCATCGCGCCGGAGACCATGCCGGACAGCCTGGAGGCCACGGCCTGGACCGCGGACGGGGTGATCATGGCGCTGCGCCACAGGACCCTGCCGATCCACGGCGTGCAGTTCCATCCGGAGAGCATCGCCTCGCAATACGGCCACAAGATCCTGCAGAACTTCCTGGCCATCGCGGAGCGGCGGAACGCGGCATGACGACCGAGATGCGACCCTTCATCGCCAAGGCCGCGCTCGGCACGCCGCTGGACGCGGCCGACGCCCGCGCCGCCTTCGAGATCATCATGTCCGGCGAGGCGACGCCGGCGCAGATCGGCGGCTTCCTGATGGCGCTGCGCGTCCGCGGCGAGACACCGGAGGAGATCGCCGCCGCCGCCCGGGTGATGCGCGACAAGGCCGTGACCATAGACGCGCCGGCGGGCGCCATCGACTGCTGCGGCACCGGCGGCGACAATTCAGGCTCCTACAACGTCTCGACCGCCGTGTCCTTCGTGCTGGCCGGCGCCGGCGTGCCGGTGGCCAAGCACGGCAACCGCGCCGCCTCCAGCCTGACCGGCGCTGCCAATGTGCTGGCCGAGCTGGGCGTCAATGTCGAGGCGCCGCCGCAGGTGATGCGCGAGGCGCTGTGGGAGGCCCAGATCGGCTTCCTGTTCGCGCCGCTGTACCACAGCGCCATGCGCCATGTCGGCCCGGCGCGGCAGGAGCTGGGCACCCGCACCATCTTCAACCTGCTCGGGCCTTTGGCCAACCCGGCCGGGGTGAAGCGCCAGCTGCTCGGCGTCTTCGCCGAGGCCTGGATCGAGCCGGTGGCCCATGCGCTGGGCCAGCTGGGCAGCGAGGCCGCCTGGGTGGTGAACGGCAGCGACGGGCTGGACGAGATGACCACCACCGGCCCGACCGCCGTCGCCGAGCTGCGCGGCGGCCAAGTGCGCCGCCTGACCGTGACGCCGGAGGATGCCGGGCTGCGCCGCGCGGTGCCGGAGGACCTGAAGGGCGGCGACCCGGCGACCAACGCCGCCGCCCTGCGCGCCGTGCTGGGCGGGGCGCACGGTGCCTACCGCGACATCGTGCTGCTGAACGCCGCAGCCTGCTTCATCGTCGCCGATCGGGTGTCTACATTGCCGGACGGCGCCGCGCTCGCGGCCCGGACCATCGATGACGGATCGGCCGCCCGTGTCCTCGAGCGGCTGGCCCGGATCACCAGCCAGGGAACGGCATGAGCGACACCCTCACCCGCATCGTCGCCGACAAGCGCCGGCACATCGAGGCCCGCAAGGCGACGGTGCCGCCGGCCGAGATGAGCCGGCTGGCGGACCTCGCCGACCGGGCCGCGCCGCCGCGCGGCTTCCTCGCGGCGCTGCGCCGGGCGCAGGCCGAAGGCCGCTACGGCCTGATCGCCGAGATCAAGAAGGCGTCGCCGTCGAAGGGCCTGATCCGCCCGGACTTCGACCCGCCTGCCCTCGCCCGCGCCTATCGCGACGGCGGCGCCACCTGCCTGTCGGTGCTGACCGACGTGCCCTACTTCCAGGGCGCCGACGAGTACCTGACCGCCGCCCGAAACGCCGTCGAGCTGCCGGTGCTGCGAAAGGACTTCATGGTCGATCCTTACCAGATCACGGAGGCCCGGGCGCTGGGCGCCGACTGCATCCTGCTGATCATGGCGGCGCTGGACGACGCCACCGCCCGCGATCTGGAGCAGGCGGCGATCGACCAGGGCATGGACGTGTTGGTCGAGGTGCATGACGCGGCCGAGCTGGATCGCGCCTTGAAGCTGCGCTCGCCGCTGCTCGGCATCAACAACCGCAACCTCAAGACCCTGCAGGTCGACCTCGCCACCACCGAGGCGCTGGCGGCGCAGGTGCCGGGCGACCGGCTGCTGGTGGCGGAGAGCGGCCTGTTCACCCCGGCCGACCTGGCCCGCATGGCCCGCGCCGGCGCCACCACCTTCCTGATCGGCGAGAGCCTGATGCGCCATGACGACGTCGCGGCCGCCACTCGGGCCTTGCTAGCCCGTGAGGCGAAGTCGAGCGCCGCATGACCGGGCCTCAGATCTCCCCGGAACGAACGGG
>NZ_JBCNNF010000293.1:0-8835 GCF_039594555.1 Inquilinus sp.
ATGAGGGCTTCCCGCCGGTCGAGGACTATGATCGCCTGATCGCGGAGTATGCGGCGCGGGCCTGAGCCGGGCTACGCCGCCGTGCCGTCGCCGGAACGGGAGTCTTCCGCCTCGGCCTCCGCATCCCGCTTGGCGCGGTCGCGCTCGATCAGGCCGCCGATGAAGATCGCGATCTCGTAGAGCAGCAGCATCGGCACGGCCAGCGCCACCTGGCTGATCGCGTCCGGCGGGGTCAGCACCGCGGCGACGATGAAGACGATGACGATGGCGTAGCGCCGCTTGCTCTTCAGCGTCGCGACGCTGAGGATGCCGACGCGCACCAGCAGCGTCAGCAGCACCGGCAGCTGGAAGGCGATGCCGAAGGCCAGCAGCAGGCGCATCACCAAGTCGAGATAGTCCGACACCTTGGCATCGAGCTTGATCTCGAGGCCGCTGCCGACATCGGGCCCCAGCACCTGGAAGGACAGGAAGAACTTCCAGGCCAGCGGGAACACGAAATAGTACACGAAGGCCGCGCCCAGCACGAACATGAAGGGGCTGAACAGCAGGAACGGCAGGAAGGCGTTGCGCTCGTTCCTGTACAGGCCGGGCGCGACGAACATCCACAGCTGGCTGGCCACAACCGGGAAAGCCAGGCAGAAGCCGCCCCAGAAGCCGATCTTGATGTAGGTGAAGAACACCTCTGTCAGCGCGGTGTAGATCATCGACTTGGGCTGACCCGGCGGCAGCGCGTTGGCCAGCGGCTGCGTCAGGAACAGGTAGATCGATTCCGCGAAGTGGTAGCAGATGAAGAACCCGACCAGGATCGCGACCACGGAATAGATCAGCCGGGTGCGCAGCTCCAGCAGATGGTCCATCAGGGGCATCTGCTTGTCGTCGATCTCCTTGTCGGAGGGCGCCATGGATCAGCTCGCGCGGTCGGTCGGGGTGGCGGCCGGGACGGCCGCGGGGGCTGCTGCCGCCGGTGCCACGGGAGCGGCGGCCGGGGACGCATGCGGGGCGACCGGCGCGGCGTCGGCGACAGCGGCGGGCGCGGCCGGAGCCTCAGGTGCTGTAGGCTGCGGCCCCTCGACCGGCTGCGGCTCAGCTGCCGCCGCCCCGTTGACGGCGGCCTTGTCCGGCTCGGCCAACGGCGTGGCGCCCGGGGCCGCCTTGTCGAAGGCCTGCTTGATGTCCTTGACCGGGTCCAGCACGGTGTTCACGTGCTCTGCCACCTGGCCGCGCACATCCATCGTCTTGGCCGCATCCTGGACGGTCTTGCGCACCTCCTCCAACTCGGCCTGGCGCACGATGTCGTCGACATGGCGCTGGAACTCGCTGGTGATGCGGCGGGCATGGCGCGTCCACTTGCCCAGCTGATAGAGGGCCCGCGGCAGATCCTTCGGGCCGAGCACGATGAGTGCCACGACCACGATGATCATCAACTCCGACCAGTCGAAACCGAACATCACATTCGTCCATCACGCCCCGCCTCCGGAGACGGGGCGCGGTTCCGGTTCCCCCGAGGGGACTATTGGCGGTCGGCGGTCGTCCGGTTCGGACTGCCGGCTTCGGTGCCCGCGGGCGGCGGCACGGCCGGGCGGTCTTCCGTCCCATCGCTCTTGGGATCGTCCGACAGGCCGGACTTGAAGTTCTTGATCCCCTTGGCCAGGTCGCCCATCGCCCGCGGCAGCCGGTTCCCGAAGATCAGGAGCACGACGACCAGGACGATCAACCAGTGCCAAATACTCAAACCACCCATAAACTCATCCTCCAGCCCCAAGGCGGCCGGATCATCGCAGAAAGGCCCCGCCGCCGCAATGGCGGCGGGCGGGGCGAAACAGCGCGGAAATCCGCGCCTCCGGCGACGGCGAAAGCGGCCGTTCCGGCCGGGTCCGCTACTCCCTGTCCTCGTCCTCCGGCCGCTCCGGCCCGTCCTCGCCGGACAGGGTGCCGCCGGGCAGCACGGCCATGGCCGGGCGGGTGTCGAGCAGGCCCGACGCCTTCAGCTCCTCGACGCTCGGCAGGTCCTCCAGCCCGCCCAGGCCGAAATGATCGAGGAAGGCCTGGGTGGTGACCCAGGTCAGCGGCCGACCGGGCGCCTGGCGGCGGCGGCCGGGGGCGATCCAGCCGGCCTCCAGCAGGGTGTCGAGCGTGCCCTTGGCCACGGCGACGCCGCGCACCGCCTCGATCTCCGGCCGGGTCACCGGCTGGTGGTAGGCGATGATCGCCAGCGTCTCCAGCGCCGCGCGGGTCAGGCGGCGGACGACATGGCCGGCGTCGCGCAGCAGCGGCGCCAGATCGAGCGCGGTGCGGAAGGCCCAGCCGCCGGCCACCGGCATCAGGGTGACGCCGCGGTGGCGGTACTGCTCGACCAGCGCGTCGATCAGCTCCGGCACATCGGCACCGTCCGGCAGGCGCTCGGCGATCGCCGCCTCGGTCAGGGGGACCGCCGACGCAAACAGCATGGCCTCGACGAGGCGCAGGGCTTTGAGGGGCTCAGTCATTCTTCGGTGACGGTCTGGGAAGCCTGGGCCTTGAGCCAGATCGGGCCGAACGGCCCGTCCTGGCGGATCGCGAGCCGGCCGGATTTGGCCAGTTCCAGCGTGGCGACGAAGGTGGAGGCGAGCGCTGAGCGCCGCACCAGCGGGCTGCCAGTCATCGGCGGCAGGAAGGCGGCCAGCGTGGTCCAATTGGGGAAGCGGCCGAGCATCGCCTCCATCCGCTCCAGTGCCTGCTCCGGTGAGAACAGCACCGAGGCCTCGATGCGCAGGCTGCCCTCGGCCGCCGCCTTGGCCCGCCAGTGTTCGGCATAGGCCTTGAGCAGGTCATAGAGCGACACGGCCCAGACCGGGGTCGGCGTCGCCTCGTCCTCCTCCGCCGCGCCGCGGGGGAACAGGTCGTGGCCCAGTTGCGGCCGCGCCATCAGCGCCTGACCGGCCTCGCGCATCGCGTTCAGCCGGCGCAGCTGGAAGGCCAGGGCCTCGGCCAGTTCGGCGCCGCTCGGCTCGTCGTCCCCCGGCGGCGCCGGCAGCAGCAGGCGCGACTTGAGATAGGCCAGCCAGGCCGCCATCACCAGGTAATGCGCCGCCAGCTCCAGCGACAGCCGCCGCGCCCGCTCGACGAAGGCGAGGTACTGGTCGGCCAGCGCCAGGATGGAGATCTGGGTCAGGTCGACCTTCTGCTCGCGCGCCTGCTCGAGCAGCAGGTCGATCGGCCCCTCATAGGATTCGAATTTCAGAATGAAGGCGGCGTCCTCCCGGCTCGTCACCGGCGGCGCATCGGCCTTCGACCAGTCTTCCAGCATCGCCCGATTTTCGCTGCCCCGGCGCGGCGAAGCAACCTCGATCGCGACATCCGGCCGCCCCGGCCTTTTCGCGAGGCGAAGCGACTCCAGCTTCCTGGAACAGCGAAGCGGAGACTCGGATGGCGAGGCAGCACAAGAAGACCGATTTTCCCGTCCACCAGGTGCGGCGCTACTTGGAGCCGGGGCCAATCGTGCTGGTGTCGTCGCGCCGGCGGGACAAGACCAACATCATGACCCTGGGCTGGCACACGATGCTGGAGTTCTCGCCGTCTCTGGTCGGCTGCATGATCTCCGGCGGCAACCACAGCCACCGGATGATCCACGACAGCGGCGAATGCGTGATCAACCTGCCGACCACGGCCCTGACCGACACGGTGGTTGGAATCGGCAACACGTCCGGCGCGGAGGTCGACAAGTTCCGCGAGTTCGGACTGACCGCCGAGCCAGCGCAGGAGGTGCAGGCGCCATTGATCCGCGAATGCCATGCCAGCTTCGAATGCCGGCTACACGACGATGCGTTGGTCGACCGCTACAACTTCTTCATCTTCGAGGTGGTGAAGGCGCATGTCGCCTCGGTGCCGAAGCATCCGAAGACGCTGCATTACACCGGCGACGGGGTCTTCATCACCGCCGGTGGGGTGGTGGACCGGAAGTCGCTATTCCGGCCGGGTATGCTGTAGGGTCGATCGTGAATTGAGTCTCCCGGCCGCCCACGCCTCAATCTGGCGGATCGCGGATGACGGATCCCAGCGAAGGTTAGCCGAAGAACCGCGCAGGCCGGAACGTCGCCAGCTCTGGCCGAATGGCGCCGCGCAGCAGCTCGTCGGCCACCGCACCACCGAGGAAGGCGGCCAGGGTGACGCCGCTGTGGGTCACTACGGCGTAGTAGCCCTCCACCTGCGGCAGCGGCCCGACGGCGGAATAGCCGTCCTTCGGAATGGCGCGGATGCCCAGGCGCACTGCCTCGGGTTCCACCGGCCCCATGCCGGGAAGGATCGCCTGCGCCTTGCGGACCAGCTCGCGCATCTCCACCAGATCGGGGTTCGGCCTTGGCGCCGTGGCCGGGTCACGCTCGTCGTCATTGCGGCAGACCAGCAGGCGACCGGCGCCGTCCGGCCGGATGTCGCAGCCCGGCGCCTTCAGCAAGCGCTCGAGCCCGACCGCGACCGGCGGGGTGAAGGCCAGCAGCCCCGCGGTCGGCGCCAGCGGAACCCGCAGCGCCGGGTCGAGCCCGGCATCGTCGGCCCAGCGGCCGGTGCAGTTGACGACCAGGTCCACGCCCAGCGTCCGGCCGTCCGCCAGGGTTACACCCGTGACTTGGCCGGAGCGCAGCTCAACCCGCGCCACGCGGGCGCCGATCTCCACTTGCGCGCCGAGGCGGCCGGCCGCGGCGAGCATGGCCTGGGCGTACACGATCGGATCGACCCAGCCCTCCTCCGGGAACCAGGCGACCGGCGCGTCGCCCACGGCCGCCGGGTCGATGTCCGGTGCCAGTTCGCGCAGCCGGGCCGGGGAGATCCTTTCGGCGGCATAGCCCCAGCCTTGCAGCCGCTCGAACCGCTCCCGCTGCGCCGCCTGCCCCGCCTCGTCGGTCCATTCCAGGCTGCCGTTCAGGTGCAGCCAGGGCGTCGCCGCGAACTCCTCGCGCAGCGCCGCATGCGCCTTCATCCCGGCGACGTTGAGGTCGTGATAGGCCCGCGGCGTCTTCCCGTGCGAGTTGACCCAGGCGAAGCTGGTGCCGGAGGTGCCAGCGCCGATCCGCGTCGCCTCCAGCACCGTGACCGACGCGCCGCCCTGTGTCAGGCCAGCCTGGGCCAGGCGGTACGCCACCGAGGCGCCGATGACGCCCGCGCCGATCACGATGATGGAAGCCATTCCGACGGTCCTCAGTTCTTCTTGACGTCCTCGAGGTAGAACCGGCCCAGCGGGGTCTGGCCGAAGCCTTCGATGGTCTTGCGGGACACGGTCAGGTACGGGCTGTAATACAGGTCGATCCAGTTGACGTCGGCCTTGGCCATCTTCTGCAGGTCGACATACATCGCTTCGCGCTTGGCCGGATCGGTCTCGACCCGCGCCTTGGCGACCAGCGCCACCACAGCGTCGTTCTTGTAGCGGGTGTAGTAGTTCAGGTTGGCGTCGTAGCCGAGGACGAAGGTGGTCTTCTGGTCCGGGTCGATGATGTCGTTGGTCCAGTAGTTCATCGCCAGGTCGTAGTCGCCCGCCACCTCCATGTCCCAGCTCTGGCTTGGATCGACCTTCTGCAGGTTGACGGTGATGCCGACCTTGGCCAGCTGCTGCTGGATCAGCACCGACACCTGCTCGTCCACCGTATCGCCGGTCTGCACCAGATAGGTCAGCGTGATCGGGCCGGCGCCCGCCTTCGCCAGCAGCGCCTTCGCCTTCTCCGGATCATAGGGCCGGGCGCCGTTGTCGTCGGTGTGGTATAGCGCGCCCTTCGGGATGTAGGAGTTGGCGACCGAGCCGATGCCGAAGGTGACGGTGTCGACGATCACCTTCTTGTCGATGGCGTAGTCGATCGCCTCGCGCACCTCCAGCTTGTCCAGCGGCGGGTGCGAATGGTTGATCAGCAGGTGGTCCTCGCGGGTCGAGGGGTCCTTGTGCATCATCAGGTTCGGGTCCTTCTCCAGCTCCGCCACCTTGGCGAAGGGCACGAAGATGGCAGTGTCGAGCTCGCCCGCCTGGACCTTCAGCATGCGGGTGTTGTCGTCGGGCACCGAGATCCATTCGACGCCGTCGAGGCTGACCTTGTCGGCCTCCCAGAAATTCGGGTTCTTCTTCAGCACCACCTTGTTGCCGCGGCTCCACTCCTCCATGGTGAAGGCGCCCGAGCCGATCGGCTTCTCGGCGAAGGCGTCCTCGCCCATCGCGGTCACGATCTTCTGCGGCAGCACCGCCACGCCCGGCAGCGCCAGGCTGGCCAGGAACGGCGTCGCCGGCTGGTTCAGCGTGATCACCAGCGTGTGGTCGTCCTTCGCCTCCGCCGTCTTGATCACCTTGTAGTTGTCGGCGATCAGCGATCCCGGATTGTCGCGCGCCCGCAGCAGCGAGAAGGCGGCGTCGCCGGCGGTGACCGGGCTGCCGTCGGAGAATTTCGCGTCGCGCAGCTTCAGCGTGTAGACGGTGCCGTCGTCGGAGATGGTCCAGCTTTCGGCCAGGCCGGGGACCAGCTTGGTGCCGTCCTTGCTGACCCGCACCAGCACGTCATAGACGTTCGAAAACACCCAGTAGTCGACATTCTGCGAGGTCTTGATCGGGTCGAAGGTGGTGCCGTCCTCGCGCCGGCCGATGGTCAGCACGCCCGCTGCCTCCGCCGCGGCGCCGCCGGCGACCAGCGCCGCGAGGAACGCCGCCGTGACGATGCCGAGATGTTTCCGTTTCATCGTGAGCCTCCGGTTGTTGCCCCGCCTCAGCTGCGGGCGGGGATTGCGGGATAGAGATGGCAGGCGGTGAAGCGCCCTTCGACCGGCCGCAGCGCCGGCGGCGCCCCGGCCCGGCACTCCGGCATGGCGAAGGCGCAGCGCGGATGGAAGGCGCAGCCCGGCGGCAGGTCCAGCGGGCTCGGCGGCTCGCCGCCCAAGAGGTCCGCCGGCAGTGTGCGGTCGGGGTCGATCTCCGGGATCGCGCGGATCAGCGCCCGGGTGTAGGGGTGCTGCGGCGCGGCGAACACCGCCTCGGCCGCCCCCTCCTCCACGATCCGGCCGAGATACATCACCGCCACCCGGTCGCACAGCCGCCGCACCACAGCCAGGTCGTGGGCGATGAAGATCAGGGCCAGGTTCATCCGGGCCTTCAGCTCGATCAGCAGGTTGATGATCTGCGCCTGGATCGAGACGTCGAGGGCCGCGACGCATTCATCGGCGATGATCAGCTTTGGCTCGACCGCCAGCGCCCGGGCGATGCCGACGCGCTGGCACTGGCCACCGGACAGCTCGGCCGGGCGGCGGGACGCATGCTCGGGCCCGAGGCCGACCAGCGTCAGCAGCTCCGCCATCCTGGCCGGCACGCGGTCGCGCGGCACCTTGCGGTGGACCCGCAGCACCTCGGCGATCGCCTCTCCCACCGCCATGCGGGGATTCAACGCGTTGTACGGGTCCTGGAAGATCATCGCCGTCTCGCGGCGCAGCCGGGCCAGGCCGGCGCGGCCGCCTTCGGCGATGCCGCCGCCGAAACGGATGGCGCCGCCGGTGATCTCGCCCAGCCGCAGGATGGCGCGGCCCAGCGTGCTCTTGCCGCAGCCGGATTCGCCGACCAGCCCCAGCGCCTCGCCCGGCGCCAGGGTGAAGGAGACGCCGTTGACCGCCCGAACCAGCCGCGATGGCTGTCCCGGCAGCTTCGGGCCGCCGGTGCGGAAATGGACCTCCAGGTCCTGGACGTCGAGGAGAGTCATGCCGCGTCCCCCAGCGCCCGGTGGCAGGCGGCCATATGCCCCGGCTCCGGCCAGGACGGCTCCGGCCGCGCCGCCATGCAGCGGTCGAAGGCGCGGTCGCAGCGCGGGTGGAAACGGCAGCCGGACGGCAGGTCGGCCAAGGCCGGCGGCTGGCCGGGGATGAAGGGCAGCAGATGGCCGCCGTCGCCATGGGAGGGCTGGCAGGCGATCAGCCGCGCCGTATAGGGGTGGCGCGGCGCCGCCAGCACCGCCCGCTTGCCGCCGGCCTCGCACAGCGTGCCGCCATACATCACGGCGACGCGGTCGCAGCTCTGCGCCACCACGCCGAGATCGTGGGTGATCAGGATGATGGCCAGGCCGCGCCGGTCGCGCAGGTCCAGCAGCAGCCGCAGGATCTGGGCCTGCACCGTGACGTCCAGCGCCGTCGTCGGCTCGTCGGCGATCAGCACCTCCGGGTCGCAGGCCAGGGCGGTCGCGATCATCGCCCGCTGCCGCATGCCGCCGGAGAATTCGTGCGGGTAGCCCCCCGCCCGCCGCTCCGGGTCCGGGATGCCGACCTGACGCAGCAGGTCGACAGCGGCCGAGCGCGCCTCGCGCTTCGAGGCGCCGCGATGCAGGCGGATGCCCTCGGCGATCTGGTCGCCGATCCGCATCACCGGGTCGAGATGGCTGGACGGGTTCTGAAAGATCATGCCGATCTCGCGCCCCCGCACCCGGCGCAGATCCTCCGGCTTCAACGCCGCCAGGTCGCGGCCCTTCAGCAGCACCGACCCGCCGGAGATGCGCAGGCCCCCCGGCAGCAGACCGATCAGCGCCCGGCAGGAGACGCTCTTGCCCGACCCGCTCTCACCCACCAGCCCCATCACCTGCCCCGCCTCCAGCGCAAAGGAGACGCGGTCGACGATGGTCGTCTCCACCTCCCCCGTCCGGCTCAGGGCCACCGACAGGTCGCGGACGTCCAGCAGCGGCGTGCTCATTCCTTCACCCCGAGCCATTCGCCGAGGCCGTCGCCGAGCAGGCTGAAGCCGAGCGCGATCACCGCCAACGCCACGCCCGGGAAGGCGGCGATCCACCAGGCGCGGATGATGAAGTTCTGGCTTTCCGCCACCATGATGCCCCACTCCGCCGCCGGCGGCTGCAC
>NZ_JBCNNF010000294.1:0-8783 GCF_039594555.1 Inquilinus sp.
ATGCGGGAAGGCCGGCATCAGCGCCACCAGCCCGATGGTCCACAGCACGTCCCACACCGCCCGGTGCAGGAAATAGGACGGCACCGGCGCGGCAGCCGGCGGCGGCTCCAGGCTCCGCGCCATGGCCAGAAAGGCGGCGGGGTTGCGCGGCAGGTCGGAATGGCCGTTGACGCCCCAGGCCTCGCAGGTGACCCAGCCGGGGCGCAGATAGCCTTCCTCGAACAGGTGCAGCCGCAGGCCGCGGCGGCGGGCGAGGTCGATCGCCACCTGGTGATGCGGCCGGCAGTCGCCGAACAGCACCAGGTCGGTGACGCCCTCGCGCTCGAGGATGCCGGCAACAAAGCCGCGCCACTCCTCGAACCGGCCGCGGAAGGCGATGGCCGGGCGGCGCCAGAACACCGCGTCGCCGCCGCAGATGTTGATCTTGACGATGCGCGCGCCCTCGGCCTCCAGCGCCGTGGCCAGGCGCCGCTGGAATGGCGTGGCCGCGCCCTGCAGCACCAGCACCACCCGCCCGGCGCCCGGCGCGGGGATCGCCCGCGCCGGAGCCGGCGGCTGCGCCAGAGTGAGCGCGCCGGCCACCCGCGCCGCCGCGGCGAACGGGCGCTGGGTCCGCCCGTTCATCACCGTCACCCTAGAACGGGATCCGGGCGTAGACATCGCCCGACACCGGCCACAGCGCGTCGTCGAAAGACACGCCCTGCGCCACCGGGAAGGCCTCGAACAGGTCGCGGCCGTCATAGCGCAGCGGCTGCCAGGTCTCGTCGATCCAGGTGATCACGTCCTCCCACGGCGTCTCCAGGCTGCGGTCGCGGCAGAAGGCGATCACGCCCGGCTTGCCGACGCCGGAGTAGAAGTCGCGGATGCGATGGTCGATCCGGTTCTCCGGATCGTCGACGTCGAGCAGCAGGCGGCCGCCCTCATAGGTGCCGAACCAGCCGCAGGGCACGCCGTAGGTCTCGGCGATCACCATGCCGTGCAGGCTGGTCGAGATGATGCGCTTGCACGACACGATCTCCTCCACCTTGGCGGCGAAGGCGTCGACCTTCGGCGCGGTGTAGGTGTTGATCAGCCGGATCGACCCCGCCAGGCTGGGCGGGATGTTGTAGCGCTTCAGCGCCTCCTTCACCCCGGATTGCGGGTCCATCGAGGCTAGTTCAGAGATGTGCAGGATCACGCCGAGCTCATGCGTCTTCTTGACGTGGTGCATCGGCATGATGCGCGGCAGGAACCAGACCGGGTCGCCGAACACGTCGGGCACCTTGATGCCCTGGCCACGCAGCACCGCCTGGGTCTTGCGGCCGCGCACGCCATGCACGACGAAATCGGTGTTCTGCGGCCGGATGTACTGCCGGATCGACCGGTCGACCGGATTCAGCGTGGCATCCATGCCGGTGCCCCAGAAATGGAGCACGCCGTTCTTCTGGGCATGGCCGATGGTGCCGACCGCGACCATCCGCTCCGACGCGTCGTCGAAGGCGGCGCGCCGCACCGGCACCCCGGCGATGGCGGCCACGACCACGGCGCTCAGCGCGTCGCCGAGATTGGCGTGCGGATGCTCGCTGGTGGTGGCGACCCAGGACAGCGGGATCGACAGCCGCTTGGCGTTGAAGCGCAGCAGCGTCTCCAGCCGCTCGCGCGACACCGGGCCGATCTTCGTCGGCGCCGGCGCGGCCACCGGGGCCGGCGCGGGGGTGGGCTCGACCATCGCCTCCGGCGCCCGGGCCAGGGCTGAGGAGCCGTCAGTCAGCGGCGCGCTGGAGGCGGCGGCCGCGGCGGGCTTGGTGGTGGAGACGGGGGTCGAGGGCACTGTCATTGCGGAGACTACCTTGAGGGCCGGGGCGGGCTTGGCGGCGGCGACGGCGGCGGCCGGTGCCTCCGCCTTGGTCCCGCCGGCCCGCGCCAGGGCCACGCGCTTGCGGTCCTCCCGGCGCAGCTCCTCCACGGAATGCTGCAGCACCAGCCCGGTCAGCACCGGGTGGTCCCACACGGTCTTGCCGGCCGGCGCCGCCAGCGGCTTGGCCTCGAGCGGGAAGGCGTTGATCAGCGCGTCCTCGTCGATCGACACCGGCTCCCACACATCGTCGATGGTGTCGATCACGTCCTGCCAATCGGTGGCGAGGTTGCGCGGCTGGCCGTAGCTCCAGATCTTCGGCTTGCCGATGCCGGTGTAGAGATCGACGATCCGCAGGTCGGTCGTGCCGTTCGGGTCGAGATCGGTCTGCACCAGCCCGGCCTCGTTGCCCTGCGGCGAGAAGTACAGGCAGGGGATGCCGTAGCTTTCGGCGATCACCATGCCGTGCAGGCTGGTCGACACGATGCGCCGGCAGGCCAGGATCTCATCGACCTTGTCCTTGAGGCCGCCGATGCCGATCGGCGTCACCGTGCTGATCAGATGCACCTTGCCGGCGAATTCGGCCGGCACCTCGAAGCGCTTGTAGTCGGCGCGCGGATTGGCCTGGGCGAAGGACCGGTCCGCCAGCTCCGACAGGTGCAGGATGACGCCGACATCCCACTTCTTCTCGACCTTCGGCTTGTAGAAGCGCGGCAGCAGCCAGACCGGGTCGCCATAGACGCCGCCCTTGGCCTTGCCGCCGAGCAGCTTGGCCGAGACCGGGCCGCGGCTGGCCGGGACGTGGAAGGTGGAGTCGGGCGGCACGGTGAAGGGCAGCCGCTCCGGCACCGGCGCCGACGGGTTCTTCCAGCCGGAGCAGCCGGTGCCCCAGAACCAGACCTCACCGCCCTCGAAACCATGGCCGATGGTGCCAACCGCGCCCATGCGGACGGATTTCGACTTGGTCGGGACGCGGGCGATATCCAGCCCGGACAGCAGCGCCACCATGACCGGGCTGAGCGCGTCGCCGAAGTTCAGATAGTCCATCTCCAGGGTCGATCCGGCCCAGGAGAGCGGGATCTGTCCCGCGTCGCGCGTGGCCCGCAACAAGCTGTTCATCATGCGCCTCGTCCACTTCGAAAAGGTCGGTTTCGGGTCGCCGGGCCGGGCCGCCGCATCAGGCCCGGTTCGTCAGAGGCCGCCGCAGCAGCGCCGCCATGCGCTGCAGCGGCCCGGGTGTCGGCCGTGCGACGGCCGCGGGCCGTGCCGCCACGCTGGCGGCGGCGGGCCGGATCACAGTCTGCGGCCGGTGCTGCAGCGGGATCTGCCGCAGCACAGGATGGTCGAACACCGTCTCGCCGTCGCGCGGCCGCAACGGGTTCAGGTCGAGCGGGAAGGCCTCGAGCAGCGGCGCCGGGTCGAAGCGCGGCTGCATCCAGGCCGTGTCGATCGCCGCCATCAGCGCCGCCCAGTCGGTGCGCTCGCGCCGCGGCTGGCCGTAGACCGGGATATGGCCCCGGCCGAGGCCGCGATACAGGTCGACGATGCGCAGGTCGAGCGTGCCGTCGGGGTCGAGTTCCATCATATGCAGGCCGCGCGGCGCCCGCGGCGAGAAGTACAGGCACGGGATGCCGTAGCTTTCGGCGAAGACCATGCCGTGCAGGCTGGTCGACACGATCCGCTCGCATTCCAGGATCTCGTCCAGCCGGGCCCGCATGCCGTCCAGGCCGATCGGCGTCACCGTGTGGATCAGCTTCACCTCGCCCGCCAGTTCGGCCGGCACCTGGTAGCGGATGTGCTCCGCCTTCGGCCGAACATCAAAGGACCGGTCCTGCAGGTCGGCCAGGTGGATGATGACGCCGAGCTTCCATTTCTTCCGGGTCGGCCCGGGATAGAATTGCGGCAGCAGCCAGACCGGGTCGCCATAGACCGCCGGGCCGGCCGCGTCCGCCCCGCCCAGGATCCGGCGCGACACCGGCCCGCGCGTCGCCGCGATGTGCAGCCGCGTGCCGGGCAGCGGCGCCACCGCCACCCGCTCCTCCGCCGGGGCCGAGGGGTTGCGCCAGCGCGAGCTGCCGGTGCCCCAGACCACGACCTCGCCCTCCTTCAGGCTGTGGCCGATGGTGCCGACCGCGGCCATGCGCAGGCGCCGGGATTCATGCGCCACATGCTCGACCGGCAGGCCGGACAGCAGCGACACCATCACGGCGCTGAGGGCGTCGCCGAGATTGACGTAGTCCTGCTCGCGCGTCGCCGCCACCCAGGTCAGCGGCACGATCTGCCGCTCCCGGGCCGATGCGGCCAAAGCGCGAATGGTCTCGTTGCCCGGCACCGCCATCGAACACTCATGATTCCGGTTTCGTCCTGAAGGTTTTAAGCCCGAACCGTCGCCGCTGTCATGCATTTTGCGGTGCGAAATCGCGGTGCAAGGCAAAAATCTTGGGATTGACGGGATCCGGGCACCTTTCAGTTCGCGTTTGGAAACCGTTTTCAGATCAATATGATGTGCCGGGCAAACCTGAATCCGGCTTTTCCGGGTCCGGGCGGGGATGAAAATCAAAACGCTCCGAATCGGCCCGCCAAGCAAAACCTATGAAAACTTTCCGTGCGACATCCGGGCGCTTCGCAGGACCGGCGGTTTCGACGATGCTGGCCGCCGGGGGAGCCACGCCCGACCGGCAATGACGAGGGACTGCATGCCAATCCGTTTCCCGCTCCTCCCGGCCCTGGCGCTCGCCGCCATCGGCCTGGCCGCGGCGCCGCCGCCGGCCCGGGCCCAGGCCCAGTCCGACAGGCTGGAAGACTTCATGATCATGGATGTCTGCGTCGACCAGCACGACCGGATCGAGCCGGCGCTGGTGCCGGGCGACCGCGACTGCACCCGCCGCCGCAACATCCGCGCCGGGGAGGCCGTGCCGTACCACATGCACAACTTCCCCAACCCGGGCGCCCCCTGCCCGCAGCGGCTGGGCACAGTGTCGAAGGACAACATCCCGATCGACAAGCACGGCGTCACCCGCATCGTCAGCTTCTACGACCGCGGCGTCGACCACAGCTGCCCGGACGCCAAGCCGGACGCGCCGACCTTCGGCAAGCTCGACACCGGCCGCGAGGGCGGGTCGGTGCAGTGGATCGACGAGCATTGGGGCTATATCATGGGCAGTTGGAGCCCGGTGGCCCTGTCCTACTGGCTGACCCCGTCCTGCGCCGGGGCGCCCGATACCTCGGGCCGGTTCCGCTACGGCTGGGTGATCGGCCCGGCGACGCTGCCGCCCGAGGGCCAGGGCGGCTTCGCCGTGTTCCAGAGCAAGCTGGTCACCAACAAGGACGGGCAGGAACCCGAGGCGGGCGCCTGCCCGAAGCGTTTCGCCAAGCCGTTCACGATGTGGATGCGCGACCGCTTCACCTACAAGGATGGCAAGTCGCTGGACAGCCTGATCTCGCTGCGCTTCTCCAGCTCGGCCAAGGACGGCCAGGGGCCGGGGCCGGCGACCCAGGTCGAGATCACCTACTGGACCAAGGAGTTCGGCCTGACCCGCTGGGAGAAATGGGGCCGTGACGACTGGGTGCATCCGCGCAGCAAGATGGCCGTGGCCACGCTGGGCAAGACCCTGTTCGAGAGCGGCACCTGCAGCCCACCCTACAGCTTTCGCAGCAGCCCGGTGCCGGGGCTGACGATCGCGGACAGCGGCAGCGGCGACGACTACAGCCGGACCCTGACCCAGGGCGGCGACTCCCACGCCTGGCACATGTCGCTGTGCAGCGACTACACCAACATCGTCAAGGACCCGGATGGCGGCCTGGTCGTGCCCTGGGGACAGGCGCTGAGCGACATCTTCTGGGCGGAGTAGGCATCGGGGCCGGAGCGCGATCGCGCTCCGGCCCGGGGGTGGAGCCGGATGATGCCACGGGTACGTCCCCTTCAGGACACCGGCCCAACCTTTTGCCGTCATTCCCGCGAAGCGGGAATCTCCCGACGGTCAAAGCGTTGCGAGATCCCCGCTTTCGCGGGGATGACAGGTCGGAAGATCCTGAAAAGATCTCGCCGGCGAGAAAGGCAACGCCTCTCGCCTGAACTCCTCGGCCCTAACGCCGGAAGCCGTCGGTGCTCGGCCCTTCCGAGCGGCGGCCGAGAACGTTCCCCGGCTTTCCCCAATCGTGGCGAAGCCCGGCCGGGGCGCCGCGGCGATGCCGCCGCCGGGACCGGCCCGCGCCGATCCGCCGGCTCTCCTCCTGCAGCCGCAGGGGCGCCGGCTCGGCGCCGTCGGCCCGGGGCGCCAGCCGGCGGCGCCAGGCCATGCGCTCCTCATGCGACGGCGGCGGCAGCATCGGATAGGCCGCGGGCAGCCCCCAGCGGCGGCGATACTGGTCCGGGCTGAGCCTATGCGCGGCAGCCAGATGGCGGCCGAGGTCGCGGCAACTCACCCCGTCCTCCAAGCAGATCAGAAAGCCGAGGCCGATGGTCTCGGGCAGCGGCACCGGCGGCACCGGGGCCGGCACGGCGGCACGCGCCGGCTTCTGCGCCCGGGACCGCGCCTGAGCCGGCGGCGCGACGGAGAGATCGTCGAAGGCCGCCAGGATCCGGTGGATCAGCGACGGGTCCTCGGGCACGGATGCGGACTGCCGCGACCGGAATGCCCGGGCGATCTCGGCGGCGAAATCCCGGTGATGCGGCGGCAGCCGCCGGATTTCGCTTTCGGCCCCCACCCGCGTCCGGCCTGCTTCGTCAAGCTGGTCAACTCGCATTCATTCTTCCTTCTGGCCCACAGCTTTGACGTCGACTCGACGCAATGGAATCGAGACTGGCGAAAGGGCTGCTTCCGCCAGACCAGTGAATCCACGGCCGGTCGACCGACCGACATGGCTACCCCCCTCCCCTGAACACGCTGTCTTTGATTGCGACGCGGTCTTGCATACTCTGATATTGTACGATCCGAATCGCGAAATCAGCGTATCAGCAAGCGTGCGGCAGGTTAATCCTTAAAAACTATTGGGGAAGACTCTTTTAAGTGAAACCGACCGTTTGGATCCTGTTGGCAAAGGCAATGGCAAGAGGCGGCCAGGCGCTCCGCAACGGAGGAAACCTTCCGGGTCCAGACGGCGGCGCCCCGCTTCCGCGGCTTTTCTCACAGTATATCGGAAAAATATGCCGAGATTTCGATCGAAACCCGCCCGAGATCTGCAGGCGGTTCGCCGGCCGGCGGGAATCGCATCGCCGCCGCGGCCGCCGGAGCCCGGCCGATACAACCCTGGGATTGCATTGCCGCGAAAAATCCTCCGCCGGATGGGAGGGTTCGGCCGCCGATCCACGGCCGCGGGACCTCGAATTTTATGCCGCAGCCCTTTATTGCGGTGTCATTGCGTTATCATCTTGCGGAAATCACGCGAAACATCCTAAAATTGAAACTAGATTCTTTGCCATCCAGTGGAGGGAGGCGATCTGAATCCTTCGGCAGCCGATTTCAGCTGCAAGCGCCGAAGGTTGGATCGCTAACTAAGAAAGAGCACCATGGCCCGCCCAAGCGAAACCGAGATCCTGAGGTTCACCAAGGAAATCGTCGTCGCGCATGTGTCCCGCAACACGCTCGACAGCGAGAGCCTGCTCGACCTTATCCGCAACGTCTACACCACCCTCAGCGCCACCCAGGGCCCGCTGCCCGAGGGCGAGACCGATGCCGAGCCGGCGGAGGCCCTTGGCGACGTCCCGGCCGAGATCGGTCAGGACGGGCAGCAGGCGCCGGCGGCGCCGCTGGTCCCGGCCGTGCCGGTCGAGGAATCGGTGACCGCGGACTACATCGTCTGTCTCGAGGACGGGCGCCGCTTCAAGACCATGAAGCGCTGGCTGCGGGCGACCTACGGGCTGAGCCCGGAGCAGTACCGCGAGCGCTGGGGCCTGCCGGCGGATTACCCGCTCACGGCGCCGAACTACACCAAGGCGAAGTCCGCCGACGCCAAGCGGCAGGGCCTCGGCTCCGGCCGGCCGGCCCGCGTGGCCCGCGCCAGCCGGCCCGGCCGCCAGCGGGCGGCGCGCCCGAGCGAGCAGAAGACCAAGCGCTGAGGCCGGGGTCCGGCCGCCGCGGGAACGCGGCCGGACCAGGATGGGCCGCTTCTCCACCGGATGGCATGACCGCGAGGCCGTGGCGGCTTTCCTGTGGGCTCGGCATCGCATTCGGACTCGACAGGCCAGCCTGATGTTCTATATTCGTTCCAGCTGTCACCGCGACCTGGACCGTCATGGGGCATATCCAGCAACTGGCTTTCGCACTCGGGCCGATCGAGGCCAGAACGGCCTCGCCGCAGCGGCCGCGCCCGCCTGGACGTCCGGCCCCGTCGGCCGCCCCGGCCCAGCCATTGCTGCTGCCAGAGAGTCCCGTCCCCTCCTCCCAGCCCCCGATGACGGTGGCCGATCCGGCCGCAGCACCCGTTCTCCCGGCGCCTCCTCCGCCTGCGGCTCCGCTTCTCATGGCTGCGGCGATGCCCGCTCCCGTCCCGGCCACCACGGGAAGCCTGCTGTCCGACGGTGACCGGCCGGCACCGGGCAGGGCGACGCTCTACATGGTGGTCGGCTTCGCCCGGCAGCGCGAACGGCGCCGGGGCGGCTGGCGCCGCCTGGGCGAGCAGGGCTTCGCCCAGCGGCGGCCGGCCGAGGAGCATGCGGCGCGCCTGCTGGCGCGCGGCCGGGCTGACGGCGTCATCCTGGCGCGACAGGATCTCGGCCCGGATGCGGATGCGGCGGAGGAGCCGGTGATCCTGGAGCGCCATGGCGAGCTGCCGGCGGAGCTGCTGGAGGGCTGAGGGGCCTCTTCGCAGCACGGCCTATCCCTTCCTCGTCATTCCCGCGAAAGCGGGAATCTCTTTCTGTGCAAGCGTCGCGAGATCCCCGCTTTCGCGGGGATGACGGATTGGTTGCTCGAGATGCACCTTCGGGAACACGTCGGTGAACTGCCGG
>NZ_JBCNNF010000295.1:0-8751 GCF_039594555.1 Inquilinus sp.
GCCGGCGGGCGGCTGAACCATGGCCGCGATGATCTCGCCCTCCCCCGCGAAGCCGGCGGGCACCCCGCCGGCGCCGCCCTGCACCTTCGTCATCTTCGGCGCGTCGGGCGACCTGACCGGCCGCCTGCTGACCCCTGCCCTGTATCACCTGCAGCGCGAGGGGCTGCTGGATCCCGGCTTCGAGATCGTCGGCGTCGACCGGGTCGAGAACAACGACGAGGGCTTCCGCAAGACCCTGGGCGAGGCGCTGCACACGCTGGGCACTGACGCCCAGAGTGGCATCGATGAGGCCGCCTGGGGCCAGCTGGCCGCCAACATCCACTACCTGACCGGCGACTTCGCCGACCCGTCGACCTATCAGGGACTGGCGGCGCATCTGGAGCAGCGGCAGCGCGCCACCGGCAGTTCCAACGCCGTGTTCTACCTGGCCGTGGCGCCTCGCTTCTTCGCCCCGATCGCCACCGCCTTGTCCTCCGCCGGCCTGCTGCAGGAGAGCGACACCGCCTTTCGCCGGCTGGTGGTGGAGAAGCCGTTCGGCACCGACCTGGCCTCGGCGAAGGACCTCAACGCCAGGTTGCTGGCCGTCGCATCCGAGAAGCAGATCTACAGGATCGATCACTATCTCGGGAAAGAGACGGTCCAGAACATCATGGCCTTCCGGTTCGGCAACGGCATCTTCGAGCCGATCTGGAACCGCGACCATATCGAGTGCGTGCAGATCACCGCGGCCGAGACGGTGGGGGTGGAGCGGCGCGGCCGCTTCTACGACGCCACCGGGGCGCTGCGCGACATGGTGCCGAACCACCTGTTCCAGCTGCTGGCCATGACCGCGATGGAGGCGCCGAACTCCTTCGACGCCGACGCCGTGCGCACCGAGAAGGCCAAGGTGGTCGAGGCGGTGCGCGACCTGACGCCGGAGGAGGCGGCCAGGGTGGTGGTGCGCGGCCAGTACGATGCGGGAACCGTCCTCGGCAAGCCGCGCGCGGCCTACCGGCAGGAGCCGGATGTGGCGCCGGACAGCCGCACCGAGACTTATGTCGCGATGAAGCTGGCGATCGACAATTGGCGCTGGTCCGGCGTGCCCTTCTACCTGCGCACCGGCAAGTCGCTGGCGGTGCGGCGGACCGAGATCGCGATCCAGTTCAAGAAGGCGCCGGCGGTGCTGTTCCGCGACGCGGTCAACGCCCCGACGCCGAACCTGCTGGTGATCGCCATCCAGCCCGACGAGGGCATCTCGCTGCGTTTTGCCGCCAAGGTGCCGGGGCGGGAGATGCGCCTCGGCCAGGTCGAGATGGATTTCCGCTATTCCGAGCACTTCAAGGCGGAGCCGCAGACCGGGTACGAAACGCTGATCTATGACTGCATGACCGGCGACCCGACGCTGTTCCAGCGCGCCGACAACATCGAGGCCGGCTGGTTCGAGGTACAGGCGATCCAGAAGCTCTGGGCCGGCCTGGACACCGCGCCGGACCTGTACCCGGCCGGCAGCGACGGCCCGGCCTGCGCCGACGATCTGCTGGCCCGCGACGGCTATGCCTGGCTGCCGCTGACGTGACCCTCGCAACCCCCGCCGGGCGCATCGCCCTGCTGATCTCCGACGTCGACGGCACGCTGGCCGATCCGGACAAGGTGGTGACCCCGGCCTCGGTGGCGGCGGTGCGCCGGCTGGGCGAGGCCGGGATCGGCTTCTCGATCGTCTCCAGCCGGCCGCCGCGCGGCCTGTCGGGGCTGATCGCGCAGCTGGGCCTGACCCTGCCGCTGGGCGGCTTCAACGGCGGCACCATCTTCCGGCCGGACGGGAGCGTGGTGTCGGCGCTGACGGTGCCGGAGCCGGCGGCGCGGACCGCGCTGGCGACGCTGCGCCGCTTCGGCGCCGACCCCTGGGTGTTCGCCGACAACCAGTGGATCGCGACCGATCCCGACGGGGAATATGTGCCGCTGGAGCGGCGCACGGTGGGGTTCGACCCGACCATCGTCGCCGATCTCGACCCCTATCTGGCGCGCGCCGGCAAGCTCGTCGGCGCCTCCGGCGACTTCGAGGGGTTGGCCCGCTGCGAGGCCGAGCTGCGCGGCCTGCTGGGCGGCAGCGCCATCGCCGCCCGGTCCCAGCGCTACTACCTCGACATCAACCACCCGGAGGCCGACAAGGGCCACGCGGTCGGCCGCATCGCCGCGGCGGCGGGGGTGGACCCGGCCGAGGTCGCGGTGATCGGCGACGCCGCCAACGACGTGCCGATGTTCCGGGCCGCCGGCCTGTCGATCGCCATGGGCAACGCCATCGACGAGGTGAAAGCGCTGGCGCATTTCGTCACCGCTGGCAACGACGCCGAGGGCTTCGCCCAGGCGGTGGACCGGTTCCTGCTGCCGCGAGGGCCGAAGGCGTAGGCGCCGGCGCACGGTCGCTGAGGCATATTCCGATTGCCTCTCCCGTCTGCGAGACCTTTTTAGAGTTCCCAACGCCGTCATTGCGAGCGCAGCGAAGCAATCCATGCAGCCGCTCGTGCGGGACGATGGATTGCTTCGTCGGCTTCGCCTCCTCGCAATGACGGCGAGGGATGAGTGTTTTGAAAAAGTCTCGCAAGCAGGAGAGGCAACGCGCTCTCACATCCGCAGCCTGTCTATGCCCGGCGCTGCCGCGCCACGGCAGCGCCGCTCTCCCCCAGATCCCAGAACAGCCCCGTCATCATCTGCAGCCCTTCGCGGGCCAGCGGGGCCAGGAGGTGTTCGTCGGGGCCGTGCTGGCGGCAGCCGCCATAGGAGTGCGGCACCCAGACCGTGGCCAGGCCAAGCGTGCCGGCGAAGACCTCGTTCGGCAGCGACCCGCCGACATTCGGGAGCACCATCGGCGCGGCGCCGGTGGTGGCGGCGATCGAGCCGGCGGCCCAGCGCGCCCACGCATCGTCCGGGTCCAGCCGCGTCGCCAGCATGGGCGTGCCGGACTCCGTGACCTCGATGCCGCGAAAGCCCTGGGATTCGAGATAGGCGCCGACCGTGCCGGGCAGGTCGGAAACGTCGGTGCCGACGACGAAGCGCAGCTGGCAATGCACCCGCGCGGAAGGCGGGATCGCGTTCTGCGGCGCGTCCGGCGTGCCGGCGGTGAAGGCCAGCACCTCCAGCGCGTTCCAGCCGAACACCCGCTCGGCCGGGCTCAGCCCCGGCTCGCCCCAGCCCTCGGCCAAAGGCGCGCCCTCGGCGTCGCGGGCGATGGCGACATCGGCCAGGGCGCGGCGCACCGACTCCGGCATCGGCGCCGGCCGCAGCCCGGGCACGCGGATAGCGCCGCGGGCATCGACCAGCGCCGCGACGGCGTTGGCCAGGATGGTGGCAGGGTTGGGCAGCAGCCCGCCCCAGTTGCCGGAATGATGGCTGCCCTCGCGCAGGGTCAGGCGCAGGTCGAAATTGATCACGCCACGGGTGCCGAGCGCGATCATCGGCCGGCCGGCATCCAGCCGCGGCCCGTCGGACGCGATCAGCACGTCGGCGGCCAGCAGGCCACGGTTGGCGGCGCAGATCTCGTCCAGACCGGGCGAGCCGATCTCCTCACTGGTCTCGACCAGGAAGGCCATGTTGAAGCCGAGGCGGCCGCCGCGCGCCTGCAGCACCTGCTCGATGGCGGCGATGTTGATCGAATGCTGGCCCTTGTTGTCGGCGGTGCCGCGGCCGTACCAGCGGTCACCCTCGACCGTGATCCGCCACGGGTCCAGCCCGGCCCGCCAGCGCTCCGGCGCGCCCAGCACGACGTCGCCATGGCCGTAGCACAGCACGCCGGGCAGGCCGTCGCCCTCCTGCCGCCGGGCGATCAGCGCCGGAGCATCGGGCGCGGCCGGGTTGGCGACGAGATGCAGGTCGAAGCCGAGCCGGGCGAGGCTCGGCCCGATCTCGCGCCGCAGATAATCGAGCAGCGGCGCGCGGTCGGCCGCCTGGCTCTCGGTGCGGATGCCAATGCGGCGGTCGAGATCGGCCCGGAAGCCGCCCTGGTCGAAATAGCGCGCCGCCCCGGCGATCGCCGCGTCCCGTGTCATCCCTGCCTCCGCTGAAGGCCGGGCGGTCGGGGCCCGGCGCTGCAACGGTCGCAAATGGGCGGCGGATCGCCAAGCCCCTGTGTCGCTCCCCCTCACCCTCCCGCCGCCAACGCGGCGGGCCCCTCCCTCTCCCCAAGGAGAGGGGTGATTAACCTCTCCTTGGGGAGAGGTCGAAACCGCGCAGCGGTTTCGGGTGAGGGGGTGGCTCAGGCCTGTCCGCAGCACTCCAAGCTACGCGGCTTCCGCCAGCCGCGCCGCCGCCAGACCGCGCTCGATGTCCGCCAGGATGTCGTCGATATGCTCGATCCCGACCGACAGGCGGACATAGCCGTCGGTCACGCCGCTGGCCCGCTGCTCCTCGGCCGTCAGCTGCGAATGGGTGGTCGAAGCCGGGTGGATCGCCAGGCTGCGCGCATCGCCGATATTGGCGACGTGGTACAGCAGCTTCAGCCCGTCGATGAAGCGCCGCCCGGCCGCGGCACCGCCGGCCAGCTCGAAGCCGACCAGGCCGCCATAGCCGCCCTTCAGGTATCTCTCCGCCCGTTCGCGCGCCGCGCCGGTCTGCAGCGAGGGATGGATGACGCGGGTGACGTCCTTGCGCTGGGCCAGGAAGGCGGCGACAGCGCTGGCGTTGTGGGAATGCCGCTCGATCCGCAGCGGCAGCGTCTCCAGCCCCTGCAGGATCTGGAAGGCGTTGAACGGCGACAGCGAGGCGCCGAGGTCGCGCTGCAGCGTGGTCCGCGCCTTGACGATATAGGCGACCGGGCCGAGCGGCTTCGTCGCCTCGACCCACACCGCGCCGTGATAGCTGGGATCCGGCGTGTTCAGCGCCGGCTGCCGCGCCGGGTGCGCCGCCCAGTCGAAATTGCCGCCATCGACGATCAGCCCGCCGATCGAGGTGCCGTGGCCGCCGATGTATTTGGTGGTCGAGTACACGATGATCGCCGCGCCGTGCTCGAGCGGCCGCAGCAGCACGGGCGCCGCGGTGTTGTCGACGATCAGCGGGATGCCGAATTCACGCCCGATGGCGGCGACCTCGGCGATCGGGAACACCGTCAGCTTCGGGTTGGGCAGGCTCTCGGCGTAGAAGGCGCGGGTGCGGTCGTCGATGGCGCGGCGGAAATTCTCCGGGTCGGCCGGATCGACGAAGCGGACCTCGATGCCCTGCTCGCTGAGCCGGTTGGCGAACAGGTTCCAGGTGCCGCCATAGAGGTCGGTCGAGCTGACGATGTTGTCGCCGGCCCGGGCCAGGTTCTGCACCGAGAAGGCCGAGGCCGCCTGGCCGGAGGCGACGGCCAGCGCCGCGGCTCCGCCTTCCAGCGCCGCGATCCGCTGCTCCAGCACGTCGACGGTCGGGTTGCCGATGCGGCTGTAGATGTTGCCCAGCTCCTCCAGCGCGAACAGGCGCCGCGCATGCTCGGTGTCCTGGAACTGGAAGGAGGTGGATTGGTAGATCGGCACCGCCACGGCGCCGGTCGCCGGATCGGCCCGCCAGCCGGCATGGAGGGCCAGGGTTTCAGGGCGCAGCGCCGGTTCGGACATGGGATTCTCCCTCGATGCGATGGCGGCGTTCCAAGGAGATTAACACGAAGCCCGAGAGGCTCAACTACAAATTATCAACTAATTATGTTGTTTGCAATATACAACAACAACTGATTGATAAATTGTCATGCCTGGGCTTGACCCGGGCATCCAGAGATGTCGAAGCCGCTCTGGGCGGCCCCTGGATCGCCGGGTCTAGCCCGGCGATGACAGCAGAGGGGAACGCGCAGGCCGGACCGCCCTTCGCGACAGCCCGGCGATGACAATGGGAAGGGCCTACCCCCTACTCCGCCGCCTCGGCCTTCGGGTCCAGGATCACCGGCGGGTCAAAGGCGGTGACGCGCGGCACCGGGCCTTCGTGCTTCACGATCTCGACCAGGCAGGTGTGGGCGCTGGCGCCCTGGCCGAGGCGCGAGGTGCCCTTGTCGCGGGTCAGGACGTTCGGGTTGCCGTGCTTGCACATGGCCCCGACCTCGCCCGGCACCTCCGGGTCGTACCAGGCGCCGGTGGCCAGTTGGATCACGCCCTGCATCACCTTGTCCGTGACCAGCGCCCCGGCCAGGCAGGCGCCGCGGTCGTTGAACAACCGCACCACGTCGCCGTCCTGGATGCCGCGGGCGGCGGCGTCGGTGGGGTGGATCCACACCGGCTCGCGGTCGGCCACCTTCTCGCTGCGGCTGGTGACGCCGGGGTCGAGCTGGCTGTGCAGCCGGGTCTTCGGCTGGTTCGAGATCAGGTGCAACGGGAAGCGCTCCGTCTCCGCCGAGCCGAGCCACTCCGCCGGCTCCAGCCACATCGGGTGGCCCGGGCAGTCGTCATAGCCGAAGCCGGCGATGCGGTCGGAGAAGATCTCGATCCGGCCGCTCGGCGTCGGCAGCTTGTTGGCCACCGGGTCGGCGCGGAAGGCCTGCAGCAGGATCTTCGGCTTCTCCGACAGCGGCAGCTCGACATGGCCGATCTCCCAGAACTCCTGGAAGCCCGGCAGCTCGATCCCCGCCTCCTCGGCGGTGCGGCGGTCGTTCTCGTAGAAGTGCTGGACCCAGCCCATCTCGTCGCGGCCTTCGGTGAAGGCGAGACGCTCGCCGGCCCGGTCCGACAGCTCGGCCAGGATGTCGAAGTCGCTGCGCGCCTGGCCGACCGGCGGGATCGCCTGCGGCATGGCCAGGATGTAGGGGTCGCGCGCGGCGCCGCCGATGTCGTTGCGCTCGAAGCTGGTGGTGGCCGGCAGCACGATGTCAGCGCGGCGGGCCACCGGGGTCCACCACGGCTCCTGCACGATCACCGTCTCCGGCTTCGCCCAGGCGCGCAGCAGGCGGTTCAGGTCCTGGTGATGGTGGAACGGGTTGCCGCCGGCCCAGTAGACCAGCTTGATGTCGGGATAGGTGATGCGGTGGCCGTTGTAGTCGTCGGTCTCGCCCGGCCGCAGCAGCAGGTCGGAGATGCGGGCGACGGGGATGTAGCGGCCGGTGGGGTTCGGGCCCGGGATGATGCGGCTGCGGCTGCGGCCGTCGCTGGCCGAGCCGACATTGGCCTCGGCGCCGTAGCCGTAGCCGATGCCGCCGCCGGGCAGGCCGATCTGGCCCAGCATCGCCGCCAGCACCGTGCCCATCCAGTAGGGCTGCTCGCCATGGTCGCCGCGCTGCAGCGACCAGCTGAGGCTGATCATGGTGCGCTGCGACGCCATGCGCCGGGCCAGGTCGCGGATGGTGGCGGCGGACAGGCCGGAGATGTTGGCTGCCCAGTCGGCATCCTTCGGCGTGCCGTCGGACTGGCCCATGAGATAGGGCAGGAAGCGGTCGAAGCCGCTGGTGTAGCGGTCGACGAAGCCGCGATCGTACAGCCCTTCGGCCACCAGCGTGTGGGCCAGGCCGAGCATGATCGCGGTGTCGGTGTTCGGCCGCGGCGCCAGCCATTCGGCATCCGCCTCCGCCGCCATGTCGTCGCGCACCGGGCCGATATAGACGAACTTCACCCCGGCCTCGCGGCTGCGGCGGTTCCAGTCGCGCTGCTGGTGCTTGCCGGTGCCGCCCGAGGCGATCTGGCTGTTGCGCGGCGGCATGCCGCCGAAGGCCACCACCAGCCGGCCGTCGCTGGCGATGCTGCGCCAGTCGGTGGTCTCGACCAGCACGCGGTTGAAGTCGCCGATGATGTGCGGGATCAGCGGCAGCGCCGCGCCGAAGCTGTAGTTGTTGACCGAGGCGGTGAAGCCGCCGGTGTAGCCCAGCATGCGGCGCAGCAGGGTCGGCGCGTTGTGCAGCCGGCCGGCGCTGCCCCAGCCATAGCTGCCGCCATAGATCGCCTCGGGCCCGTGCTCGGTCCGCACTCGCTCCAGCTCGCCCGCCACCAGCTCCAGCGCCGTCTCCCACGACACCGGCACGAAGGCGTCGGCGCCGCGGCGGCTGCCGTCGCTGTGGTGGCGCTTGGCCAGCCAGCCGGCCCGGACCATCGGCTGCGAAACGCGCAGGTTGCCATGCACCATGCCGGGCAACGAGTTGATGATCGGCGACGGGTCGATGTCGCTGGCATAGGGCTGGATGCCGACCATCTTGTCGCCCTCGACGACCGCCATGACGGCGCCGTAGTGGCTGGAGGATGGGCTCAGACGGGGCACGGCAGGACTCCCTGGTCGATCACGGTCACGGCGGGCCCCAGATGGTCGCAGCCGAATTCGTGGCGTCAACCGGATTTCCGTCATGGCCGTCAACACATATGGTCGCCGGGGACGGATGGAGGCGCCGAATCGCCATGACGGCGGAGACGAAGACGACGGACCGGCGGTGGAAGCGCAGGGCGCGGCGCGGCGGCATCGTGCTGTGGCGGGTGTGGGGCGAGATCGGCGAGGATCGGGTGTTCGCGCTGGCGGCCGGCGTCGCCTACTACACCCTGCTGGCGCTGTTCCCCGCGATCGGCGTCTTCGTCTCGCTGTACGGCCTGATCGCCGACGTCTCGACCGTGCAGCAGAACATCGAGGACCTCGCCGTGATCCTGCCGGCCGGCAGCCTCGACCTCATCGCCGGGCAGATGCAGCGCATCGCCAGCCAGCCGCCGAAGAGCCTGGGCATCGCCTTCTTCGCCGGCCTCGCCGTCTCGCTGTGGAGCGCCAATGCCGGGGTGAAGGCGATGTTCGACGCCCTCAACGTCGCCTATGACGAGGAGGAGCGGCGCGGCTTCGTCCGCCTCAACATGG
>NZ_JBCNNF010000296.1:0-8746 GCF_039594555.1 Inquilinus sp.
TTCTCCGGCGGCAGCACCGAGAAATCCGCCCCCGTGCCCGGGCTCATGCTGGCGACATGGGCCTTGAAGGGGTGGCCCGGATAGGCGTCGACATCGATGGTCGCCGGTTGTCCCGCGCGCATATGCGTCAGGTCGGTCTCGCGGAAATTCGCCTCGACCCAGAGCTGCCGGCCCGACAGCAGCGAGAACTCGGTGGCGCCGGGATTGACGAAGTCGCCGACCTGCAGGTCCTCAACCCGGGCGACGATGCCGTCATCCGGCGCCGTCACCGTCGTGTAGGAGAGATCGAGCCGTGCCCGGTCGAGCTGGGCCTGCGCGGCGCGCACCGACGGATGCCGGTCGGCATCGATCTCCGGGTCGCCGTTCAGTGCGGCCACGGTGCTGGCGACCTGCTGCTCGATCGACGCGATATGCTGGCGGGCCACCTTGAGATCCGTGTCCGCCCGCTCGAAGGCCGCGCGCGGCGCCCAATCCGAAGCGGCCAGCGCCTTCTTGCGGCCGAACTCGCGCTCGGCGAAGTCCGCGGCATCCCGGGCAGCCTGGAGGTCGGCTAGCTGCTGGCGCCAGGTGGCCTTGAGCCCCTCGACCTGCAATTGCGCGCTGCCCAACTGTGCTTCGGCATGCTCGACCGCGATCCGATAGGGTTCCGGGTCGATCCGGAACAGCAGCTGGCCGCGCCGGACGCGCTGGTTGTCGGCGACCGCGATCTCCACCACCTGGCCGGCGACGCGGGCATTGATCGACTCCCGCGCCGCGCGGATGAAGGCGTTGTCGGTCGAGACATAGGGCTCTCCGGCGATCTCATACGCCGCGCCGGCGGCCGCAAGGATCAGCGGGACGGCGATCAGCAGCGGCCGGCGCAGCCGCTCCCGCCACCCCCGCCGCGGCCCGCCTTGGTCGAGCACCCGGCTCGACACGGCGTCGCCCGCCAGGATCTGCGGTCCACGGTCCTCGCGCCGTTCAAGGACAGGTGTCGCCGGGCTGCCGGGTACGGCGGTCAGGGTTTGCATGATGGGCCTCATGGCCATTGAATTTTGTACCGTACAGGACAAATATGTTCCAGCAGATGCCTCGTCAAGGATTTTATCCGCTATGGTACAAAAAAAGAGCACCGCGCCGAGCGGCCGGGGCCGGCCCCGCGCCTACGACCCGCAGGCGGCGCTGCGGCAGGCGACGGACCGGTTCTGGACCAGCGGCTATTCCGGCA
The DNA here is from genome assembly GCF_039594555.1 of Inquilinus sp. Classification (GTDB taxonomy): domain Bacteria; phylum Pseudomonadota; class Alphaproteobacteria; order DSM-16000; family Inquilinaceae; genus Inquilinus. The sequence goes on from NZ_JBCNNF010000296.1 coordinate 1,208, forward strand.
CGTCCCTCGACGACATCGGCGCCGCGACCGGCATGAACAAGCCCAGCCTCTACGCCGCGTTCGGCAGCAAGCACGCGCTGTATCTCAAGGCGCTGGACGGCTATTGGCAGCGGGTCTTCGCCGCGATCCGCGAGGCGCTCGCCGATGACGGCGTGCCTCTGGGCGAGGCGCTGATGCGCGCCTATGAGGGGCAGCTGTCGTCCTATTTCCCGGATGACGGCCCGTCGCGCGGCTGCTTCGCGGTGGGAACCGCGACGGCCGAGGCGGTCGGGGATGCCGAGATCCGGGCTCTACTGGCCGACGGGCTCGGCGCCCTGGACGCCGATCTCGAAGCGCGCTTCCGCAGGGCGCGCGAGGCAGGCGAGCTGAAGGCGGAGGCAGACCCCGCGGCGCTCGCGGTGCTCGCCTCGGCGATGCTGCACACCGTCGCCATCCGCGCCCGCGCCGGCGTCCCTCGCGCCGAGTTGCGGGAGATGGCGCGCAAAGCGGTGGCCGCGATCTGCAGCTGACCGCCGGGCGCGGGCCGGGTCAGCCGGTGCGCTCGCCCCATTGCGCCCGGGAGGGGCCGGGCTCGAACGGGTCGGCGAAATAATGGGTCTCGCGCGCCACCCTGCCGTCCCGGAACTCCATGACGCTCACCGTGAAGGATGGCCGGCCGTCATAGTCGAGGATGAACTCCGTGACCCATAGGTCGCCCGCGCCGAGGATGCGACGGACGGTGACGCGCTTGGTGTTCGGCTGCGCGGCGCGGGAGGCCTGGATGTTGTGCCGGCCGCGGATGCGCTCGCCCGACCGCGGATATTCGAGCAGCGCGTCGTCGCGGTAAATCGCGTGCTCGGCGTCGAAGTCACCGGCGTCGGAGGCGGCCCAATGTCGATCGAGCGCCGCGGATCCCGTTCTCATCCATGCCTGGTGCTCCGTCCCGGCAACAAGGGCCGGTACAGAGTAGCGAGCAGTGCTCGACAGCGCTAGAAACGGCCGAGAAGGCGGTCCATCACTTGCCCAACGCCTGCGGGCTCTCGGGCAGGATAAGATCAAGGTCGCTGGCCGGTCGGAACCGTCCTGCCCGTCCGCCTCGCGCCATATCCGGCCCTAAATGGGGCGCGGATAGCGGACACCCTTAGATCCCGCAGAATCCGGCCTCTTTCGCTCAGCCCCGGCTTCCAAGCGCGCCCGAAAGCGGCCGTCTCACCCAGCTCTACAAAGCGGACATGACCCGACGCGACCCGTCCCTGCCAGGCTGGCCCGGCTCGGGAACGCCATATGCGGTCATCGAAGAGCGTCCTGGCAGCCGACCCTACCAAGCCCGCGGAATTTGCGCCGCTTTTCGACGATTAGGCCGGGCCAGGGCGCCCCAAACGGGCCCTCGCGCTCGAACCCCGAACCGGTCACAAGCGCAAGCGAGCCCGACGCGAACTCCATTTGACACAGGCATGCCGAGCACGGTTGCACTGGATGCAGACGACGCTTCTATACGGGTCCGGACCTTAACTGCCGGCAGGCCTGATAGGAGCGACGGATGGATCGGCTGAAGGCCATGGAGACATTTGTCCGTGTGGTGGAGACTGGAAGTCTCTCCAGGGCGGCGAAGGCGCTCGGCCTGCCTCGCTCCTCGGTCACCATGACGATGCAGCGCCTGGAGCATCATCTGGGTGTGCGGCTCCTGCATCGCAGCACGCGGCGGCTTGGTCTTACCGAGGAAGGGGAACTCTATCTCGAACGCTGCCGCGCCATCCTGCTCGAGGTCCGGGCTGCGGAAGACAGCCTGCGTCCGGACGGGCGAGTGAGCGGTCGCCTGCGGGTCGATATGCCGCCGGTCATCGGTCGTTCGCTTATCCTGCCGGCGCTGGGTTCGTTTCGCGAGCGCTATCCCGATGTCGACATGGCGATCGGCATGAACGACCGCCTGGTCGACCTCGTCCAGGAAGGCGTCGACTGCGTCATCCGCACCGGAACTCTTCCCGATTCCAGCCTCATGACACGGCGCGTCGGCAGCTATCGCTGGGTGGTGTGCGCCTCACCGGACTACCTGGAACGCCATGGCGAGCCGCGAAACGTCGCGGCGCTCGCTGGCCACGTGCTGCTGGGCTATTCCTCGGCGCATAATGGCCGTCCCGACAAATGGATGATGACCGAAGGCGATGTCTCCCACGCGATCGAGCCGCGTGGAGGCCTGGTGGTCGACGAGACCTTCGCTCTGCTGGATCTCGCCTTGGGAGGCTTCGGGCTGGCCCGCCTGTCGGACTTCATCGTGGCCGCCGATATCGCCAGCGGGCGCTTGCGCGAGGTGCTCGGCCAGTGCCGCTCGGACCACGTGCCGATCTCCCTGCTGTTTCCGCCGTCGCGGCAGGCTTCGCCTCCCGTCCGGGCATTCATCGATTGGGTTAGGGCGCTGTTTGCCAGCCGGGATTCATGAGAGCACGACCGCTCGTCCGGTTATGGCGCGCCAGGTGTCGGGGCCAGCGTCTTCAGATAGGCGATGACGTCCTGGCGGTCGTCGGCTTTCGGCAAGGCGATGGTCATCCGCGTGCCGGGCACGAGCTTTGCCGGCGCCTCCAGAAACCGGTCGAGCGTGGCTTCATCCCAAGTGAGGCCGCTCGCTGCCAGCGCCGGCGAATATTTGTAGCCGATGACAGAGCCGGCCGGCCGCCCGACGACGCCGGCGAGGCCGGGCCCGGTCCGGTTCTGGGTCGTTGCCGCGTGGCAGACGGTGCATCGCTTGAACACGCTCTCCCCTCTTGCGGGATCGCCGTCGGCTCGGGTGGGCTGGATCGTCGAGACAAGCAGAAGGGTGGCGGCGAGCACGCCGGTGATCGATCGCATGGGACACCTGTGGAATAAGACAAAGATCGAGGGTTAGCCGCCGAGCGCTTCGGGCGTGATCGGCAGATGCCGGAGGCGCTTTCCGGTCGCCGCGAAGACGGCGTTGGCGACGGCTGGCCCAATACCGGACGTGCCAGCCTCGCCGACGCCGAAGGGAGCGGCACCGCTTTCGACGATGTGCACGGTGATCCGCGGCGCTTCGTCCATCCGCACGGCCGGGTAGCTGTCGAAATTTCCCTGCTCGACGCGCCCGCCCGCAAAGGTGATTTCACCATAGAGGGCGGCGGAGATGCCGAAGATCGCACCGCCCTGGATCTGGGCGGCGATGGTATCCGGGTTGATCACCTTGCCGCAGTCGACGACGGAGGTGACCTTCGTCACCCGCGCGGAGCCCCGCTGGTCGACGGCCACTTCGGCGACATGCACCAGGATGGTGCCGCCGAAATCCTGGATGAGGCTGACGCCGCGACCCGTTCGCTCGCCCGCCCTGCCATCTGGCAACGGCGTCCCCCACCCCGATGTCTCTGCCGCCAGGTCGAGCACAGCGTGCAGCCGCGGATCGTCCGCCAGATGCATGCGGCGGAACGCCAGCGGATCGATGCGCGCCGTGGCGGCCAGCTCATCCATGAAGCTCTCGACCACGAAGGCATTGTGCGTGGTGCCGACACCGCGCCAGAAGCCGGATCGATAGGCCGGGCTCTCGCGGCGCACATATTCAATCCGCACGTTATCAAAAACGTAGGGGCCGACCGCGCTGGTGATCGCGTCGGGATCTAGGCCGTCGCTGCGAATCGCGGCCGGCAGCCAGCGCGTCAGCGGCGAGGGGCCGACGACGCGATGCGCCCAGCTGGTGATCCGGCCGGAGGCATCGAGGCCCGCCTTCAGCAGGTTCAGATAAGCCGGGCGATAGAAATCGTGCTGAGTGTCCTCCTCGCGGCTCCACACGATCTTCAGGGGATGATCGACCTGTCGGGCGAACAGCACCGCCTGGGTGACGTTGTCGGATTCCGCCCGACGGCCGAAGGAGCCGCCGAGATACTGGTTGTAAACCTCCACCTTCTCGACGGGCAGACCGGCGGCCGTGGCTGCCGCTGCCTGCGCGCGCGTCGCCGCCTGGGTGCCGATCCAGACCTCGCATCGTCCGTCGTGGAGATGGACCGTGCAATTCAGCGGCTCCATCGGTGCATGTGCGATCATCGGCAGGCGGTAGGAAGCCTCGACAGTATGCGCCGAGCGGGCGAGGCCGGCTGCCACGTCGCCGGCGGACGGGCCGGGCACGGCAATGTCCGACGCGGCCATCTCCAGATCCGCGAACAGCGCCGTCGTCGAGAAACCGGCGTTCGGGCCGTCATCCCAGGCCACCACCAGGGCATCGAGCCCTTTCTTGGCAGCGGCCCAGTGGTCGGCAACGACCGCGACCGCGTCGTCGATGCGCAGGACATTGCGCACGCCGCCGATCGTCCGCGCGGCGCTATCGTCCAGCGTGGCGAGCCGCCCCCCGAGCACCGGGGAGGCCATGACAGCCGCGACCTTCATGCCGGGAAGCCGCACGTCGATGCCATACTGCACGGCGCCCTGCACCTTCGCGGCCGAATCCAGCCGCCGGTGCGGCGTGCCGATGAGGCGAAAGCCTCCCGTCTTCAGCGGGACATCATGCGGGACCGGCAGGGTCGCGGCGCGCTCGACGAGATCGCCATAGCCGATCTTCCGCCCGGTCGGCACGTGGACGACGGCGCCGTCGTTGGCCCGGCACGAGGTGGCGTCCACGCCCCACACTGATGCCGCGGCGGCAACCAGCATCTGACGCGCGGTCGCCCCGGCCCGCCGCATCGGTTCCCAGGCCGCCCGCATCGAGAGCGAGCCGTCGGTCTCCTGATCGCCCATGATCGGGTTGGCGTAGAGCGCGTCATTCGCCGGAGCGTGCGCGACGGTGACGGCATCGAGGTCGATCTCGAGTTCCTCGGCGATCAGCATCGGGACCGAGGTATAGGTCCCCTGGCCCATCTCCACGTAGGGCACGATCAGCGTCACCACGCCGTCGCGGGCGATGCGCAGAAAGGCGTTGGGCGCAAAGACGACAGGCCCTTCGGGCTGCCCAGCGGCGGAATCGGCTGCGAGCGGTATGCCGATCATCAACGCGCCCGCGGCGGCCGCTCCGCTGGCCAGAAAGGCGCGGCGAGACATGTCCGCGTGCGACACAGGCTTCGTCACGGCCGGCTCTCCCCATCCGCAGGACGTCCGGCCGCCACCTGCCGGATCGCATCCTTGATGCGGTTGTAAGTGCCGCAGCGGCACAGATTGCCAGACATCGCCGCGTCGATGTCGTCATCGGTGGGGTGGGGATTCTCGGTGAGCAGCGCCGTCGCCGACATGATCTGTCCGGGCTGACAGTAGCCGCACTGGACCACTTCCATGTCGAGCCAGGCCTGCTGGACGCGCCGACCGGTCTCGGATGCCGCGCCCCCCTCGATGGTGGTGATCCGCGACGAGCCGACGGAGTCGATCGGCGTTTGGCAGGCGCGCGTCGCCGCGCCGTCGACATGGACGGTGCAGCAGCCGCAGAGGCCGGCGCCGCAGCCGAACTTGGTGCCGCTCAGTCCCAATATGTCGCGCAGCGCCCAGAGCAGAGGCGTGTCCGGATCCGCCTCCACCTGTCGGATCGTGCCGTTGACGATGAGGTCGTAGGTCATGTTCCCGTCCCACAATCGTGAGTGTCGCCGCGAGCTCCACGAAGAACGCGCCAGGTGATCCGCGGCGCGCTCGTGCCGGGGCTTCGGCCCTGCTCACTAAATTGTTCGGACCTTTCATTCGGAAGGCTTCCGATGGCGGCGGGCGTGTTCATGTAATGTGAACAATGTCTGATTATGCCACTCTCCCTGCCTCGTCGTCGGCGAGACAACGCATCAGTGCAGGCCGTCGTAGATCCACCATGTGGTCGGCCCCGCGTTAGAGTACTGATCCTACTTTCGCCTTGCGGCTCCGGCGTGCCGTCCCGGTCGACCCAAGGATCACGCGTCCAATGGACGCGTGCTCGTTGGCAGCCGGCGTGACTCGCAACAATGATGTTCGATCCATAGTGGGGCACGAACCGTGTCGTGCCAAAAGCTAGAGCCCGGCTACGCGCCAGTGAGCTTCCAGTGCGCGATCAACGCCCCGATCGCGCAATGCGTCGCCGGTACAATGCAGCCGAAACCATTCGCATCCATGCAAAGCGATCGCTGCCGGCATTAGACACAGCTTCGCATTTCTCTCCACATCTTGCCGGCCGACCAAGCCGGCCTGCGCCATAAGCGGTCATCGCCGTGGCGTTGCGAAAGCGGACATCCTCAGATTAGCTGGTCCGGGCTGTTGATGACGCAACCTATCAGGGGCCAAACTGACTGGCCTCAGTGTATCAACGGATCGACGAACGAATGGAAAAGGAAGCCGCGATCCTGACCGCCTTGGATTATCTGCGCCGTCGCCTCGGCGAAGCTTCGTCCGTGCTAGCCGATCATTGGGAGGCGGATCGAACGGCCGTGGGAGTGGCGCATGCGTCGCAGCCCGATCGCCTTGTCTATATCAGCTTCGGCAATGAGGGTCGTCCCGGTTATTCGGTTATTTTGGAGCGCCGCTCGGCTTCGGGCATCGAGCCGGCATTCGAGCACTGCGGGAGCTTCAATGGGCTTAGCTTGGCAGCCTTGGCCAGGACGGTGTCGGAGCATCTGCACCCAAACCGTTAGCCGCGGGTCACACCGGGACGCAACGCGCCATTTCCGGCCATTTTCGTGGCATGCCGATTCCGGACATCGTCCAGGCCGGCGGAGCTCCCGGTCCGGGCGCTGCCGCAATCGATCTACACAGCGGAGTCGTCGATCCGAGCCAATAAGCCTTCATTTGGAATGGTGGCACCGGCTGGAGCAACAATCTCAATAACACGGCCGTTGCATGGGCTCGGGATCTCGGTAGTTGCCTTGCTCGTTTCGACCTCCAGGAGAGGCTGGTCTCGCTTAACCAGTGAACCTACCTGCACCAGCCACTGCTGTACTGTTCCTCCATCGATGTCTTCGCCGAGTTGCGGCATAAGGACGTCGCCCATGGTTCCTCCACAGGATGAAAGGTGTGAGCTCACGAGTCGCCACCCAACATGGACGCGTTCGACGGTCTGTGTTCGAAGTGCTTCAAGGCGCCTGGGTAGATGTATCCGGTTGGCTCGACAAAAAGGAGCATATTCCCGTGGCGGACTGGTGGCACCCGCTCCCCGCTGCAACTCCCAAAAAAAGCGGGCCGGCCCTACTCCTCTTGACGTCGGCGGCGCCGCACCGCTGATCATCCCATGCAGACGACGAGTCCGGCAGGACCGCGCCATTTCCGGACATGCATCAGCGCCCCGACGCCGGACCTCGCCCGAGCCCGAAGGATCCGGCCTTTTCCGACCGGCTCGGTCTCAATGGCTTGCCCGAAACCGGCCATAGCCGACGGAGGGACTACGCCATGCGTCACCAAGCTCGATCCGCGCAACCAAAGGCTCGACCGGACATCCAGCCCGTTAATGCCGACGCCACTTGCCGATGCTGCCCCCCGGCGGTTTCGCATTTGCATCGGTCGGCTCAGGCCGCCGCCTGGGTCATCGGCTGAATGTCATAGATGCGGAGCGGCACGCTCTTGCCCTTGAGGACAATCGGCTCGAGGGCAAGCGTCGCGACGGGCAGCCCGAGATGCGCCGCCGCCTCGACC
>NZ_JBCNNF010000297.1:0-8694 GCF_039594555.1 Inquilinus sp.
GGTCGACCCCGCCCAGCGCCCTGACCGCCCCGAAGCTCTTGGCTACCCCGGCGAAGTCGACGATCGGTGTGGAATTCATGTCCGGATGCTCAAGTTTCCCTCTCCTCGGGGAGAGGGAGGGGCCCGCCGCGTTGGCGGCGGGAGGGTGAGGGGGTGGCTCGGTGCCGCAATTCGTGCGCGATCATCTCGGCCACCGCCTCGGCTTCCTGCAGGACCTGATGGTTCCAGAAGCGCAGCACGGTCACGCCCTGCGCGTTGAGATAGGCCGTACGATCGCGATCCCGCTCCTCGGTGTGCTGCCCGCCATCGACCTCGACGGCCAGTCGGGCCTTCTCGCAATAGAAATCGAGGACGTAGGGACCGAAGGGATGCTGGCGGCGGAACTTCGCCCCCTCGATCCCCCGCCGGGAAAGCACGAACCACAGCTTCCGCTCCGCATCGGTGCCGTTCTGCCGCAGGCGCCGTGCCCGGCCGACCGAACGGCTCTCCAACTCCCGGTCGCCCGCCATCCCCCTCACCCTCCCATTCGCCAACGCGAATGGGCCCCTCCCTCTCCCCAAGGAGAGGGAGTTTAACGCAAGGCGGAGGCAGCAGACGACCGGGCCGCATGGGCCTTGGCTTTCGCCGCTTACCCCTCCGTCGGCGTCGCCGGCAGGTCCTTCTTCGCGACGATGGCGTCGATCAGCTTCACCGTCCAATCCTGCGGATAGGTGGCGTTGGTGACGCCGCCCTCGGGCGTGTGGGCCAGCCAGTAGTCGAGCTTGGCCTGCTCCACCACCACAGTCGGCAGCCGCAGATCCTTCGGCACGTCCTTGCCGGCCAGGATCTGCTGCGCCACCCAGAAGGCGACCTGGGCCGAGCCGGGGGCGATCGACAGGCTCATCGTCTCATAGCCGCTGGCGGTCTGCTCCTTCCACCACTTCAGCTCCTCGTAGCGGTTGCCCATGATGATCAGGGGCACCTTGCGCCCGGCGGCCTGGAAGGCCTGGGCCGCGCCGTAGCCGTCGCCGCCCTGGGTCACCACCGCGTCGATCTGCGGCAGGGTCGGCAGGATGCCGGCGACCTCGCGCTGGGCCACCGTCTGGGTCCAGTCGCCATGCACCGAGCCGGCGATCGAGAAGGCCGGATTGGCCTTCACCCCGGCCTCGATACCCTTGTGGATCTCGTCATCGACGAAGACGCCGGCCAGGCCGCGGATCTCCAGCAGCTTGCCGCCCTTCATCCGGGTGGCGAGGTAATCCATCTGGGCCTTGCCCATGCCCTCGAAATCGATGGCGATGCGCCAGGCGCAGGGCTCGGTAACGATGCCGTCGAAGGAGACGACGACGATGCCGGCGTCGCAGGCCTCCTTCACCGCGCCGTTGACCGCGGTGGGCGAGGCCGCGTCGATCACGATCGCGTCATAGCCCTGCAGGATCATGTTCTGGATCTGCGCCGCTTGGTCGGTCGGCGAATTGTCGGCGGTGGTGAAGGCCGGCGCCTCGGCCACCAGCTTCTGGGCGACCGCCGCCTTGCCGACCTCGTCCCAGCTCTTCAGCATCGCCTGGCGCCAGGAATTGCCGGCGTAGTTGTTGCTGAGCGCGATCTTCTTGCCCGAGGTGTCGCCGGTGGCGACGCCGTCCGCCGCATGGGCCGGCACCGCGGCGATGCCGCACAGGAGCGCCGCCAGGGCCCAGGGTTTCACACCACGCATGAACCGATCCTCCCGAAATATTCTGTCCGGAATCGCGTCCGGCGGCGGCACTATCGGATTTATCAGACAAATTGACAAGTGTACGAAACATTAAACAAATGTCCTCTGTCCGACGGCCCGGCTGCTGGTTTGCGTCTGCCCAAACACCCACCGTCATCCCGGGCGCGGCGCAGCACGAAGTGATGCGCTGCAGACCCGGGATCTGCCGCAGGACCTGCACGAGATCCCGTGTCTGCGCAGCGGCACTTCGCGCCGCAGCGCGCACGGGATGACGACGGTTTTCGAACACCTATGTCAGGACTTTGACCGCGACGCCTGCAGGTCCTGGATCAGCAACTGCGCCGCGCGGGAGACAGTGGCGCCCTTGCGGGTCACGATCTCGAACGGCGCGTCATAGGACAGCAGGCCCGGCAGCAGCTGGTACAGCCGGCCCGCCGCCAGCCACGGCGCCGCGTAATGGGTCGGCAGGAAGCCGATATAGCCGCCGGACAGGATCAGGATCGCTTGCGCCTCCATGCAGTCGACCGTGGCCGAGGCCGAGGCTTCGGACAGGCCCAGCCGCTCCAGGTCGCCGAGATTCCAGTAGCCGCGCGTGATCAGCCGCTCGCGCCGCATCTCGGCCAGGAGGTCCGGGCTCTCCGGCGCGCCGAACAGCCGGTGCCCGGCGCCGCAGTAGCACACCTGCTTCTCGCGATAGAGCGGCGTGTAGACCAGCCCGGCGATGTGGCGCGGGAAGGCGCTGACCACCAGGTCCAGCTGCCCGTCCAGCAGCCGCTGCTCCAGCCGCGCCGGCGTGTCGATCGCCAGATGCAGGTGCACCCGGTGGTCGCGGCCGCCGAAGCGGCGCAGCCCGTCGATCACGGGCGATCCCGGATCGCCGGCCGTGGCGTCGACCAGCCCGATATGCAGGTCGCCCGCCAGCCGGGCGTCCAGGGCCAGGGCCTCGGTCCGGAAGCCTTCGACCGCGTCCAGCAGGCGGCGCGCCGCGCCATAGACCGCCCGGCCCTTCTCGGTCAGCCGGAAGCCGGAGCGGCCGCGCTCGCACAGCCTGGCGCCGAGCCGCCGCTCCAGATGCGCCATCTGGGTCGAGACGGTGGAGGCGCCGAGATTCAGCGCCGCCTGCGCCGCGGCGAAGCCACCGGCATCGGCCACGGCGACGAAGATGCGCAGCAGCCTGAGATCGACGTCGGATACGTTCTTCATGGCGACGAGATTACATCGAGAAACTGCGAAGTGAACGTCACGCCGCCGCTATTTTTCAGGCCCGCGACATTTGTCATCCTTCCGGCAACGAAACATGTGAGGCTTCGCGTGACCTGGACCCTGGATTCCGAGACCGGCGTGCTGCGCGACGTGCTGCTGGCGACGCCGGAGCACTATGCCTGGCAGCCGACCAACAGCATCGCCCGGGCCACGCTGGACGCCGGGTCGGCCTATGACCATCAGCGGGTGCAGGGCCAATACCGGCAGATGGTCGACGCGCTGGAGACCGCCGGCGTCACCTGCCACTACCTGAAGACCGAGCCGCACCTGCCCTATCAGGTCTACACCAGGGATTCGAGCCAAGTGACGCCCTGGGGCCCGGTGGTGACACAGCTGTTCCGGCCGCAGCGGCGGGGCGAATACGCCTCCGTCATCGAGTTCTACCAGCAGCATGGCGGCGTCTGGCGCTATTCCACCGACGGCACGCTGGAGGGCGGCGACATCCACATCATCCGCCCCGGGCTGGTGCTGATCGGCAGTTCCGGCGAGCGCACCAACGAGGCCGGCGCCCGGCAATTCGCCCGCTGGTTCGAGGCCGAGGGCTGGGAGGCGCGGGTCGAGCCGTTCCCCGAGCATTTCCTGCATCTCGACGTGATCTTCTGCATGGCCGCCGACGTGCTGGCCGTGGCCTGCACCGACGTGCTGGACGACGGGCTGCTGGACTGGCTGAAGGCGCACGGGATCAAGCTGATCCCCGTCACCTACAAGGAGGTGATGTCGATGGGCTGCAACCTGCTGGCGCTGGGCCGCGACCGGGTGCTGTCGCCGAAGCACAGCGCCCGGGTGAACGCGGCGCTGCGGGCCGAAGGACTGACGGTGCTGGAGCCGGAGTTGGACCTGCTGGCGGCCGGCGGCGGCAGCATCCACTGCATGACCATGCCGCTGAAGCGCGATCCGGTGTAATCAGGGCCATGCTCACGCTCAACCCCCTCCTGACCGCGGTCGCTGCGCCGCCGATCGCCGAGGCCCAGCGCTGGGTCGAGGGCCGCAGCTTCCCGGCCGACCGGCCGCTGATCGACCTGGCCCAGGCGGTGCCGGGCTATGCCCCGCCGGAGGCGCTGACCGCCCATCTGGCCGAGCGGCTGCGCGACCCCGCCATGCACCGCTACACCGCCATCCTGGGCGTGCCCGAGCTGCGCGCGGCGCTGGCGGCGCGCTTCGCCCGCTACTATGGCGGCGCCATCGGCGCGGAGAACGTGGCGATCAGCGCCGGCTGCAATCAGGCCTTCTGCCTGGCCATGACGGCGCTGGCCCGGCCCGGCGACCAGGTGATCCTGCCGGTGCCCTACTACTTCAACCACCGCATGTGGCTGGACGCGATGGGCATCCAGGCGCTGCACCCGGCCTTCCGCCCCGATGCCGGCGGCGTGCCGGATGTCGAGGAGGTGGCCGGGCTCATCACCGACCGCACCCGCGCCATCGTGCTGGTGACGCCGAACAACCCGACCGGCGCTATCTACCCGGCCGCGACGCTGCGCGCCTTCTATGATCTCGCCAAGCGCCGCGGCATCGCCCTGGTGCTGGACGAGACCTATATCGACTTCCTGCCGACCGACGCCCGGCCGCACGACCTGTTCGAGGACCCGGACTGGGCGTCGACGGTGGTGCATCTCTACAGCTTCTCCAAGGTCTTCGCGATCACCGGCCACCGCGTCGGATCCATCACCGCCGGGCCGGCGCTGATGGCGCAGGTCGAGAAGGCGATGGACTGCGTCGCCATCTGCGCCCCGCGCATCGGTCAGGAGGCGGCGCTGTTCGGGCTGGAGCAGCTCGGCGGCTGGGTCCAGGGCAACACCGCGGCGATGCGCGAGCGCGCGGACGTGTTCCGCGCCGCGCTGTCGCAGCTGGAAGGCTGGCGGCTGGTCAGCCTGGGCGCCTTCTTCGCCTATCTCGAGCATCCGTTCCCGGGCCGGGACGCGGTCGCGGTGGCCCGCGGCCTGGCGCTGGAGCACAATCTGCTGACCCTGCCGGGCAGCATGTTCGGGCCGGGGCAGGACCGTTTCCTGCGCGTCGCCTTCGCCAATGTCGGCAGCGACGCGGCCCCGGTCGTCGCCGGCCGCCTGACCGCGGCCCTGGCGCTATAAGAAAGGACAAGGAGGTTTCATGACCCGCGAGATCTATCGCTACTCCCCCAGCCGGCGGACGCTGCTGAAGCTGTCCGCCGCCGGCGCCGCCCTGGCCACGATCGGCCGGGCGCCCTTCGTGCACGCGCAGGAGCGCAGCATCAAGATCGGCACCTATGGCGGCTATTTCGAGGAGAGCTTCGGCAAGCACGTCTTCCCGGACTTCACCAAGGCCACCGGCATCAAGGTCGAAGGCGTCGGCGAGCCGACCGGCGAGGCCTGGCTGGTGCAGCTGCAGACCGCGGCCAATGCCGGCGAGGCCCCGGCCGACGTGTCGATGATGGCCCAGGTGGCCATGCTGCGCGGCATCAAGTCCGGCCTGTGGCAGGCGCTGGACCCGGCCAAGATGCCGAATGTCTCGAAGGTCTTCCCCGAGTTCCTCAACAAGTACGATGACGGCCGCATCGCCGGCGTCGCCGCGGTGGCCTGGTTCATCACCCTGGTCACCAACACGGAGACCTACAAGGACGCGCCCACCAGCTGGGCCGCCCTCTGGGACAAGGCGAACGAAGGCAAGCTCGGCCTGATGGCCCTGGCCAGCAACTCCTTCCTGCTGGAGATCACCGCCCACACCTTCTTCGGCGGCAACACCGACATCCTGGCGACCAATGAGGGCGTCGAGAAGGTGCTGGCCAAGCTGGCCGAGCTGAAGCCGAACGTGTCGCTGTGGTACCGCGACGAGGGCCAGTTCCAGAACGCCCTGCAGTCGGGCGAGATCCCGATGGGCGAGTACTATCACGACGTCACCGGCCTCGCGATCAAGGACGGCTTCCCGGTGCGCTCGACCTTCCCGAAGGAGGGCGGCGTGTCCGACCGCGGCTCCTGGGCCGTCAGCAAGGCGTCGAAGAAGCTGGAGGAGGCGCAGGTCTTCATCGACTACATGTGCCAGCCGGCGCAGCAGGAGACGCTGTCGCGCAAGGTCGGCACCGCGCCGATCGTGCCGCGCGACATCCTGAGCCTGTCGGCGGCGGAATTCGCCGCCGTCTCCAGCGACATCAAGCCGATCATCCCGGACTACAAGCTGTACACGGAACGCGGCGACTGGGTCGCGGAGAAGTGGACGGGTATGATTACCGGCTGATACCGAGCGCGCCCCGGCCGCGCCGCCCGTGGCCGGGGCCTTCCTTTCGAGACAGGACCCGCGCCGCATGCACGAGCTCCGCCTCCAGGGCATCGCCAAGGATTACGGCCGGGTCACCGCCGTCACCGATGTCGATCTGGCCGTCCCGGCCGGCAAGCTGGTCTGCTTCCTCGGCCCCTCCGGCTGCGGCAAGACCACGCTGCTGCGCATCATCGCCGGGCTGGAATCCCCGACCAAGGGGCAGCTGCTGCTGGACGGCCGCGACGTCACCCCGGTGCCGACGCACAAGCGCAACTTCGGCATGGTGTTCCAGTCCCTGGCGCTGTTCGAGCATCTGACGGTGGGCGAGAACATCGCCTATGCCCTGCGCATCCGCGGTGCCGATAGGGCGGCGCAGCGCAGGCGGGCGGAGGAGCTGCTGGCCATGGTGCAGTTGCCGGGCGTGGCCGACCGCCATGTCTCGCAGCTGTCCGGCGGCCAGCGCCAGCGCGTCGCCATCGCCCGGGCGCTGGCGATCGACCCCAGCCTGTTCCTGCTGGACGAGCCGCTGTCGGCGCTGGACGCCAAGCTGCGCGAGGCGATGCAGATCGAGCTGCGCCAGCTGCAGCAGCGCCTGGGCGTGACCACCATCCTGGTCACCCATGACCAGCGCGAGGCCATGACCATGGCCGACCTGATCGTGGTGATGGGCCAGGGCCGGATCCAGCAGGCCGGCGCGCCGCTGGAGATCTACCGCCGCCCGGCCAACGCCTTCGTCGCCGACTTCATCGGCACCGGCAACCTGCTGCCGGTGCGGGTCGATGGCGGGACCTTGCGCCTCGGCGACGCGGTGCTGACCGCGAGCGAAGGGCTGGACGGCCTCAAGCCCGGCGCCGGCGCCACCCTGCTGGTGCGGCCGGAGGAGGTGCAACTGCGCCCGGCCGGAGAGGCCGGGCCGAACCGGGTGGCGGGCACGGTCGATTTCGTGCGCGATGTCGGCAATTCGGTCGAGGTCTATGTCGACTGCGCCGGCACCCGGCTGGTGGCCGCCGCCGCGCGCAAGGACCTGCCGCCGATTTCGGCCGGCCAGACCGTGACGGTCGAGCTGCCGCCCGACTCCTGCGTGGTACTGGCGGCATGACCGCCGTCGCGACTGCCGCCCCGCCCGCCGCAGCCCCCTCCGCACCGCGCGGCCTGATCGCCCGGCTGCCGGCGCTGTGGCCGGCGGCGATGCTGGGTGTGTTCTTCCTGATCCCGTTCGTGATCATGGTGGCGTTCAGCTTCTACCACCGGGTCGAGGGCGGCCTGTACGAGCCGGCCTTCGAGCTGGACAACTACGCCCGGTTCTGGACGCCGCTGTTCACCCGCGTGCTGGGCTTCTCGCTGATGATCTGCGGCCTGGCCGCGGTGGTCTGCGTCACCGCCGCGGTGCCCTTCACCTGGTTCCTCAGCCGCACCCGCCGGCCGGCGCAGGTGGCCTGGCTGGTGGTCATCCTGTCGATCCTGTCGCTGTCCGAGGTGATCATGGGCTTCGCCTGGTCGATCCTGCTGTCGCGGTCGGCCGGCATCTCCAACCTGCTGGTCACGCTCGGCATCCTCTCGACGCCCGATGCGTGGACGCCCAGCTTCGGCGCCCTCCTGATGGGCCTCTGCTTCATCGGCTTCCCCTATTCCGTGCTGATGCTGTACCCGGCGGTGAACCGCCTGGACCCGGAGATCACCGAGGCCGCGCGCACGCTGGGCGCCTCGCCCTTGCGCGGCTTCTTCACCGTGGTGCTGCCGTCGCTGCGCCAGGCGATCCTGGCGACGGCCATCCTGGTCTTCGTCTTCACCCTCGGCTGCTACGTCCTGCCCCAGGTGCTGGGCAAACCGGAGCACTGGACCCTGTCGGTGCTGATCACCGACCAGGCGATCTACCAGTCGAACATCCCCTTCGCGGCAGCGCTGGCCGTGTTCCTGGTACTGGTCAGCCTGGCCCTGATCGGACTCACCCTGCTGCTGGGCCAGGGCCGCAAGCCGGCCGGGGGGCGCTGACCATGGGCAGGGTGCTCAGCCGCCTCTATATGGGCCTGATCGGGGCCATCCTGCTGGCGCCGATCATCGTCATCATCGGCGTGTCGCTGAACGAGAAGAAGCGCCTGCTGTTCCCGCCGCAGGGCCTGTCCTTCGCCTGGTATGGCGAGATGCTGCAGGACCCGGACTGGGTCGGCGCGCTGGGCCACAGCGTCACCATCGCCGTGCTGGCCGCGGCCCTGTCGGTGTCGATCGCGCTGCCGATGGCCTGGTACCTCTGGCGCTGGAACCCGCGCTGGGGCCGCGCCCTCTACACCCTCGGCATCGCGCCCTTCATCCTGCCGCCGGTGGTCTCGGCGCTGGGCTTCCTGATCTTCTGGCAGATGGTCGGGCTGTACGGGCACATCGCCGCCACCATCGTCTCGCACGGCATCTTCTTCGTCACCCTGCCGCTAGTGAACATCGCCCTCGGCCTGGCTTCGATCGACCGGGCGGCGGTGGAGGCGGCGCGCACGCTGGGCGCCGATGAGCGCACGGTGTTC
>NZ_JBCNNF010000298.1:0-8626 GCF_039594555.1 Inquilinus sp.
GTTTGGCGGCCCTCGAGCAGCGGCGCCTCGGTCCGCCACATCGGCCGGATGCCGAGATTGGCGACGCCGTCATGCCACACCAGCGGCCCCTCCCCGTCCACGGCGCAGCGCACGGCGTAGATGCCGTAGGCCGGGCGCAGGAAGTCGCCGAGCTCGACATTGGCGGTGGGGAAGCCCAGCTGGCGGCCGCGCTTGTCGCCATGCTCGACCCGGCCTTCGATCTCCCAGGGCCGGCCCAGGATCTCGGCGGCACCGCGGGCGTCGCCTGCGGCCAGCAGCTCGCGCGCCCGGCTGGAGGAGTAGAGGCCGCCGGTCTCGTCCGACGCCTGGGTGACGATGGTGACGCCGAAGCCGAGGCGCCGGCCGAAGGCGGTCAGCGTCTCCGGCGTGCCGGCGCGGCGATGGCCGAAGCAGAAATCGTAGCCGACCACGACGTGCCGGGCCTCCAGCGCGCCGACCAGCACGGTCTCGATGAAATCCTCGGCCGAGCGGGCGGCGAAGGCCTGGTCGAAATGCAGCACCACATGCAGGTCGACGCCCAGCGCCTCCAAGAGCCGCGCCTTGATCCGGAACGGGGTCAGGCGGAAGGGCGAGTCGCCGGGGCGGAACAGGCTGCGCGGATGCGGCTCGAAGCTGAGCACGCAGAGCGGCACACCCAGCCGCCGCGCCTCGGCCCTCGCCGCCGCGACCACGGTCTGGTGGCCGCGATGCACGCCGTCGAAATTGCCGATGGCGACCACCGCGCCGCGCGCCGCTGCCGGCAGGTTTTCGGTGTGACGGAAGATCTGCATGGGCCTCAGTCTCGGCCCGGCCGGTCGTGCCGGGCCCGTTGGATATAGCGAGGACCGGCGCCGCCAGCCAGGGGGCAGGCCGGCACTACGACGGCGCGGCGCCCATCCGCTCGCGCCCGGGCGCCAGCAGGGCGGTCGGCGCCAGCCGGCGCTGCACCAGATAGATCGGCCCGGCCGGCATGTTGTCGGTGACCACCAGATGCAGCGTCACCGTGCCGCCGGGCGGGATGACGCCGTCCTCGAACACCAGCCCGTCATGCGGCTCGTCGATCACCCGGCCGGAGATGAAGCCTTCGGCCCAGATCGACCGATGTACCTGCGGCCCCTGGGCGAAAGACAGGCCGTCATCATAGGTGCTGCCCTCTCCGCGCTTGCGCTCCAGCTCCACCGGAAAGTCGCGCCAGGCCTGGCCGGTGTCGTTGCGCACGATCTTGGTCATGGCGAAGCCGGTGAGATGGGCGGTGGCGATGCGGTTGCCGAAGCCCACGGTCAGCCCGGTGATGGTCAGCGCCGCCTCGCCGGTGCCGGTGATCCGCTCCACCACCACGAAGGGATCGTCGAGACGGCCGGTCCCGGTCGCCGATTCCAGCACGAAGCCACCCTCGGCGTCGCTGAACACCAGCCCGTCGGCCGTGATCTCGCCCGCCCGCGCCGGCCCCGGCAGCGCCAGGCACAGCAGCAGGCCGGCCAGCGCCGCGCGGCGCGGGACGCCCGTCATCGTCCAGCCCGCGCGGCGATGCGGCGCGCCGGCGCCAGCGATGCGGTCGGCTGGACCCGGCGCTGCACCACGTAGAACCGCGCCGCCGGCGTGTTGTCGGTGATCACGACGCGCAGCACCACGGTGCCGCCCGGCGGCACCGCGCCGTCATGGAACATCACCATGTCGCGCGGCTCGTCATACATCTGGGCCGCGGCGAAGCGGTCGGCGCGGACGCCGCGCTCCGCCTCCGGCGCCTGGGCGAAGGACAGGCCGTCGCCGTACGGGCTCTGGTCGCCGCGCCGCTCCTGCAGCTCGATCGGGAAGTCGCGCCAGGTCTCCGCCGTGTCGTTGCGCACCACCTTGACCAGGGCGAAGCCGGCCAGATGGGCGGTGCCGACCCGGTTGCCGAAGGCCGCCGTCAGCCCGGCGACGGTCAGCGCCGCCTCACCCTTGCCGGTGATCCGCTCGACCACCACGAACGGGTCGTCGAGCCGCCCGCTCCCGCTGGCCGATTCGAGCACGAAGCCGCCTTCCGCGTCGCTGAAGGTGATCCCCGCGACCGTCATCTCTGCCGCGTGGGCGGCCACCCCCCATGCCGCCAGGACGATGACGGGGGCGCATGACGCCAAGCGCCTCATGCCGATCAGTGTGGCTGGCCGCCGCCTCGCGGTAAAGCCGTGATCGCGTCCGACCGCGATGCCGCCGCCGCATTGTCAATTGCATTTACCTAAAGCTTTATCTAAATCCACGAAGTGACGCTGGCCGTCCGTCCCGACACGAGCATTGATGACCACCGAGCTGACTGCAGCCGCGATCGCCGTCCTCCAGGGCAATGATTGCGGCGCCTATACCTTACCGACCGCCTCCGCCCCCGCCGCAGCCCAGCGAAACTGGGAGTCCTGCCTGGCCGCGCTCGGCTTCGCCGGGTTCGACGAGGCCCGGGCCTGGACCGAGATCGAGACCCTGCTGGCCGGGCAGCAGCCGGACGGCATGGTGCCGCACATCCTGGCGCATGACGGCAGGACCGTCGCGCCGGCCCTGACCCACCCGCCGCTGGCCACCTGTGCCATCCGCCAGCTGTTCGAGCGCTTCGGCGTGCAGCGGTCGCGCCCGCGGCTGCAGGTGCTGGCGCCGAAGCTGCTGGACTGGCACCGCTGGTTCGCCGCGGCGCGGGACCCGGAGGGCACCGGCCTCGCGGCGATCGTTGACCCGCGGGAGAGCGGGCTGGACGACAGCCCCATCGGCGATGCCGCCCGTCCCCCGTTCCGGATCGCCGAGATCGGCTTCAACGCCATCCTGCAGCGCGCCAACCGCGACCTGCGCTTCCTGCTCGACATGATCGACGACCGCGCCGGCGTGGCCGAGGTCGATCGCATGATCGCCCGGACGCGCGCGGCGCTGGAAGCCTGCTGGGACAAGACCGGGGGCCTGTACCATTCGCGCGACGCCGCCACCGGCCAGGCCGTCGGCCAGCCCGGGATCGGCGGTTTCCTGCCGCTCTATGCCGACCCGATGCTGGCGGCCCGGCACCCGCAGCTGACCGCCGGGCTGGAGCGCTGGCTGGACCAGGCGGCGGTCGCGGTACCGAGCGCCGAGCCCGGCCGGCCGGGGTTCGACCCTCGGCGACCCTGGCGGGGTGCGGTCTCGCTGGCCCATAACTGGCTGCTGCATGACGGGCTGCGGCGCGCCGGCCGGCAAGACCTGACGAATCGCATCCGCCGCGACAGCATGGCCGTTGTGAAGCGAAGCGGCTTCCGCGAGTATTTTGACCCGATCACCGGCGAGGGGCTCGGCGGCACCGGCGCCTCCGGCACGGCGGCTGCAGTGCTGCTGTTCGCGGAGATTGGGGACTGAACACAGGGTGGCGTGCGAATGGCGGATGGCAAACGGGTGGGCATCGTCGAACTGGCCCGATTGCTTGAATTGTCGACCTACACCGTCTCCCGTGCTCTCAACGGCCACAGCGACGTCGCCGACGAGACCCGCAAGCGGGTGCTGGCAACGGCGCGGGAGGTCGGCTACACGCCGAACGCGCTGGCCCGCACCCTGCGCCGCGGGCGGGCCGACGCCGTCGCCTT
Source organism: Inquilinus sp. (assembly GCF_039594555.1). Classification (GTDB taxonomy): domain Bacteria; phylum Pseudomonadota; class Alphaproteobacteria; order DSM-16000; family Inquilinaceae; genus Inquilinus. The sequence goes on from NZ_JBCNNF010000298.1 coordinate 3,570, forward strand.
CCTGCTGACCCCATCGCCCGCCGGCCTGGTCGACAGCTATTTCCTGCCGCTGCTGACCGGCCTCGACGCCGTTCTGGCTCCGGCGGGCTACGCCCTGCTGGTGGCGGGCGCGGCGCCGGACGAGCAGGAGATTGAGACGCTGCGCCGGCTGGTCGAGGGCCGGCGGGTCGATGCGGTGATCCTGACCCGGGTCCGCGTCGACGATCCGCGCGCCGCCTATCTGCGCCGGCAGGATTTTCCCTTCGCCATGCTCGGCCGCGACGGCGACCGGCCGGAAACACCCTTCGTCGACGCCGACCACCGGGCCAGCGGCCGGACCGCCACCGCCTGGCTGGCCGCCCGCGGCCATCGCCGCATCGCCCTGATCAACACGCCGGCACAGGTCAATGGCAGCCGGCAGCGCCTGCTGGGCTGGCAGGAGGGGATGGCCGAGGGGGGCCTGCCCGTCGACCCGGCCTGGCATCGCTGCGGCGATTATACCGCCGAGAGCGGCTGCGCGGCCACCCGGGCGCTGCTGGCCCTGTCGCCGCGGCCGACGGCGATCCTGTGCGGCAATGACGAGATGGCATTCGGCGCTGCGGGCGCGGTGCGCAATGCCGGCCTGACGGTTGGCGACGACGTCTCCATCATCGGCTGCGACGACATCCCGATCGCGGTGATGGCCACCCCGCCCCTCACGACCTTCCGCACCTCGCTGCGCCCCTTCGGCGAGATCCTGGCCCGGCAGGTGCTGGCGCTGCTGAACGGCGAGACGCCGCCGTCGCAGCTGGGGGTGCCGGAGCTGATCGAGCGCGGCTCGGCCGGCCCGGCTCCGGCGGAGGCCTCCTAGCTCGGGCGCAAATCGTCACGCCGGGTGACGCCGGAGAGCGGTCCAAGCGCCCGCAGCAGTTCGGCCACGCTGCGGCGCTCGACCGGATGGATCCAGCCGGCGGCGACATCGGCGGCGGGCGCCAGGACGAAGCCGCGCTCCGCCATCCGCGGATGCGGCACCACCAGCCCCGGCTGGTCGACGACCTGGTCGCCATAGAGCAGCAGGTCGAGATCGATCAGCCGCGGCCCGTTCGGGCGGCTCGGCACCCGGCCGATCTCCGCCTCCGCCGCCTTCAGCCGCGCCAGCAGCGCCTCGGGCGACAGATCGGTGCGGGCGGCGACGCACATGTTGAGGAAGGCGTCCTGGTCGGCGTCGTACATCGGCGCCGTCTCGTATACGGCGGAGACGGCGTCGACGGCCGTTTCGCCGCACAGCCAGGCGATCGCCCGGCGCAGATTGGCCTCACGGTCGCCGAGATTGGTGCCGAGCGCGAACAGGACGGGGACCATGGCTCGCTCCGGAGCTTGCTGCGGGCCGGACTCGCATGGCGCCGCGAATCGGCCGATCGGTGTCGCGGCCCCAGCGGCACGGGGCGGCGGCGTTATGGCCTTGTCCGATGGAAATGTCGAGCCAGGGTGCGTCACGATGATGTATGCCGGGCCGGACGCCTGAACGGGACCTCGCCATGGCCGAAGCCACCGCCCTGCTGGGCAAGCCGATCGCGGAGCGGATCCGATCGCGGATCCTGGCGGAGACGCCGCCGGGCCTGCGCCCCTGCCTGGCCGTGGTGGCGGCCAGCGACGATGCCGCCGTCGCCCGCTACGCCGCCGCCAAGCAGCGCACCGCCGATGCGCTGGGCCTGGGCTTCCGGGTCGAGACGGTGGATCCCGCCGGCGGCCAGGCCGCGCTCGACGCCCGCCTCGCCGCGCTGTCGGCCGATCCCGGCGTGCACGGCATCCTGCTGGAACTGCCGCTGGCCGCCGGGCTGGATGCCGAGATCGCGGTCCGGCAGCTCGATCCGCTGAAGGATGTCGACGGGCTAACGCCGCACAATCTCGGCCTGATTGCCGCCGGGCGCGAGGCCGATGCCCTGCTGCCGGCCACCCCGGCCGCCTGCATCCGGCTGGCCGAGACGGCCGCGGACCTGAAGGGCGCCCGCGCCGTGGTGGTCGGCCGCGGCCGCGCCGTCGGCCGAGCCCTGGCGCCGATGCTGGTCAACCGCGACGCCACGGTGACGGTGTGCCACAGCCGCACCCGAGACCTCGCCGCCGCGATCACCGCCGCCGACATCGTCTTCGTCGCCACCGGCCGCCCCGGCCTGGTCACGGGGGAGATGGTCCGGCCGGGCCAGGTGGTGGTCGATGCCGGCATCTCCGTGGTCGACGGCCGGGTGGTCGGCGATGTCGACGCCGACGGCGTCCGCCCGGTGGTGGCGGCGCTGACGCCGGTGCCGGGCGGCGTCGGCCCGCTGACCGCCACGCTGATCTTCGCCAACCTGCTGCGGGCCGTGGAGCTGCAGCGCCGCGCCGGGAGAGCATGATGACCGCAGAGACCGAAGATAGCCTGTGGCGCTGGCCGCTGGCCACGTTCCGCGACACGCTGGCCAGCGATTCACCGACCCCGGGCGGCGGTTCCGCCGCCATGGTCTCGGCGACGCTCGGCCTCGGCCTGGTGGTGATGGCGCTGCGCATCACCGCCAACAAGGCGCCGGACCGGACCTTCCTGGACACGCTGATCCTGTCGGGCGACCGGCTGATTGCCGAGCTGTCGGCCCATGCCGAGGCCGATATCGCCGTGTTCGACGCCTATATGCAGGCGCTGAAGCTGCCGAAGGCGACCGAGGATGAGAAGGCGGCCCGCCGCACGGCGCTGCAGGAGGCGACGATCGCCGCCACCGAGATCCCGCTGAACGCAGCGCAGACAGCGCTGGAGGCGCTGGACCTGGCCGGCCAGGCGGCGACGCTGGCCACCACCCAGATCGTCAGCGATGTCGGCGCCGGGGCCGCGACGCTGCGCGGCGCGGTCGAGGCGGTGCTGTATGCCGTCGACGTCAATCTGCGCGGCCTCGACGATGCCGGCCGCCGCCAGGTCTATGCAGACAGCCGCGACCGCCTGGCGACGGCGGCCGGGCAGCGCGCGGACGGCATCGCCCGGCTGGTGCGGGACCGGCTGCGCTGAGGCCGCCGGCCCGCTGATTCTCCCGGATTCGCGCCGGCCTTCCTGCAGCGGCCCGCCAAACCCTGCCCCGCCGGCTCCCTCCAATGCGAGGGCGGAATGATCATCGGGCCGCAGCGCCCCGGCCCAATCCCTTGGGTTTGTTCGTAAATTTGAGGATTGTCCCGAATCCGGGCTTTCCGGGGCATTGTCACGAATTTGTTGCATTCGGATCGCCGTGCGGACTCGGCCCGATTTCGGTTTCCAAAATCCGAACAATCAGTTAACCCGATCGCGAATGGCCGTGCCGGACGGTGGTGCATCGCTGCAACACTGCGCGAAATTCGCAACAGCGCGGTCCATTTCAATTGCGGTCTACGCCCGACCATCGTACATCCAAAGGGAGCGGTCTGGTCGCAGCCCTTGAAGGAAGCGGGGGACGAGACCTCGGTTGAACCGTGATCAGCGAGGTATTGGATATGAACAAGAACGTGATGTACGCCGTCGGTGCGGCCGCCCTGCTCGTTGCAGCCCCGGCGATGGCGCAGGAGTATCAGGCCACCGGTCTCTATGTCGGTGCCGGCGCCGGCGTCAACATTCGCCAGAATGACGACTGGAGCGTCAAGAACACCAACATCGACGGCAAGTCGCGTTATGACGTCGGCCCGGCTGGCGACATCTACCTCGGTTACGACTGGGGTTCGTTCCGCGCGGACGCCGAAGTCAGCCTGCGCACCAATGACGTCAAGGACGCCAAGGTCAACGGTCAGACCATCTTCAAGAATGGTCATTTCCGCACCATCGGCATCATGGCCAACGGCTACTACGACTTCGACTTCGGTTCGCCGTTCGTGCCGTACATCGGTGCCGGTGTCGGTGTCGCCCTGCTCGACTCCGAGCTGAAGGCCGGCGGCAACAAGTTCAGCGACTTCAACACCCAGTTCGCCTACCAGGGCATCGCCGGTGTGTCGTACAACTTCTCGCCGAACCTGGCTGCGAACCTCGAGTACCGCTACTTCGGCAACACCAAGCCGACCTTCGACGACCAGGGCACCAAGCTGAAGTACGACGCGAGCAACAACCACACCATCCTGGTTGGCGTTCGCTACACCTTCGCCCCGGCCCCGGAAGTGGTCGAGCAGGTCCAGACCGTCGCTGGCCGCAGCTACCTGGTGTTCTTCGACTTCGACAGCTCGCGTCTGACCCCGGAAGCCAAGCAGATCGTGGCCTCGGCCGCGGCTGACGCCCTCCAGGGCAAGACCACGCGCATCGACGTCACCGGCCACACCGACCGTTCGGGTTCGGACCGGTACAACCAGGCCCTGTCGGTGCGTCGCGCCGAGTCGGTCCGCCGCGAGCTGGTCGCGGACGGCGTTGCCGACAGCCTGATCGTCACCCGCGGCGTCGGCGAGTCCGATCCGCTGGTCCCGACCGCCGACGGTGTGCGCGAGCCGCAGAACCGCCGCGTCGAGATCGTCATCAACTAAGACGGTCTGTACGGTCTATAAAGATCCCATCGGGAGATCGGGGCGTCCTTCGGGGCGCCCCTTTCTTCATCCGGGGTCCGGCAAGACGCCAAAGCAAAGGGCCGTCCCATCGGGGCGGCCCTTTGCTTTGGCTGCAGGGTCAGGAAGAATCAGTCCGTCGCGCCCCCGCGCGCGACGAAGCCGGCATTGGCGAAGCCGGGCTTGGCATAGGCCAGCGGCAGGCCGGATGCGGGGTCGTCGATGACGCCGCCGGCAGCGCGCAGTACCGCATCGGCGGCTGCCGTGTCCCATTCCATGGTCGGGCCGAAGCGGAGATAGAGATCCGCCTCCCCCGCCGCGATCAGCGCGATCTTCAGCGAGCTGCCAAGGATCCGGCGCTCGGCGACAGAACGGCCCTGCAGCGCCGCGTCGAGCCGGGGGTCGTCGCGATGCGACCGGCTGGTCAGCACCACCATGCCCTCCGCCGGCGGCCGGCGCACGGCGATGCGCTGCGGCGTCTCATCGCCCCGTTGCTGCCAGGCCTGGCCGCCGGCCGCCCAGAAGCGGCGGTCGAAGGCCGGCGCCTCAACCACGCCCAGCACCGGCACGCCGCCGGAGACCAGGCC
>NZ_JBCNNF010000299.1:0-8624 GCF_039594555.1 Inquilinus sp.
CCGGTCGGCACCGGCCCCTTCATCCTGTCGGACTGGCGCCCGGGCCAGTATGTCGAGCTGACCCGGTTCGACGGCTACACCCCGCGCGACGATGCCATGAGCGGCTATGTCGGCCGCAAAGAGGTGTATGTCGACAAGGTCCGCTTCACCATCATGCCGGACGCAGCGGCCAAGCTGACCGCGCTGCAGGCCGGGGCGCTGGACACGGCGCCGCTGGAATCGCAGGACCGGATCCAGCTGCAGGGCAACCCGGACCTGACGGTCGAGTCCAGCATCACCCCGGGCTGGGAGGCGCTGATCCTGCAGTCCGAGGACCCGGTGCTGCAGGACAGGCGGGTGCGGCAGGCGATCGTGATGGCGCTGGACCGTGCCGCCATCGCCGAGGCCGTCACCTTCGGCGGCTCGAAATTCTCGGCCACGCCGGTGCCGGCCTTCAGCCCCTACCACTCCCAGGCCCAGACCGACGCCCTGCCCTATGATCCGGAGAGGGCCAAGGCCCTGCTGGCCGAGGCCGGCTACAAGGGCCAGCGCATCGTCATGACCGCGAACAAGCGCTATGCCGAGATGTATGACTGCGCCGTGTTGATGCAGGACATGCTGCGCAGCGTCGGGCTGAATGTCGACCTGGAGGTGCTGGAGTGGACGGCGCAGCTGGACGCCTACACGACCGGCAAGTTCCAGACCCAGTCCTTCTCCTACTCGCCGCGGCTGGACCCGCTGGGCCAGTGGGAGCGGATCATCGGCCCGCAGCCGCGCAAGATCTGGAAGGACCCGCGCGCCATCGACCTGCTGGCGCAGGCCAACGCCACCACCGACCGGGCGCAGATGCAGGCGGTGCTGGACCAGATCGGCCGGCTGTTCACCGAGGAGGCGCCGGCCGCCAGCCTGTACCTGCATGCCTCGGACTATGCCGTAGCCAAGCGGGTGCAGGGCTTCAAGGTCTGGCCGGCCGACGCGCCGCGCTACTGGAACGTCTGGGTGGCGAAGGGATCGTGATGCCCCATCCTCTTTGCCGTCATTCCCGCGCAAGCGGGAATCTCTTTCCGGTCATAGCGTGACGAGATCCCCGCTTTCGCGGGGATGACGGATTGGGGAACGTGGAGAACGTCTCGCAACCAAGGGGGGCAACGCCCGGTGGGGTGTCCTGGCCCCTACCCCGCCGCGCGCCTTGATTCCTCGACCACCACCCGGCCGGGCTTGCCGAGCGCCTTGGCGACGGCGTCGAGGCGACGGTCGACGGCGAGGCCGGTCAGCGCCTCCTCGTCGGCCGGCAGGCTCAGCACCACCGCCTCGCCCGAGACCGTGAGGCTGGTGCGCTCCAGCAGCGAGGTGGCGCCGCCGGTCAGGGTGTGGGCCAGCCGCAGCGCCTGGCCGAGCAGCAGCACGCGGCTGCGCATCTCCTCGGTCAGCAGCTCCAGCAGCGGGCCGGTCAGCGGGTCGCCCAGCGTGCCGCCGTAGCGGACATAGACGGCGGCGGCCAGGAACACCCGCTCGGCATGGTCCAGCCCGGCGACCGGCATGCGCAGCACGCGGAGCCAGGCATGCTCGGCCCGGTAGTCGGGATGCTCGAACCAGCCGATATCCGAGAGCAGGCTGGCCGCCTGGCGCAGCCGGGCATGGTCCGCCGTCTCGTCCGGGAACACCGACCGGGTCCATTCCGCCACCACCTCGGCATGGCCGAAGCGGTCGAGCCGGTGCGCCAGTTCGGCCGCGGCATAGATCAGCGGGTCGCACGCCTGGTCCTCCGGCGCCAGCAGGTCGTAGAGGTGGCCTTCGCGCAGGCCGAGAGCCGAGAACACCACGCGCGCCGGCTTCAGCGTCTTCAGCACGCCTTCCAGCACCAGCGCCGCCATCGGCAGCATCTCGACCCGGCGGCGCGAGATCGCGGCGCCGGACAGCGCCCCCTTGCTCTGCTTCGCCACCAGCCCGACGAATTCGGCCAGCGCCCCGGTCGGCACCGTGTACTGGTGGATGATGTGCAGCGGGTGGTTCTCGCGCTCCATGAACAGCTTGGCGATGGCGCGCCAGGCGCCGCCGACCGGGTAGAAGCTGCGCCCGGCATAGAGCTGCAGCCAGTCCTGCTGCGCCAGCGTGTCGAGCACGACACTGCGCGCCTCCTTGCGCGCACCGGTCTCGTCCATCAGCCGGAAGGGCCCGAGCGGCAGGGTCACCTGCTCGCGGATCTCGCCGCGGTCGAGCCCGACCAGCTCGAGCGAGCCGCCGCCGAGATCGCCCATCACGCCGTCGACATCGCGGATACCGGAGAGGACACCGAGGGCGGACAGCCGCGCCTCCTCCACCCCGCTGATCACGGTGATCGGCAGGCCGCAGCGGCGCTCGACCTCGGCGACGAAATCGGCGCCGTCCTCGGCCTCGCGCACCGCCGCCGTGGCCAGAACGTCGACCCGGTCGACGCCCATGCCCTCCAGGAGGCGGGTGAAGCGGGCGAGGTTGTCCAGCGCCTGGACCACGCCCTCGGGCGACAGGCGGCCGGCTTGGCCGAGCCCGCGGCCCAGGCCGCACATCACCTTCTCGTTGAACACCGGCACGGGCGACCGGGTCACCCGGTCATAGACGACCAGCCGGATCGAGTTCGAGCCGATATCGATGACACCCACCCGCCCCGGCCGGGACGGCACGATCGGTCCGATACGGAACACCGGGCCTCGATCCTTATTCTGCGGGCTTGACCAGGCGGCGCGGCGCCCGCTTGGCATCCTTCAGCGCACTGCCCCGGCCGGACAGGCTGGGGTTGGTCATGAAGTACATGTGTGCGCTGAAGGCGTCCTCCGGCGCGTCGATCCGATGATAGCGGCCATCGGGGGCCAGCATCCAGGTGTTCGACTCGTCCTTCAGGTTGGCGAGCATGATCTGCTCCATCACCTGCTGGCGGACGGTGGCGTTCTCCAGCGGCACCAGGCTCTCGATCCGGCCGTCGAGGTTGCGCGGCATCCAGTCGGCCGAGGACAGGAAGACCTTGGACTGGCGCGACGGCAGCCTCTGGCCGTTGGCGAAGCACAGGATGCGGGCGTGCTCCAGGAACCGGCCGACGATCGAATGCACCCGGATGTTCTCGGACAGTCCGGGCACGCCGGGCCGCAGGCAGCAAATGCCGCGGATCACCAGGTCGATCTCCACCCCGGCCTGGGAGGCCTGGTACAGCTTGTCGATGATGCTGGCGTCGACCAGCGCGTTCAGCTTGACCCAGATCTGGGCGGGCTTACCCGCCTTGGCATTCTCGATCTCGGCGTCGATCAGCTCCATGATCCGGTCGCGCAGGAACAGCGGCGCGATCGACAGCTTCTCCAGCTTCGCCGGCTTGGCGTAGCCGGTCATGTAGTTGAACATCGCCGCGGCGTCGCGGCCGAGGGCCGGGTCGCAGGTGAAGAAGCTGAGGTCGGTGTAAACCTTGGCGGTGATCGGGTGGTAGTTGCCGGTCCCGAAATGGGTGTAGGTGCGCAGGCCGCCCTGCTCGCGCCGCACCACCATCGAGACCTTGGCATGGGTCTTCAGATGGATGATGCCGTACACCACCTGCGCGCCCGCCCGCTCCAGGTCGCGGGCCCAGCGGATGTTGGCCTCCTCGTCGAAGCGGGCCTTCAGCTCGACCATTGCGGTGACTGACTTGCCGGCCTCCGCCGCCTCGACCAGGGCCTGGACGATCGGCGAATCCTTCGAGGTGCGGTACAGGGTCTGCTTGATCGCCACCACGTCGGGGTCGCGCGCCGCCTGGCGCAGGAACTGGACGACGATGTCGAAGCTCTCATACGGGTGGTGGACGATGATGTCCTTGGCCCGGATCGCGGCGAAGCTGTCGCCGCCGAAATCGCGCACCCGCTCCGGGAAGCGGGCATTGTAGGGCGGGAACAGCAGCTCCGGCCGCTCGTCGACGATCAGCTTCTTGGTGTCGACCAGGCCCAGCAGCCGGTCCTGGGAATAGACGTCGTCGTCCTTGACCTTCAGCTTCTCGCAGACGAAGTGGCGCAGCGTGTCCGGCACGTCGGCGGAGACGGAGAGGCGGATGACGATGCCCTTGCGGCGCCGCTTCAGCGCGCTCTCGAAGGTCTTGACCAGATCCTCCGCCTCCTCGTCGATCTCCATCTCGCTGTCGCGGATCACCCGGAAGGTGCCGCTGGCGCGCGGGGTGAAGCCGGGGAACAGCCGGTCGAGGAACAGCATCACCACGTCTTCGAGCAGGGCAAAGCGGATCGGCGCCCCGGGCAGGCGGATGAAGCGGTCCAGCTGCGGCGGCAGCGGCACGATCGCCTCCATCTCGTCCTGCGCCTCCTCCCCGGTGGCGACCAGGGCCAGGGCCAGGCACAGGCCGAGATTGGGGATGAAGGGGAAGGGATGGGCCGGGTCGATCGCCAGCGGCGTCAGCACCGGGAACATCTCGCTGAGGAACCGCTCCTCCAGCCAGGTCTTCTCGGACTTGGTCAGCTCATCCGGCCGGGCCACGACGATGCCGGCGGCGCGCAGCTCCTCGCTCAGGGCCCGCCAGCAATGCTGCTGGTCGCGCATCAGCTCCTGCACCCGGGCGGTGATCTCGCCCAGCTGCTGCGCCGGGCTGCGCCCGTCCTGGCTGGGCGAGGCGACGCCGAGCGCCACCTGCGCCTTCAGCCCGGCGACGCGGACCATGTAGAACTCGTCCAGGTTTGAGGCCGAGATCGACAGGAAGCGCAGCCGCTCCAGCAGCGGGTAGCGGGTGTTGTAGGCCTCCTCCAGCACACGCTGGTTGAAGGCCAGCCAGGACAGCTCGCGGTTGATGAACCGGTCGGGCGAATCCGCGGCGATCGCAGGCTTGGCGGGGCCGCGGGCGGCCTCCGGCGCCTCGGCGGACACAGCCTCGGCGGTGCTCTGCAACATGCTCACGGATGGCCTCCGAACCGTCATCGATCGTAACAAAACTGTAATATCAAGCCCTTGCGGATGCTCGACGTCACCGCACTATACACAAGCCCGAACGGGGAATGCCACGATGAGGCGATGACATCGCCGCGCCGGGCGCGGGGAGGAACGCGCAAGCAGACGGATCCTGGCCGTCGGCAAGAGGTCGCGGGCGGGCCTGCGGCAACGAAGGCGAGCCAACAGAGCCCGATAGACGGGAGGCAGGCGACCGTTATGTCCCGCCGCAGCCCCGCAGAATGGCTCCGCGGCCGCAGTGGAATCGATCGTCGTCGGAGTCAGAACCCGGCAGCGGCATGCGCCAACTGTGCCTGACCGCCGGCTCGCTTCCGGGCCGACCTGCCCTGCCGCTCCACCGGAGCGACCATGCGATACAGGTTTTGCGCGAAATCGAGATAGGTCTGGTCGGATTTTGGCGCCGTTCCGATGGTTGCCGGAGGCGTTTGGTTGATCGAGATCGGCGCATCCGCCGGCGCGGGCAGGCCGTGATAAACCTCCGGGGAGATGGACTCCGCACCGGAATCGATGGCTTTCTCGATTTTCTGCAGGATCGCGTCCAGCCACTGCAGGCTGTCGGCGCCGATGGCATCAGGATCACCGCTGACGGCCGCGGAGCACAGATCATTCAGCCAGTTCGCAAAGGCATCGGCATCGGTGAAGCGGATCGTGCCTCCGCCCTTCAGGTGCACATGGACTGGCGGGCACAGACTGATCGCATCGGCCATGGGCAAACCTCACCATTTCGAATTCGAATAAAATTATATTCACCACTATCGGGGGATGCGACCACTGCATGCAAGCAGTTGTCCCTGCAGCAACGGTCACAGACCCGCGCTCCAGGGTGCCCCCGGGGCCAGCTGCTTTCAGCAATTTCTGTATGATTATCGAAGGTTAGCCGGTAGCGCGCCCTTACCCAGGGCGGTTTACCTCTTTAGTGGTAGGCGCCGTCAGCTCATGGCGAAGACGGGCATGCGGTCGCCGACGCCGCGCAGCGCCAGCGCCTGGGGCCTCGCCGCGACTCCGTGCGACGACAGCAGCCGCGCCGCCTCCGCGTCCTGCACCACCGGCTGGGTGGCGTAGATGCTGTCGCCGGTGGCCAGCGCCTGCACCCGCGAGGCGATGTTGACGGTCTGGCCGAAATAGTCCTGGCGGTCGTTGAGGTTCACCGCCAGGCACGGCCCCTCATGGATGCCGATCTTCAGGATCAGCTCCTCCGCCCCCCGCCGCGCATTCAGCTGCCGCATCGACTCCCGCATCCGCAGGGCGGCGGAGACGGCGCGGCGCGGCACCGGGAAGGTCGCCATCACCGCGTCGCCGATGGTCTTGACCACGGCCCCGGATTCGGAGGCGACGATCTCGTTCAGGATTTGGAAGTGGGAGCGCACTAGGTCATAGGCGACCAGGTCGCCGACCCGCTCATACAGGTCGGTCGATCCCTTCAGGTCGGTGAACAGGAAGGTCAGGCTCATGATCTTGAGCCGCTGCTCGACGTCCAGCGTCTCGGTCCGGTACAGGTCGCGGAAGGTCTGGTTGGTCAGCAGGCGCTTGGCGGTCAGGTACGGGCGCCGGCCCCCGATCAGGCTGCACAGCTCCGGCCCCGCCGCGTAGACGCCGACCAGGACCCGCCGCTCCGTCCGGTTGTCCAGCAGGAGGCGGAGCGGGCCGGGGGCCAGGGTCGACCGGGCGACGCCGGAATGGCCGGTGGTGAAGATCATGGACAGGTCGCGGCGTTCCGCCGTCGGCTCGCCCTCGGTCTCGACCCAATGGGCCGCGTGGGTCACCGGGTCGAAGACGACCACCGGCTCGGCCGGCAGCTGCAGGGCCAGGATCATCCGTTCGCCGGCCCGCAGATCGACCGTCTCCAGCATCGCTTGGCGGCTCAGCTCCTCGAACGCGCCGCGTTCGGGGAACGCCAGGCCGGAGCCGAAGAACACCTGCCGGTGATAGTCCCAGAAGCCAAGGCTGTCGGGATCATGGGCGCCGATGCGGCGGATCCGGGGGCTGACCGTGAAGCTGACCTCGACCGTGTCGTCGAGCACCGGCTCGCTGCTCACCGCGCAGAAGGCGCAGTGGTAGTCCTGCTGCTGCACGGTGCGCAGCGTGGCGTTGGCGCCGAGAACGCCGCCGCAGCTCGGGCATAGGATGTTCCACGACATCTCGAACAGGCCCAGCCGCGACGCCTGCAGCAGGGCCGCGATCACCCCCTCCTCGTCCAGGCCGCGTGCCGCCGCGAAGCCCAGGGCGTTGACCCGGGCGAGGTCCTCGTCGCGGCCGTTGCGGACGAGATCCTCCAGCGCGTCGACCACGGCGGGATCGGCCGAGCGGCGCAAGGCATCGAAGAGGGCGTCGTTCTCCTGCATGGGCTTGAGCATACCCCAGCCGCCCCGGCAGCGGACAGGGGCGGCGCGCTTGCGACAGGGCGCACCTGGGGTCGGGCCATCGCCCATCCCGGAAAGATCCGCTCCGGGATGGGCGGCCTCGCCTCAGCGCCGGCCGCCGAACAGCGAGCCGAGGATGCCGCGGACCACGGCGCGGCCGATCGAGCTGCCCAGCGTGCCTGCCGCGGTGCCCCCGACGCTGCGGCCCAGGCTGCGGCCGAGCTGGGTGCCGACCGAGCTGCCGGCGCTGCGGATCACGTCCCTGAAGATCGATTCCGCCATGCTGGGCCCCTGCTTCGCCTGGGCCTTCTCCTCGGCGGCGGCCGCCGCCTCCTGCTGCGCCTCGGCCGCCTTGGCGGTCAGCTTCTCATAGGCGGATTCGCGGTCGATCGCGGTGCTGTACTTGGCATTCATGCCGCCGGCCGCGATCGCCGCTTGGCGCTCGGCATCGCTGATCGGGCCCAGGCGCGAGACCGGCGGGCAGACCAGCGCCCGCTCCACCACCTCGGGGATGCCCTTGGGGTCGAGAAAGGAGACCAGCGCCTCGCCCACCGCCAGCTCCTGCAGCGCCCGGGCGACGTCCAGCTTGCCCTCGGTGCGGAAGGTGTCGGCGCTGGCCTTCAGCGCCTTCTGGTCGCGCGGGGTGAAGGCGCGCAGCGCGTGCTGGGCGCGGTTGCCGAGCTGGGCCAGCACCTTGTCCGGCACGTCGATCGGGTTCTGGGTGACGAAATAGACGCCGACGCCCTTGGAGCGGATCAGCCGCACCACCTGCTCGACCTTCTCGACCAGCGCCTTGGGCGCGTCGTCGAACAGCAGGTGGGCCTCGTCGAAGAAGAACACCAGCTTCGGCTTGTCCGGGTCGCCGACCTCAGGCAACCGCTCGAACAGCTCGGACAGCAGCCACAGCAGGAAGGTGGCGTAGAGCCGCGGCGCCTGGATCAGCGTCTCCGCCGCCAGCACGTTGATGATGCCGCGCCCGTCCGGCGCGGTGCGGGCCAGGTCCATCAGGTCCAGCGCCGGCTCGCCGAAGAAGGCCTCGGCGCCCTGCTGCTCCAGCACCAGCAACTGGCGCTGGATGCTGCCGACCGAGGCCTTGGAGACGTTGCCGTAGACGCCGGTGAACTTCGACGCGTTCTCGGCCATGAAGGCCAGCAGAGCCTGCAGGTCCTTGAGGTCGAGCAGCAGCAGCCCTTCCTGGTCCGCCGCCTTGAAGGCGATGTTGAGCACACCCTCCTGCGTGCACCGGTGCTGTCTTTGGCGCCTGCCAGGTAAATGGTATAAGCATATCCGGGCTGGAACTGTACCTGTGTGGAACCGGCAGTTACGCGGGAAGTGCCTTTC
>NZ_JBCNNF010000003.1:0-49451 GCF_039594555.1 Inquilinus sp.
CCTGGCTCTACCCGAAGCACGCGGCCAAGCGCCTGGCGTCCGACTTCTGCGTGGAGGAGGTGACCGCGCGAGGCTGGCTGGCCGGCAGCCGGCCTTCGAACCGGCACATGGACCGGATGATCGCTCGGTGGGGCAACAGCTTCCTCGACTTCGTCTATGCGCCGATCACCGGCGCCCCAGATTTGGAAACCCGCCTGGATCGCGTCTTCGCCGACATCGCGGCGCTCCAGGCCGAGATCAGGAGAATGCGGCATGCGGAAGCTCATCGCCGCGTGGCTGGTGCATTGGCACCTGTGGCGCGCCGAGAAGAACAACGCTCGGGCGGCATACCACGCGGAGAGGGCTAAGGCCGAGGCGCGCATTCGGGACGGAATCCTCAACAGCGCTGAGAAGGAGAGCCCATGGCGCGCAGACTGAAGGAAGCCACCGACCAGCCGAAGCGCGGCGTCAATCGCGACGTCGTGATCAGCTACGACCGCAAGATCGGCGAGGCCCAGAGCCGGCTCGACGATGCCCGCGGCGAGGTCGGCCAGTTCAACAAGCAGTTCAACGACATCGGCGGCAATACGCAGGCGCTGAAGCTCGCCCGGAAGCTCAAGCGGATGGAGCCGGTGAAGGCCCAGGCGTTCTGGAAGGAGCTGAACCAATACGTCGGCGACCTCCAGGTCTTCGCCCAGGCCGACATGTTCGACGACAACACCATCACCCCGGCCGACACCGCCGCCGCGGAGAAGCGCAACGAGGTGGCTGAGGCCCAGGGCAAGCAGGCCGGGCTCGACGGAGCCAACCTCGACAGCAACCCCTATGCCGAGGACGACCCGGCCCGGCCGTTCTGGGCCAACGGCTGGCGCGAGGGGCAGAACGAGCTGGCCGGGCGGTTCGCCGCGCCGGGTGCGGAGCCGGCGGCCCAGCAGGTCGAATCCACGGCGGCGCCGGAAACCGCTCCGGCTGCTGAAGCCGCGACGGAGCCGGCGGCAGACCCTCTGGAGATCCCGCCCTTCCTCGACCGACGCCCCGGTGCTGCCGCCCGCCGGCGCAGCGGTCGCGCGCCGGCCGTCCCGACGGTGCAGTGATGGAGGAGGCGGTGCGCATCGAGGGTGCCGAGGGCGAAGCTCCGGCGCTGGCTGGTTGGGCAATCGTTGAGCTGATGGGCCGCCGCGTCATCGCGGGGCGCGTCAGCGAGCAGGTCATCGCTGGCGCAGCGCTGCTGCGGGTCGACATTCCCGGCAACGGCGATGATGTGGTCGCGACGCAGTTCTATGGCGGCTCGTCGATCTACTGCCTGACGCCCTGCGACGAGGCGACCGCTCGCAAGCAGCTCCGGGATCGCTGGGATCTCCCGCCCGTCGTCCGGCTAGCATTGCCGGAGCCCGAACGGCCGGCGGCTGACATCGACGCGGACGACGACCGCGAGGAGCGGACGCTCTAATGGGCGGCATCCTCGCCCTCGACATCGCGCGGCAGCTCGGCTGGGCTGCCGCCACGGCCGACGCCTGCCGAGCCTGGCCGCGGACCCAGCTGGAGGCGCGCGGCCACGACTGGAGCGGCGTCCGCTCCGGCTCGGTGATGCTGGCCCAGCCAGCGGCGACGCACGGCCGGCTCTACGCCGCGTTCGCCGACTGGCTGGCAGACGCCATCACCATCCACGCGCCCCGCATCGTCATCATCGAGGCGCCACTGCCGCGGATCAACGGCGGCGCCGAGGCGGCCCGCCGCTCCCTCGGCCTCTCCGCGGTTGCCGACCTGGTCTGCTACCGCCGCGAGGTCGAGTGCTTCGAGGCTGCGAACAACTCGGTGAAGAAGACCTTCGCCGGCTCCGGCCGGGCCGAGAAAGGCGACATGCTCCGCGCGTGCCAGGCGCGCGGCTGGGATCCGAAGGACGACAACGAGGCCGACGCGCTCGCGCTGCTCGATCATTCCATCCTGCTGCTGCGGGAGCGCCGCGCCTGGCGGCCCGAGCACATCTCGGCGCCGCTCAACCGGATCATGGGCGGGCTCGCCCGGAAGGTGGGCGCATGAGCCTCTGGCAGACGCAGGTGATCACGATTCAGCAACACTCCGGCTTCAGGCTGGTCGATGCGGAGGTGTTCGGTTGCTTCGCCGTTCATCTCCGCGTCGGCGAGGGGCGGAAGCGCGCGTGGCGGATCACCCATGTTCCGACGGGCTTGGCGATAGGGGCCGTGATCGGCGACTTCTCGGAGATTGAGCCGGCGAAGCGCGCCGCCGAAGCGCTGGCACGGCGCTTCAACGATGCGGCGCTGTGGGGCGGAAACGACGCAACCGACCACCGCGATCTGCGCGAGACCGTGCGTCAGTTCGTCGACGAGAAGACCCTGGCCGGCGACGTCAAGGCCATGCCGTCTTCCGATGGCGACCGGTCGATCTCCCTCAACGGCTACCAGTTCGGTGCGCAATGAGCGTCTACGCCGAAGCCCAGGCGCGCCTCTCCGACGCGAAGCGCCGGCGGGACAACCGCGCAGTCCACGCTGCGACCGAGGAGAGCAAGCGGCTCATGACGCAGCAGCTGCGGCGCGAGGTGGAGATCCGCCGCGGCCGGCCCGGGGCGCTGCGGCGGTGGTGGGGGAGGGGGCGGTGAGGCTGTTCGACGACACTGCTGCAGCCGGAGCGCCAGCTTTCGGCGTCGGCGGGATGTGGCTCCACCCGGACGAGATGATCGTGGACAACTTCGCCGGCGGCGGCGGAGCCAGCGAGGGCATCGAGCAGGCGTTCCAGCAGCTGCACGAGGCCGGGTTCCTGCCGGCGCCGCGGCATGTCGACATCGCCATCAACCACGACGCGGCCGCGGTGGCGATGCACGCGGCCAACCATCCCCGGACGCTCCACCTCAACCAGAACATCTGGCAGGTGGACCCGGACGACCTTCGGCGCAAGAACGACGGCCGACCGCTCGGCCTGGCGTGGTTCAGCCCGGACTGCACCCACCACAGCAAGGCCAAGGGCGCGCAGCCGGTCGAGAGCGGCCGCCGGGACCTTGCCCATGTAGTTGAGGTGTGGCTGAAGCGCTGGCCGCCGCGGATCATCCTCCTCGAGAACGTCGAGGAGTTCCGGGATTGGGGTCCGCTGGTCAAGCGGGCCGACGGCAAGATGATCCCGGACCCGAAGCGCAAGGGCGAGACCTTCGCGCAGTGGTGCGCGATGCTCCGGCGCTACGGCTATCGGTTGCAGTTCCGGGAGCTGCGCGCCTGTGACTACGGCACGCCGACGATCCGCAAGCGGCTGTACCTGATCGCGCGCAACGACAACCTGCCGATCGTCTGGCCGAAGCCGACCCATGGCCGGCCCGGCTCGGCAGAGGTGATCTCCGGCAAGCTGCTGCCCTGGCCGGTCGCCGCCGACATCATCGATTTCAGCCTCCCGTGCCCGAGCATCTTCGACACCGCCGAGGAGATTTGGGCGAAGTACGGGATCCGGGCGAAACGGCCGCTCGTCGAGAACACGATGGCCCGGATCGGCAAGGGCGTGTGGCGCTACGTCATCGACGCGGCCGAGCCCTTCATCATCCCGATCACCCACAGCGGCGACACCCGCTCTAACCCGGTCAGCGAGGGCCTGCGCACGATCACCGCGGCCAAGCGCGGCGAGCACGCTCTGGTGACGCCCTTCGTCACCAAGTTCCGGCAGAACAGTGTCGGGCATGAGGTGACCGAACCCGTCCACACGAACGCCGCGCACAGCTCGGCGACGCATCCTGGCGGCGCCGCGCCGATCGGCCTTGTCGCGCCGGTGCTGGTGGGCTGCGGCGGCCGCGCCGCACAGAGCCAGCCGCGTTCCGGTGCCGACCCGCTCTTGACGCAGACTGCCAAGCCGGACCTCTGCTTCGTCGCGCCCTATCTCGTGCCGCGCTATGGCGAGCGGGACGGGCAGGAGCCGCGCAGCCGGCCGGTGGTTGAGCCGATGCCGACGCCGGTCCCGACCGGCAACGAAGCGTCGGTGGTCGCGCCCGTGCTCATGTCCTATTACGGCGGCGAGGGCGGCGCGGAGCGATCGGCACCGGCCGGGCAGCCGGTCGGGACGGAAACAACGGGACCGCGTCACGCCGTAGTCGCCGCGTTCCTGGACCGCCACTATGGCCGCAGCGCGCCGGACGGCGCCGGCGAGCCGGTGGCGACCGACAGCGGGACCGGCAAGACCGCCGTCGTCTCGGCCTTCCTGGCCCAGCACAACACCGGCGTCGTCGGCCACGATGCCCGCGAGCCGGTGTCGACCACGCTGGCCGGCACGGGCCACCAGGCCGTCGTGCAGGTCTCGGCTGGCCAGATCAACCTGAAGGGCAGCGACCGCCGCGCCCGGGCCATCACCGAGGGCGTGCCGGCCCTCTGCGCGAACGGCAACCATGCCGGCGAGGTCCGGGCCTTCCTGGTGAAGTACTTCTCGGCCGCGACGCACGGCCAGAGCCTGCGCGACCCGCTGCACACCGACACGGCCAAGCCCCGGTTCGGCTTGGTGGTGATCCACGGCGAGCCGTACGAGATCGTGGACATCGGCATGCGAATGCTGACTGTCCGCGAGAGGTTCAGGGCCAACGGCTTCCCCGAAACCTACATCATCGACGTGCTGGTCAACGGCAAGCCGATCACGGCCGAGCAGCAGGGCCGCTGCTGCGGCAATGCCGTGTGCCCGCCCATGGCCAAGGCGCTGGTGCTGGCCAACCTGGGCCAAGTGCCCGTCGAGCGCGTCGCGCAGGCGGTGGCGGCATGACCCTCGCCACCGTCAGCACCGCCACCGAGAACCAGGCGCGGCCGCGGGAACAGGATCCGCACGGCTGGTACTGCGAGCCGGCCTCGACCGTCGAGGCGCTGATCGACGCCGAGCCGCTATGGGGCCCGGGCCACGATCCCTGCTGCGGCCGCGGCAACATCCCGAAGACCTGCATCGCCGGCGGCCTCGACTGCACCGGATCCGACCTGGTCGACCGCGGCTATGGCGTCGTCCACGACTTCCTAGCTCCGGCGGCCTGGCCCTTCGCCTACCCAGTCTGGATCATGATGAACCCGCCCTTCGAGCACGCGGTCGAGTTCATAGATCGCGCCATGACAGTCGCCCGGTGGGAGGTCTGCGCGCTGGTGCGGCTGTCCTTCCTGGAGGGCAAACGGCGGAAGGGCTGGTTCGAGGATTCGCCGCTAGCCCGGGTGTGGGTGTCCTCGTCCCGGCTCAGCATGCCGCCGGGCCATCTGCTGCGGCAGGGCCTCGTCGAGCCGAAGGGCGGCGCGGTCGCCTTCTGCTGGCTGGTCTTCGAGCACGGCCACCGCGGGCCGGCGCAGATCGGGTGGCTGCCGTGAGCGCGTCAAGTGTCCTCGAAGAGGGCGTCGATCGATTTGCGCGTCATGGTCAGGAGCTGACTGGCTGCGGTCCTCATCTCCTTGGCATGCGGTGCCGCCCTTTGTGCGCTCTCGCCTTGCGGAGGCTCGATCGTCAATGTCAGAGCGGAGACCTTGATCCAGTCAGTACGCCTCTGAATTTCCGAGAACAGCGCTCCCGAGCGTCTGCCAATCATAGGAGTCGCTTTCTCAAAGGCGGGCTTCATCTTCTCAGTTGTTTGGTCAATCTCATCGATCAGAACGGCGATTGCCTTCGGCGTGAGATTTTTCAACTCCAACAGATACTGTGCAGATTTGCAGATTGTTTCCAGAGCAGATTCTATTTGCTCAAGTTCCAGCAAGTATTGCGCTCTGCGCTCGATGCGCCTTGCTCGGTCGGTGACACGGATGTTCTCTATGTTGGAAGAATAAGCCAGAAAGCCGGCAAAAAGTGCGAATATTGCTGCGATGAGAGGCTGAAATCTTTCGACGGCGGCGATCCCTGCCGCGTCGTACTTGAAGTAGACGACGGTAAGCGCGATCCCTGCGAACAAGCCAGCCACGGCTGGCCTCCACACGTTCATGCTGTCCCTCCAGATCGGCACAACCCCGATCGATGCTTAGCACGCCGAATCGTGCGAGCGCGGATCATATGACCGCCGCCGTCACGCCCCTCCGCCGGCCTGGCTCGGCTCGCGTCGGCGACGCACAGGCGAAGATCGACGAGCTCCAGAAGCAGTGCCTGATGCAGGATGTCGAGGAGAGCCTGATCAGCGCCATTCTCGGCCGTCCGCAGGATCTGGATTCGGTCGCTGACATGCTGCAGCCGCAGCATTTCGGCTTCCCGGCTCTTGGCCGCATGTACGGCGCCTGCCTCGCCCTTGCGCAGGCTGGCCGGCGCATCGATCCCCTCGCGCTGCTGCCGTTCTTCGAGGCCGACGACGCTCTCTCTGACGTCGGCGGCGCCGGCTACATCATGGAGCTCGCCGGCGAGTTCACGCCGAGCGGCAGCATCACCGAATACGCGCGCGTCATCGTCGACATGTGGAAGCGCCGCCAGGCGCTTGCCGCGATCAGCGCGGCCGCTGTGGCGATCGCCTATCCCGAGGTGGTCGAGCCAGCCGACGCGCCGCTGGCGGCACTGGCCGGCGAACTGGAGACGCTGCAGACCACCGCAACGGCGCGCCCGGTCGGGCCGCGCCCTCTGGCGTCGGTGATGCACGAGTTCCAGGCCTTCCTCGCAGAGGGCCCGGAGCGGCGCCGCAACGCGCTGAACACCGGCCTGGCCGACCTCGACACGATCCTCGGCGGCATCATGCAGCCGGACCTCGTCATCCTCGGCGCCCGCCCGGGCATGGGGAAGTCCACCCTCATGCGGCACGTCACGCGGCACGTCGCCCACCGCGGCAAGCGCTCGGTCGTCTTCACCTGCGAGATGTCGGGCCTGCAGGTCGGCATGGGCTACATCCAGCGCGAGACCGGCGTGGCGATCAGCGCCATGAAGGGTGGCACCGTCCCGCCGGCCGACGTCAGCCGCATGGTGCAGATCGCGAACGAGCTGGCGTCGCTGCCGATCGAGATCGACGACGCCTCCGGCCTCACCGTCGACCAGCTCCACCGCCGCGTCCGCCGGCTGCAGCAGACCGGTCCCGTCGACCTGGTCTGCGTCGACTATCTGCAGCTGATGCGCGACCAGCGCCACCGCGGCAGTCGCGACCCGAACCGGGTGCAGGAGGTGTCCGCCATCTCGGAAGGGCTGAAGGCCGCAGCCAAGGACCTGCAGGTGCCGATCCTGGCCCTGTCGCAGCTGTCCCGCGCGCTGGAGAGCCGGCAGGACAAGCGGCCGCTCCTCTCCGACCTGCGCGAATCCGGTTCGCTGGAGCAGGACGCCGATATCGTGGCCTTCCTCTACCGCGAGGAGGTTTACGCCGCGCAGCAGCAGCCGGCCGACACCGAGGGCGAGAGCTTCACCGAATGGATGGCCCGGGCCGACCGCGTGAAGAACCTCGCTGAGATCATCGTCGCGAAGAACCGCTGGGGCGAAACCGGCGTCGCGAAGGTCCGTTTCGACGGCGCGCGTGGCCTGTTCGAGAACCTGGCGCAGGGGTTCCAAGGAGAGATGCTGTGAGCAAGGAGAAGCGCATCCCCTATTTCCGCTTCTATACGACCGACTGGCGCGGCGACATCCCGCTCCGGATGTGCTCCTACGCCGCCCGCGGGCTCTGGATCGACCTCCTGACCCTGATGCATGAGAGCGACCGGCCTGGCCACCTGCTCATCGCCGGCCAGCCGCCCAGCCCGCGCCAGCTCGCCAGCCTCCTCGGCGGCAGCGAGAAGGAGATCCGGAAGCTGCTGGCCGAGCTCGAGCACGCGGGGATCTTCAGCCTCGACCCGGAGACCGGCGCCGTCTTCTCCCGCCGGATGGTTCGGGATAAGGCCAAGGAAGAGCGCGACCGGGAAAACGGGCGGGGAGGGGGCAACCCGAAACTCAAGGGGCAGGATAACCAGCCCGGAAAACCCTCCCGGATATCCCCTGACGCCAACCAGGGGGTTAACCCCCAAGCCAAGGCCCATGGATATACCAGTTCCAGTTTAAGAGAAGATCTACCGTCTACGTCAGTTCCAGGATCCGCGAGTCCGAGCGCGTCGGACCAGGGCGGGGGCGTGGACGAGGCTACCGCCATCATCGCCGAGTTCGACCAGAGCCGGGCCACGGTCTACGGCGAGGCCCAGGCTCGGCCATGGCCGGCGCCGAGCGATCTCGTCGTCGCCCAGCGGCTTGTCGAGCAGGGCGCCACGCCGGCGTTGTGCCGGCACGTGTTCGACAGCCGGAACGCCAAGCTCAAGGCCGAGGGCCACAAGCCGAGGGCGACGCTGAAGGCGTTCGAGCCCGACGTGGTCGAAGCGCTGAACGATCGGCCGAAGCCGAACGGCCAGGGCGCGGCGCCGGGGAAGCCCAAGCGCACGATCTTCGATCTCCCCGACGGCGCCTTCGCCCACGACGTCTTCGGCCGCATGGCCCGCAAGGGCTACGGCCAGCAGACCGTCGAGCTGCGGGACCGGTTCTTCGCCGACCCGGCCGCCGCGCTGCCCGAGATCCGGCGCATCGACGCCGAGATGCGCGGGGTGACCAACCGTGACGCGGATGCCTCGGCATGAAGTTCTTGGCGTCTCAATCAACCCGGCAGGTATGCGAACAGCCTCGTCGCCGCGTCCAGGTCTGCGATGAAGTCATCCAGATGGTAGTCAGGTGCTTGAGTTGTCGATTTAGCAGGGAAGTCCGGCGGATCTGGAAGATTCTGGCGACGTCGATGGAGTACATCGAGGAAACTATGTGCTCCAGCCACCAAGGATTCATCGATGTCCCCGTCATTGTGCTTGGATTTGCAAAGGTTTCGAATGGATGTTTTCAGGAGCCATCTTTGTTCATCGGACGGCTCTTCTGCGTGCCACCTCCGAACCTCACCATCGTAGTCCACCAGCATGGAGCGGATACGAAACTCAAGATCGCGACGAACCATCGGAAATCTCCAACGAATCCGGGCGCGAGTATAGGTCAAGTCATATGGGGGCACCAATGACCGCGCTGCGTTCACCCCTCGGCCGGCTGGTGCCGCAGGAGCCGGCACCCGAGGACCAGCTGCTCCGGATGCGGCGCGCGGCCTGGCTGCGGCAGGGCGTCGTCATGCTGCGGCCGGAGGAGATCGAGAACGACTGGTTGCGCCAGGCCGTGACGGCTGAGGCGGTGCGGCTCTACGGCCGGAGGGATGGGCGATGAGGACGATGGTGGCGGGCGATCTCTGGTGGTCCGAGCTCAAGGCCAAGGTCGAGTCCGTGGAGCGTCGGTGCGCGCAGATCGAGCGGGCCCAGCGCGACGCGGTCCGGCGCTCGGCGGCTCTGGAGCCGGCGCAGTGGCGCGAGCTGATGCACGGGACGCAGATCGCGGTGCTGGAGACGGCCCGGGCCGGCCAGCACATCCGCAAGGTCCAGTCGCCGCTGGACCGCCTGCACGCCCGGAAGTCGATCGACGGCGTGATGTGGACAGCGGGCGACATCCTGCTCGGCGACTACGAGGTCGGGATCCTCGGCGCCCGGGAGGTCGACGAGCTGGCCGAGCGGGTCGACTGCGGCATCCGGTCGGCCGGCTACCCGGTCGAGGTCATCGCCGCCGTGGCGCGGTACCGGCTGGCCCTGGCCGCGGTCGGCCGCTGGCTGGCGCCGGTCGTGTTCTCGGTCTGCGTCGACGGCCGCGACCTGGCCCAGATCGCCGAGGCGACCGAGCAGCATCCGCGCGAGCTGACCGGCGTGCTGAAGGTCGGGCTGCTGACCCTGGCGGACCACTACTCGGCCGCGGTGATCGACGCGATGAAGGAGCGGCGCGAGGTGTTGCGGCGGGCGGGGTGACCGCCCACCGTATTTTGTGCTTGACGCGAAAAACAGTCGCGTGAGACCAATGTGTCAATTGGCCGACTTGGCTCTGCAGCCCGCCCGGGGAACCGTGGCGGGCTTTTTGCGTAGCCGGAGATGACTTCGAATTCACGGGCCCTCGGCTGCTGCGAGCGGTATTGATGAGCCCGTGACGGTGTCATCTAGAGGTCAGGATAGCCGCCTAAGAACCGGCAGACACGGGTTCGAATCCCGTCATCGTCACCAGATCTCGCCCTGTACTTCGCAGGCCCTGCTCAGAGCATGGATTTCTGAATTTCTTGGAGCTGATCTCTGGTGCGGCGGAAGCGAACCGTCCGCACGCGACGAAGTGCTGGGGTCTCGCGGCGCCACCGCAGTAACAGATCCATGGCCTTCGCATCGTCGTCCAGCAGAAACCTGATCGTCCCGCTCTGCCCGGGCTGAACAACCATGTTGAGGCGCCGGGTCGCTGCTATTCGGACGATGTCCTTGATCTCAGATGCGCCTGTGCCCAATGAGCGAATAGCGCCCTGCGCGTCATTGTTCGAAGTGAGATCCAGGACGAGGATCGCATGCTTGCCGGGGTTGTAGATGGAGATCTGCAGCCAATTCCCGCTGGCCATAGTCCCCTCGGTATCGTCCTTGGACAGAGCAAATACGGGCGCGGCCTCAAGCCGTCTCTCGATCGCAGTCCAGGTGCTCAGAGTGGCGCCGTACAGGCCAAGAACCCAGCCAGCGACGGCCCAGAAATCACCCGGCATGTTTGACTCCGTCTGAGAAGAGGTTTGGATGGCGCTCACCCCAAAGGAGCGCCGCTTCATCGACGAGTATCTGGTCGACCTGAACGGCGCGCAAGCCGCGATCCGTGCCGGGTACAGCGAGCGGCGCGCGAAGCAGACGGCATCAGAGCTGCTGGACAAGCCGGAGGTCGCGGCTGCGATCGAGGCGGCCCAAGCGGCCCGGTCTGAGCGGACGCAGGTCACACAGGATTGGGTGCTGGACCGGCTGCAGGAGGTCGTCGAGCGATCGATGCAGCACGAGGCCGTGACCGACCGCCAGGGCAACCCGACCGGTGAGTACACCTTCAACGCCGGTGGCGCCAACAAGGCCCTGGAGCTGCTTGGCAAGCACCTCGGCATGTTCCGGGATCGGGTCGAGCACAGCGGCCCCGGCGGCGGCCCTATTCCGTTCCGGACGATCCGCCGGACCATCGTAGACCCGAAGGCGGAGGAATGACGCCTGCACCCGAGGCCGAGGACGATGCCCTCGACCTTTCCACGCCGCGGGCGTTCGTTCCGCTGCTGGAGCCCGCCCGCTACAAGGGCGCGCACGGCGGGCGCGGCTCGGGGAAGTCGCATTTCTTCGCCGAGATGCTGATAGAGCGGGCCATCCTGCAAGAAGGCCTCCGCGCGGTCTGCATTCGCGAGATCCAGAAGAGCTTGGAGCAGTCGGTCAAGCGGCTGCTCGAAGACAAGATCCAGGCCATGGGCGTCGGCGCCTGGTTCCGGGTGCTGAATAACGAGATCCACACCCCGGGCGACGGCCTGATCATCTTCCAGGGCATGCAGAATCACACGGCGGAGTCGATCAAGTCCCTTGAGGGCTACGACATCGCTTGGGTTGAGGAAGCCCAATCGCTCTCGCAGCGCAGCCTGGACCTGCTGCGCCCGACCATCCGCAAGCCGGGTTCGGAGATCTGGTTCACTTGGAACCCGAACAAGGCGACCGACCCGGTCGACAAGCTGCTGCGCGGCCCGGACGGGGCGCCGCCGGGCTCGGTGGTGATCCAGGCCAACTACCGGGATAACCCCTTCTTCCCGGACGTGCTGCGCGCCGAGATGGAATTCGATCGGCGGCGTGACCTGGAGAAGTTCGGCCACATCTGGCTCGGCGGCTATCAGACGCTCAGCGAAGCGCGGGTGTTCAAGAACTGGCGGGTCGACGAGTTCGAGACCCCGGCTGATGCCCGCTTCCACTTCGGCGCTGATTGGGGCTTCAGCATAGACCCGACTGTCCTGGTCCGCTGCTTCATCAGCGGCCGGACGCTCTATGTCGACCGGGAGGTCTACGCCATCGGCTGCGAGATCGACCGGACGCCGTTCCTGTTCGCCGGCACCGCCGACCCGGAGGTGAACAACCTCAATGCCCAGGCGCTGGCGGCCTTGCCGCCGCCGCTGCGGCAGGAATGGAAGGGCATCGAAGGGTCACGCCGCTGGCCGATCATCGCCGACAGCGCGCGGCCGGAGACCATCAACTACATGCTGCGGCACGGCTTCGGCAACATCACCCCGGCCATCAAGGGCGCCGGGTCGGTGGAGGAGGGCGTCACCTTCCTCCAGAGCCATGACGTCGTCGTGCATCCGCGCTGCCGGCACACTATCGATGAGCTGACCCACTACTCCTACAAGACCGACAAGCTGACCGGCGAGGTCTTGCCCGTTCTCGAGGACAGGAAAAACCACGTGATCGACGCGCTCCGCTACGCCGTAGAGACGCTGCGCCGGTCCACCTACGACGCCAGCATGGCCTGGGTCGGGTAGGGCGCGGCAATGCTCCTCGACACCCTCGCGAATCTGGTCTCCGGGCTGTTCACCAGCAAGGACAAGCTGGCGCACGACCGGTTCATCTTCGTCACCCAGAACCGGGAGCAGCTGGACGCCGCCTACCGCGGCGATTGGATCGCCCGGAAGATCATCGACGTCCCGCCCTTCGACATGACCCGCGAATGGCGGGATTGGAAGGCGGAGCCGGCGCAGATCCAGCAGATCGAGGCGGAGGAACAGCGCCTCGACGTGCAGCGGAAGGTCGCCAAGGCGCTGCGCCTGGCGCGGCTGTACGGCGGCTCGGCGCTGGTGCTTGGCGTGGGCGACGGCGACCCGATGCAGCCGTTGCCGCCGATCGGGCGGGGCGGCCTGAAGTATCTGCACGCCATGCACCGATGGGAGATCACGGCCGGCGAGATTGATCGGGACGTGCTGTCGCCGACCTTCGGCGAGCCCGGCTACTACCAGGTCGGCAGCACGCAGCAGACGGCAGCCAGGCTGCACCCGAGCCGGGTGATCCGGCTGCTCGGCGCGCCGCTGCCGGACGAGCTGTACATGGGCAATGACGGCTGGGCGGACAGTGTGCTGCAGGCGGTGATGGATGCCGTGAAGCAAGCCGGCCTGGCCGCGCAGGGAGTGGCCTCTCTGATCCACGAGGCCAAGCTTGATGTGATCCGGATCCCGAACCTGTCCCAGAGCCTGTCGGCCGCCGGCTATTCCGATACGCTGATCAAGCGCTTCACGCTGGCCAACACGATGAAGTCGCTCAACAACACCCTCCTCCTCGACCAGGTGGAGGAGTGGGACCGGAAGCAAATCAGCTTCGCCCAGCTGCCGGAGATCATGCAGCAATACCTGCAGATCGCCGCCGGCGCCGCCGACATCCCGGCGACCCGGCTCCTCGGCCAGGCCCCGGCCGGCATGAACGCCACCGGCGAGAGCGACGTCCGGAACTACTACGACCGGATCGCGGCCGAGCAGCGCGTGCTGCTGACCCCGACGCTGCGGCGGCTGGATGACGCGCTGATCGCCAGCGCGCTCGGCAGCCGGCCGGAGGAGATTCATTACGCGTGGGCGCCGCTCTGGCAGCTGAGTGCGGCCGAGGCCGCGGATGTGGGGCTGAAGAAGGCCCAGGCGACGCAGATCTACGCCGTCAACGACATCCTGCCGCCGGCGGTGGTGGCCAAGGTTGTCCCCAACCAGCTCGTCGAGGACGGGACCTATCCCGGCCTCGAGGCGGCGATGGAAGACTATGAGGCCGGCAAGCTGGAGGATCCCGATTGGATCCCCGATCCGGTCGAGCAGGCCGCGGCGCTCGCCGCAGCCAAGATGCCGTCGGGCGGCCCGCAGCCCGGCCAGCCGGTCGATGATGCGGCACCGCGGACGCTCTATGTCCGGCGCGATGTCGTCAACGCCGACGAGATCCGGGCTTGGGCGGAGGGGCAGGGCATCATCGAAGTGCTGCCCGACCTGCACGTCACCATCGCCAGCAGCCGGACGGCGATCGACTGGATGAAGATCGACGGCGACTGGAACAGCAACCCGGACGGTGGGATCACCATCCCACCCGGCGGCGTCCGCATCGTCGAGCCGCTGGGCGGCATGACCGCGGTGCTGCTGTTCACCTGGTCGGCGCTGACCTGGCGGCACGGCCAGATCCTGGGCGCCGGCGCGTCGTGGGACTTCGAGGATTACCAGCCGCACATCAGCCTGACCAAGGCGCCGGTCGACCTGTCGAAGGTCACGCCGTATCGCGGTCGGATCGTGCTGGGGCCCGAGATCTGGGAGCCGCGCAAGCTGGACGACCTGCCCGGGCAGCCGGGCGAGGATGGAGGTGGGCCGAACGCCGATCGCCCTTTCGGTGATGCTCGTCGCGGCAGGGGCGGCGGCCGCGGCCACTACAACCCCAACCAGCCGCGCGGGCCGCATGGGCGGTGGATCAGCACCGGCGCCAGCGGCAAGAAGGCCAAAGCCCTCGTCGATAGGGCCACGCGGGACAGGACGTCGAAGGATTGGCTCGTGATCGGGCCGGTGCGCAACCACGCGGCGGTTCGGGCCGCGACCGGGCATGACCTGCGGGGCTGGGATCGCAAGATCACGGCCGACGCCGTGCGCAAGATCCTGAAGGACCACGGCGACCCGGCGGCCGAGGGGCGGCGCGGCCAGGCCGCCATCACGCGGTCGGACTTCAAGCGGGTGCGGGGCGTGGTCGAGCGGCCGGACACGATCGCGCGCGGCGCCCTGACGAGTCACCGCAAGCTGCCGGCCGTCGTCTACACGCGGAAGGTCGGCCGCTACACGTTCACCGTCGTGGAGGAGCTGCAGCGCGGCAACAAGAAGGCCGTGCTGCACACGATGTGGAAGCGATGAGGGGGAGGGTGGAGCGGCCCCCAGGGCGGTTTTGCCGAAGCCTTCCGCGAACGTCCGAAACGTACTGGGGCCAAGCCCGCTCCGCCTCAGAATATAGGCGCTCGGGCGCCTGCCGGCAAGCCGAGGTGACCCCGCATGGCCTATGATCTGGTCGGCATGGTCCGCCGCGGCAGGACGCGCCGACGCTCGGTCGCGGCCAAGGCGGTGGTGCCGACACAGGCCCGGGTCGACGCGCTGGCCGCCATCTATCTGGAGGTGCCACGCGGCTGGCTGGCGCAGGTGCGCGGGCGGGTGCTGCCGGCCTATGGCACGCTCCGCGACCGGCTGGTGCGGGATGATGAGCAGGATCAGCTTGAGGCGGCGCTGATCGCGGCGGCGGCGCTGATGACCGGCCTGACCGCGCAGCTGCGGCCCCGCATGGCCCAATGGCTGGCCGAGTTCGACACCTGGCACGCCAGGCGCTTCGCGCAGACGATCGCCGCGGCGGCCGGCATCGATCCGCTGCCCATGATGTCGGCGCTGGAGGCGGCGCCGGCGCGCGGGCTTGCCCTGCAACGGAACCTGGCGCTGCTGCGCAGCCTGGATGATCAGGTGCGCGGCTCGGTCGAGCGCCGGGTGTGGGTCGCGGTCGCGCAGCGTGAGCCGGTGACGTCGGTCTCTCGGGCGCTGCGGGACGCCATCGGCACCGGCCGGCGGCGCGCGCTGAACCTCGCGCGGGCCCAGACGGACACGATCGCGTCCGAGTTCGATGAGGTTCGGCGCGGCGAGGCCGGCTTGGATCGGTTTCGGTGGCGCCACAGCGGCAACCCGAACCCGCGGCATTGGCACAAGGCGCGGGACGGCAAGGTCTATCGGACCCGCGACATCCCGGCCGGAGACCGGCCCGGCATCCCGCCGTTCTGCGACTGCAAGGGCGAGCCCTGGATCGGGCTCGAGGATTGAGGACACCGACATGCTGATCACCGACACGGTCACGCTGGTGGGCGACCAGCGGACGACCGCCGACGGGTATTTGGTCGCCTCGGCTCGCATCGCTCGCACCGGCGTCCAGCAGTATCTGGGCTCGGAGATGGGCCGGCCGGACCTGTCCGTCGTCCGCGTCTACCGGCCGGCGGACGAGGTCTTCGCCGCCGACGCCCTGTCGAGCATGGCGCATCGGCCGGTCACCCTCGACCATCCGTCCGAGCCGGTCACCTCCGCCAACTGGAAGGCGCTGAGCATCGGCCAGGTCGGCGGCGAGGTGGCGCGGGACGGCGAGTTCGTCCGCGTGCCGCTGGTGCTGATGGACCAGGGCGCGATCGACGCGGTGCAGGCCGGCAAGCGCCAGCTCAGCGTCGGCTATGTCGCGCAGATTGACTGGACCGCCGGCACCACCGACGCCGGCGAGCCCTATGACGCCATCCAGCGCGGGATCCGCGCCAACCATCTGGCCGTCGTCGACGCGGCCCGTGCCGGACCGGCTTGCCGGATCGGCGACTCCTGGTCGACCCCGAAACCCGAGAGGACCGACATGACCAAGCAGGTCAAGATCGACGGCATCACCGTCGAGCTGTCCGACACGGCCTATGAGGTGGTGTCGAAGCTGATGAGCGATCACCAGACGCTCAAGGACGTCAAGGCCAAGGTCGATGCCGACCTGGCTACCGCGCAGACCGGCCTTCAGACCAAGGACGGCGAGATCACCGGGCTCAAGGCGCAGCTGGCCGACGCCCAGATCACCCCGGCCAAGCTCGACGCCGCCGTGGCGGCCCGGGCGGCGGTCATCGCCGATGCCCGCAAGATCGCGGGCGACAAGCTGGTGGTGGACGGCAAGACCGAGGCGGAGATCCGCCGGGCCGCTGTCGCCGCCAAGATCGGCGACGCCGCCGCCAAGGACCTGGCGGATGCCGCGGTCGAGGGCGCGTTCCGCGTTCTGGTCCCGGCCGGCCAGGGCGGCGCCGGCCAGGCCCGCCAGGACCCGCTGCGGGCCGCGCTGGCGGACCAGCAGCCCGGCGGCGGGGACCAGCGCGAGGCGGCCTGGCAGGCCCGCCAGAAGCGCATCGGCGACGCCTGGAAGGGCGAGGCGGCCAAGGCCTAAGCCGCGCCCTTCCACCACGCGCAACTCAGCAGAGGAGAGACGGTCATGGCCGTCGTGCAGAACACCTACACCGAGAACATCCGCCCGGCGTTCGTCGGGCAGATCGCGGACATGACCGGCTACGATGCCGACACGCGCAACGTGGAGACGGCGGCCGGCATCGGCTTCGGCCTGGCCGTGGGGCAGGGCACCGCGCCCAAGGGCGCCGTGCTCGGCGCTGCCACCGCCGCGGCGTTCGTCGGCATCTCCATCCGGGATGTCACCCTCGACCCGCGGGACGGCGACAAGTACCCGCAGAACGCCAACATGGGCGTCATGACCTGGGGCGACATCTGGGTCCAGACCGGCGGCGCGGTCGCCGTCGGAGCGGATGTCACCTTCGACGCCGCCACCGGCGTCCTGTCCAGCGCCGCGGCCGGCGCCAGCCAGTTCGCCATCGCAGGTGCGCGCTGGATGAGCGCCACCAGCGGCGTCGGCCTCGCCAAGCTGCGGCTGCGCGGCCCCACCCCGGCGGCGTAAGGCGCCTCCGGCATCCACCCTCCCTAAGCCCAGATCCTGAAGGAGCTTTCCATGTT
The DNA here is from genome assembly GCF_039594555.1 of Inquilinus sp. Lineage (GTDB taxonomy): Bacteria > Pseudomonadota > Alphaproteobacteria > DSM-16000 > Inquilinaceae > Inquilinus. The sequence continues at coordinate 17,291 of NZ_JBCNNF010000003.1, forward strand.
TCAGTTCGATGCCCAGCAGGCCCTGGGCTACCTCATCTCGCAGGTGTCGCACATCGAGGCGACCGCCTATGAGGTCCAGTACCCCGACATCCAGTATCCGAACCTGGTCCCTGTCGACAGCTCGGCCAACCCGTGGGCGAAGAGCGTGACGTTCTTCTCCACCGACAAGGCGGGCGTGGCCGACTGGTTCCACCATCAGGCCCTGGATATCCCGAAGGCCGACGTCGAGCGCTCGCAGTTCGAGCACCCGATCGAGATGGCGGCCATCGGCTACGGGTACACCAGCGAAGAGCTGGGCCAGGCCATGATGATCCCTGGCCTTAACCTCTCGGCCGACCGCGCCACCGCTGCGATCCGGGCCTATGAGGAATTCATGGACGGTGTCGCTCTGCGCGGCGTGCCGCCCAGCGGCAACACCAAGGGCTGGACGGGCCTGATCAACGATCCGAACGTCACCGCCGGCAATGTCGCCAATGACGGCGCCGGAGGCGGCGGCAACTCGACGAAGTGGGTGGACAAGACCCCGACGCAGATCATCCGCGATGTCAACGCGCTGCTCACGGGCATCTACACCACGTCGTTGACCGTCGAGATGGCCGATACCCTGCTGCTGCCGGTGGCCCAGCTGGATTATATCGCCACCATGCCGCGCAGCGACCTGACCGAGACCACGATCCTGGAGTTCCTGCGCCAGAACAACACCTATACCGCGGTCACCGGCCGGCCGCTGACTATCCGGGCCGTGCGCGGCCTTGAGGTGGCCGGCGCCGGCAACACCGCGCGCATGGTGGCGTATCGGCGCGACCCGCAGGTGGTGAAGCTGCATCTCCCGATGCCGCATCGCTTCCTGGCGCCCTGGCAGCGCGGGCCGCTGCTGTTCGACGTGCCGGGCATCTTCCGCACCGGCGGCGTCGAGATCCGGCGGCCGAAGGCCTTCCGCTACGGCGACGGCATCTGAGGCCAACCCAACGGCCGGGGCTTCGGTCCCGGCCCACTTCCTCTGACCAGGAGAGATCATGGCCCGCGTGACCAACATCACCCGGGGGCCGCGCTTCGTCTATGCGAACGGCGAGCCCCTGCTTCTCGAGCGGAACGAGACCCGCGACCTCCCGCTCCGGGATGCCGAGATCGCCAACGTCCAGCATCAGGTCGACGCTGGCGTTCTGGCGTGGGACGGCGAGGCGCCGAAGGCCAAGGCGGACGCCGGCGACGGCGACAAGGCGAGCCCCGATTTGACCGTGGCCCAGCTGCTGGCCCAGGCCGAGAGCATGAACTTCATGCAGTTCAAGTCGGCCGCGTCCAAGGTGCTCGGCGCACCGGCGCAGGGCAAGAAGGAGGACATCGTCGCTGCCCTCCAGGAGAAGGCCAAGGCGGGCGCCGGCGGGGCGCAGGGCTGACCATGGCCTGGAACCCTCCCACGCCCGCCGACCTGAAGGCCCGGTTCCCGGCCTTCGCCGCCGTGTCCGACAGCGTCGTGCAGGGCGCGCTGGACGAGGCCGCCCTCCAGGTGGACGAGACGTGGGTGTCCGAGGCCGATTTCCGGCTCGGCCGCCTGCTGCTGGCGGCGCACATCCTGACCCTCGACGGGCTCGGGACGGGCGCAGAGGCGGAGGCGGCCGCCGCTGGCGCCATGGGCTTCAAGCGCATGAAGTCCGGCCGGCTGGAGCTGGAGCGCTTCTCGGCGGCGGATGCCGGCGGCGACGGCAGCGTTCTCGGCTCGACCTCCTATGGGCGCCGCTTCCTCGAGCTGTTGCGCCGGAACTTCCCGGCCGTGGCTGTGGTGTAGGCCGTGGGCGGACACTACTGGCAGACCGTCCACATCGCCCGCCGCTGGTTTCATCCGGTGGCGGTCCCGCTGATCAGGGCGGCCGCGGGCCTCGGTCTTCTCAGCTACCCGTTGACCGTCCGCCTGGTCCGGGCCTGCCACTATCGCTATTCCACCTACGATTGGGTACCGTAATGGGTCTCCTCGACGGCGGGCTGCAGGGCATCTTCGGCGCGGCCTTCGCGCCTCTCTATCTCGCCGGCACCCTGCACCGCATCGGCAAGGACGCCGAAGGCCAGGTGGTCACGCCCGTGACCTGGACCGATGTGCCGATCCGCGCGCAGCAGGACGAGCTGTCCGACCAGCAGCGGCGGGATTGGGGCATCCCTTCGCGCGGCGTGCTGCTGATCGTGCTGCAGGCCGGCGTCGCCGCGGAGCCGACCGATGATGACGAGATCACCGTGGCCGGTCAGCGCTGGCGGATCTCGCACATCGAGCGGGACCCGGCGCAGGCGGCTTGGACGATGGCGGGGCAGCCGGCCTGATGGCGCGCATGAGCCGCGTCACGGGTGTGAAGCAGCACCTCGCCAGGCTGGACCGGATTATCCGCAAGGTGCCGGCCGACGCCGACAAGGCACTGCTGGCGGGCGGCCGGCGCATCGCCAAGACGACGCGGGATTCCATCCTGGCCGGCGCCGTGAGCGGACCGGCGCACGTCCCTTCGAAGCCGGGTGAGCCGCCGAATGCGGATACCCATGTGCTCGACCGGTCCATCCATACCGACCGGGTTGCGCCGTACAAGGTCGACATGATTGAGGACGCGCCCTACTCGGTCGCCCTCGAATACGGGACGCTGAAGATGGCGGCCCGCCCGCACGTCCGGCCGGCAGTTCAGCGCGAGCGCGCGGCCGTCATCGCGGGTGTTGTCGTCGCCGTCAACAAGGGGGTAGCGTGATGCCGTGGTTCTCCTTCACCTCCGATTTCGATTACCGGCCGACGCGACGCGTGATGCTCGCCTACAAGGCCGGCACGACGCAGATGATCCCTACCGCCGCGGCGGAGGCGGCAGAGTCCGCTGGCGCCGGCAAGCGCGTCCAGAAGCCGAAGGCTGACGATGCCGGCGCGTGACCTTTCCGGGCCGCTGCAGCAGGCCGTGACCGAACGCCTGAAGGGCGACACGATGGTGTCCGGCATCGCCGGCCAGCGGTCCTATGACTACGTCTCGGCGAACCCCGTGTTCCCCTTCACGCGCTGCGTGACCACGATCGTCACGCCGTTCGAGGCCACCGGCGGCGTCAAGGGCAGCCTGATCCTGGTGCAGGTGGACGCCTTCACCAAGGAATACGGCATGCAGCAGGTGCGCCAGCTCAGCGCCGCCGTCGCCGATGCCCTCAACGAGGCTGAACTCGATCTCGGTGAGGGCTACTTGATCGACCTGACGTGGCGGCGGACGCAGTTCTTCGGCGACCCGGACGAGCAGGGCGTCAACCACGGCGTGATCGAGTTCGAGGCCTTGGCCTCGGTCTAGACCCTACCCAACCCGCATAGCCCGCCTTGGGCATGTCCGACCCTGCCATCCGGCGGGGTCTTTTCGTTTGAGGAGATCCCGATGGCCCAGGCCAAGACCTTCAAGTTCTCGGACGTCCTGCTGCTGCTGGGCGACGGCACCACGCCGACCGAGGTGTTCGCCGCGCCCTGCGGCCTGACCGAACTCGGCATGACGATCGCCACCGACACCAATGAGACGGTGATCCCGGATTGCGACAACCCGGATGACCCCGCCTGGAAGATCACCGACATCACGGCCCTGCAGATGACGCTGAGCGGGCAGGGGGTGCTGGACCGGGCCGCCCGCAAGACGTGGGAGGATTGGGCGTTCTCGGGCGCCGAGAAGAACGTCCGGTGGATGTACGACGTCACCGCGGCCGACAACGGCGGCTACTACCAGGCGCCGGCCATCCTGACGAACTACCAGGTGACCGCCCAGCGTGGCCAGCGGGCGACGGTCCAGATCGCCATCACCCTGAACGGCAAGCCCACCTGGACCGCGGCCGCCTGATGACCGGGCAGCCGAACATCGCCGCAGAGGTCGAGCTGAAGTGGGCGGACGGCACCTATGTGTTCGCCCTCAAGCTGAAGCAGATCGAAGAGCTTCAGCGCCTCTGCGGCGCCGGCCTCGGGGAGATCGCCCAGCGGCTTCTCGTCGAGGAGCGGTGGAAGGTCTGCGACATCGTCGAGACGCTTCGCCTCGGGCTGATCGGGGGCGGCACGCCGCCCCTGCGCGCCCGGGAGCTGATCGACACCTATGTGGACGGCCGGCCGCTCGCCGATCCGCGCGACCCCAACAACTCCAAGGTGACGGCCCAGGCCGTCATCGGCGCCGTGTATTTCGGCGTCGAGGACGTGACGGGTGAACCGGAGGGAAAAGCCGAGGCCGCGGCGGACGACGGGACGGATTCATCGACGTCGCGGCCTTCTACGGGCAAGCGCTCGCGGTCGGGATCTCGCCGCTCGAAGTCGGCCGGATGAGCCTGGCCGAGTTCCTGATGGCCGGGAAGGCCTACGCCGACATGGTCGAGCCGAACGGCGCCGGCAAGCCTCCCCCGTCAGACGACGACTTCGACGCGATGCTGGCCGCCGCGGCCGAGAAGGGGATGCTCTGATGAACGCTCGGGTCGCCGACCAGGTCGTGGTGGAGCTGCGGATGCTGGTGGACCAGCACATCCGCGCCGGCCGCCGCGCCCGGGAGGAGTTCGACCGCAACATCGGCGGCATGGCGTCCGTGGCCGATCGCAGCGTTGCCCGGCAGGCGGTGGCGCTGGAGCGCGGCGCGGTGGCAACCGAGCGGGCGGAGCAGCGGAAGACGCGAGCCGCCCAGCGAGCCGAGGAGCAGCGCTCTCGCCTTGTCATTCGGGCACAGCGCAGCATCGCGGCGATGGAGGCGGCCGAGCAGCGCGCAGCCGCCGCCGCTGAGCGGGTCGCGCAGAAGCAGGCGGACGCGGTATCGCGCGCCACAGCCAAGGCGCAGCGGGCCCAGGAACGGCAGGCGCAGCAGCAGGCCCGCGCCGCGTCGAGGGCTGCGGCGGCGGCCGAGCGTGCTGCGCGCCAGGAAGTTGCCGCCGCTGAGCGGGCGCGGGCGGCGGAGGTTGCTGCCAGGTCACGGAACCTGGCGCGGCAGCAGGCCGCCGGCGCGAGTGCGCGCGACCGCCTGATGGGCGGCGTGAGCGGTCTCGCCCTCGGCGGCGCAATCGGCGGCCTCGCTGTCGGTGCCGGGGCGGCCCAGCTCGCCACCTACGCCGATGGCTGGACGAATGTGGCCAACCGCGTCGCCGCCGCTGGCGTGCCGCTGTCTCAGGTGGCCGCGAAGCAGGAGGAGCTGTATCAGCTCGCGCAGCGCTCGCGGTCGCCGCTGGAGACAACGGCCGATCTGTATCAGCGGCTGAAGATCGCGACCTCGGATCTCGGCACCGCGGACAGCGATGTCCTGCGCCTGACCGAGACCGTCGTGAAGTCGTTCAAGGCGTCGGGCGCGAGCACGGCCGAGTTTCAGGCTTCGGTCATCCAGCTCGGCCAGGCGCTCGGCTCGGGCGTGCTGCAGGGCGATGAATTGCGGTCGATCCGGGAGCAGGCGCCGGCACTGGCCCGAGCCATCGCCAAGGAGTTCGACACCACCGTTGGCGGCCTCAAGAAGCTCGGCGAGCAGGGCAAGCTGACGTCGGATCGCATCATCAAGGCGCTGCTGGCCTACTCGGCCCAGGCGGACAAGACCTTCGCCAAGACCAACGCGACGTTCGCCGACAGCCTCACCGCGCTCGGTAATGGTGTCACCCGCTATGCCGGCAAGCTGAACGAGGCGACCGGCGCCAGCAAGGGCTTCGGCGACGCGATCGGCGGCGCGCTCACCCAGCTCGAGGACCCGGCCGTGATCCAGGCCGGCGTCGAGGTGGTTACGCTCCTCGCTCAGGCGCTCAACGCAGCCGCCGGGGCGCTGGCCTTCGTCGCGCGCAACTTCGTCGTGCTGAAGGCGGCCGGGGCCGCGTTCATTGCCATCAAGCTGGTATCGTTCATCCGCGACCTGGTGGCCGCGCTCACGACGCTCCGCGTCGCCGCTCTGACGAACCCGTTCACGGCCATCCTGGCCGTAGCTGCCTCGGTGATCGTCATCCTCGCGGATGTCATCGGGAGCGTCGACAGCGTCGGCGAGGCTTTCGACCGGCTGAACACCAAGATCAACGGGATCGCCGGCTCGGTGAGGCGGGCGCTCCAGAATGCGGCCAACGCCGCGGCCGAGGTCGGGTCGCGCTTGATCCCCGGCGTCTCGGAGCAGGCGGATCAGCTGGAGAGCGACCTCAAGAGCATCGCGGATGAACAGGCCGACCTGGAGCGGCAATCCGATGAGCTGACTGCCAAGCTTGAGGAACTGCTGCCCGACGTCAACTCGGACGCCCTGATCGCGCAGGCCCAAGGCATCCGTCAGGAATTTGATCAGGGCAAGATCTCGGCGCAGGAGGCCGCCGACAAGATCCGCGAGCTGACGGCGACCTGGAACGCCCCGGAGGCGCCCGGGATCCTCGCCAAGATCGCCGCCATCGTCGAGAAGCTCATCGATCTCGACACCAAAGCGATCGCCGCTCGCAACAGCCTCGATGACGTCCTCAATCGGCCGTTCCCGACGACTCCTTCGTTCGGCTTCATCAGGTTCAGTGAGACCCCCTCGACGCCTACCGCTCCGATCCCAGGCGAGCGGCCGGATCCGCCGGAGACGCGGCGACGCGTTGCCGCTGGTGGTGGCGGCAAGGCCAAGCAGCCGAAGGAGCCGACGCTTCCGAAGTATCTGGATGAGCTGAAGGCCGAGGTCGCGCAGCTCGCGCTGAATGGCGTGGCGCTGAAGGAGAATGAGCTTCGCACGCAGGCGCTGGCGAAGGCGAAGGAGGATTTCAAGAACAAGCTGCGCAGCACCGCCGACCTGACGGCGGAGGAATCGGCGCGGATCAAGGAGGCTGCGGCTCAGCTCGAGGGCGTGCCCGCCATCCTGCAGATCGCCGCCGACAAGCTGCCGACGTTCAGCATGGAGCAGCAGCTTCGGCAGCTGAACGAACTCAAGGGGCTGCTCACCGACCCCGCCATCGTCGAGGCGCTGAAGGCGCAGGGGCTGTCGGCCGTCGATGCCACCAAGGCGATCGACATGCAGATCGCCGCGGCGAAGGACACGGCCAACGGCACCACCCAAGCCATCCAGGGGATCGGCGACGCGCTCCAGTCGGGCATCCAGGGCGCACAGGATTTCGAGGACGCCTTGCTGAAGGTCGGCATCGCCCTGGCGGAGATGCTGGTTAAGGCGGCTGCGTTCGGCGGGGGCGCGGGTGGCGGCCCGCTCGGGAAGCTGTTCGACAGCCTCTCCGGATTGACCGGTGGCCTCGCCGGTCTGCTCGGCGGCGGCGGCACCTCCGCTGTCGCCGGCGCGACCAATGCCGCGAATGCCGCGGTGGCGCTGCTGCCGCACCGTGCCGGCGGCGGCCAGGCCATTCCGGGCAATATCTACGAGGTGGGCGAGACCGGCCGGGAATGGTTCGCCCCGCAGGTGCCCGGCCAGGTGATCCCGAACAGCGTCATCAAGGCCGCGGCCGGCGGTGGCGGAGGCGGGGGCCCGCCGATCCAGTTCAACATCAGCCTGGCCGGCGCCAACGGTGACCGGGCGATTGCGGAGATCTCGGCGGCGGCGGTCAAGCGGGGGCTCGCCCAGGTGCCGGAGATCAACCGGCAGCATCAGATCCGGTTCTCGCAATCGTGAGCGGGGAGATGATCATCTACGACTGGCCGTCGATCCTGGTGGCGAACGCCGAGCGCTTCCACATCGACGCCCGGACGCGCTCGGGCGGCGAGACGATCAACGGCCGGGAGCAGGTCGTGGGATCTGGGCTCGGGCGGTGGGTGGCCACGCTGACCGTGCCGCTGAACACGCCTGCGAAGATCCGGGCGATGCGCTCGTTGCTGGCGAAGTTGGATGGCCGCTCCAACGGCGTTCGCGTCGGGCCTTGCGATTGCCGGAACGGCAACCGGCTTGTGCCGATCATCGGCGGCATCCCCTACGGCGACCAGTCCCTGCACACCGACGGCGCCGGCTTCATGCAGGGCGGCATCGCACCGGTGATCGCCGCGCCGGCGGCGGCGGGCTCGACGCAGATCACCATCCAGAATGGCTCCACGCAGCTGCCGGTGCTGGAGGGGTCGTTCCTCGGCGTCGGCGGCTACCTCTATGTGGTCGTCGGCGTGACGCCCAATCCGGACGAGACGACCGGCCTGGACATCAGGCCGAAGCTCCGCACCGCAGTCTCGGAAGATGACCCGGTCGAATGGTGCAAGGCCCGCGCGCCGATGCGCCTGGCGGCTGATGACAGCGGCGCCTTTGAGGTCCAGCTGGCCCGCATGGGCACGGCGACGCTCGACCTAGTCGAGGTTTGGTGAATGGCCTTCCTCACCTCATCCATCCGAGCCCAGGCGGCCGGCCAGCACATCATTTGCGCGCTGTTCGTGACCTTCGACTTCAAGAGCGGCCCGATGCGGGTATGGGAGGGTGATGGTCCCTTGACCCGTGGCGGCCATGACTGGCGCGGCATGGGCCATCGCCAGGACAAGCAGGGCAACCCACTGCAGTCGATCGAAGGGCTGGAGCAGGCCATCAACGGCAACGCGCCGCAGATGACCCTGACCATGTCGGGCGTCGACAGCACGGTGGTGACCGCCGCCACCAGCGATGATCCGGACGAGATTGAGGGCAGGGACCTGACGGTGCAGATCGGGTTCTTCGACGCATCGCTGCCCGGCCTGGTGCCGCTGGATACGATGCTGACGCTCGGCGTCTGGTCGATGCAGAAGCCCAGCTTCACCGCGACCGGGCCGACCCTCCGCACCATCACCCTACCTTGCGAGACGTTGTTCGCCCAGCGCAGCCGGGCGCCGTTCGGGATGCTGAGCGATCGGGATCACCAGCGCCGCTTTCCTGGCGACCTCGCCTGCCAGTTCCCGCCGAAGCTCGTCGACCGCGACGTGGCCTGGCCCCGGAAATGAGCACCATGACATCACTGCTCACGGAACTCGCCGCTCACCAGCGGCGGGGCAACACGCTGCTGTTCGCCTTCGGCACCATGGATTGCAGCATGTGGGCTGCGGATTGGGTGCGGCTGCGGACCGGCTTGGACCCTGCCGCCGATTGGCGCGGTCGCTACAGCACCGAGGACGAATATCGGCGCCTGCTGCTGGCCGAGGGCGGCCTTGTGCGCGTCGTAGCCCGGGCGATGCAGCGGGTAGGCGCGCGCGTCGTCGCACCGGCCGAGGCCGCGCCAGGCGACATCGGCATCATCATGACCGAGAAGGGACCGGCCTGCGCCATCCGTGGGCAGCTGGGCTGGGATGCCAAGACCGGCGACCGGCTGTCTCGCACGCCTCACGCCACCTTCGCCTGGAGAATCTGACCGCATGGCGAAGGCGCTTCCTATCGTCCTCGGCCTGGCGGCGACGGTCGTCACCGGCGGCGCCGCCATTCCCGGCGTCGCTGCTGCCCTGGGCATCTCCTCCGGGCTCATGGCGGGTATCGGCGTGGGGCTGAGCCTAGTTGGCACGCTGGCCGGCGTGGCGCTGGCCCCGACACCCGATAAGCCGCGGATGCAGAACGGCGACGCCAGCATCAAGCAGGCCTTGCCGCCGCGCGTCCGGCTTGTCGGCCGCTACCGCACCGGCGGGTACTTCCTCTATTACGATTCCACGCCCGACGGCGATCTCAAGACCCTCCTCTGCCATTGCGCGCACGAGGTCGACGGGTGGGAGGAAGATTGGCTGAACGACGAGCGGGTGCAGCGGGACAGCGATGGCAATGTCCTTGATGACCCGTGGTGGCAGGAGGATGACGACGACAGCGCGGTGGTGATCCAGCACTACCCGGGGAAGCCTGACCAGGTGATCCCGTCCTTCGACCCAAAGTGGACGGCCGATCACAAGGGGCATGGCCTGTGCTGCAGCTACATCAAGTATTCCGATCTCAAGATGGAGGATCAGCAGCGGGTGTTCAACACGGGCGCTCCTCCCTATCGCGCGGTGCTGCGCGGCGCCAAGATGTTCGACCCCCGCATTCAGGGAACCGGCCCGGGCCAGCACAATCCGCTCAATGATGCCACCTGGACCTGGACCGACAACGCGGCCCTGGTGGTGCTCGACTACCTCACGCGGATGGAGCAGGGTGTCCCGGTCGGCTTCGGCTTCCCGTTCGCCCGCATCGACCTTGCCAGCTTCGCCGCGGCGGCCGACGTCTGCGATCAGTCAATCCCAAAGAAGGGTGGCGGCACGGAGCCGCGCTGGCGGGCCTGGGGCGCCTTCGAACTGACCGAGGATCGGAAGGCCGTGCTGGCCGACTTCCTGGACGCCTGCTGCGGTCGCCTGATTCAAGGGCCCGATGGCAGGATCGGACTGACCGTGGGCGCGGACCGCTACCGAGCGGTCGAGGCCGATCCCTTCACGGTTCCTGCCGGCGTTCCGCAGGCGTCCGTCTCCTTGAACGATGACCAGATCCTCGAGTTCGACTTCTCGGCCGGCAAGTCGGCGATCGAACGCATCAACGAGGTCCGGGCAACCTATGTCAGCCAGATCTGGGAATGGGCGGAGACCGAGGCCGGCATTCAGTCGGACCAAGCATCGATCGACCGCAACGGGGTCGAGAGCAGCCAGATCAAGCTGCGCTTCGTGCCGTCCGAGAGCCAGGCGCAGCGGGTAGCGCGCTACGTGCTGAAGCGCGGCAATCCGGCCTGGGCCGGCAAGATCCGCGGAACGCTGGCGGTGCTAGACGCCTGGGGCGAGCGGTGGGTGCGGCTGACGATCACCGAGCTCGGCATCGTGAGCATGCTGTTCGAGATCACGTCCATGCGCATCGACCGCACGACCATGACGGTCGACATGGAGGTCACCAGCTACGACGACTGGTGGGCCTGGACGGCGGCGACCGATGAGATGGATCCGGCGATCCCGCCGCCGGATACCGACGAGGACAACGAAGTGCCGGTGCCGCAGCATGTGGCCGTGTCCATCGAGCACCGCGCAATCAACGGCCAGTCCTATGGCGCTGTCGGCGTCATCCGCTGGGATCCGCCGCCGCGGTCAGTCTATGTCGGCCGCGCTCGATATCGGCCGCTGACAACGCCGGCGTCGGCCTGGCAGATCGTGCCCGCCGAACAGGACGAGTTCTCGGTGGAGACCAAGGGGCCGCTGATAGACGGGCAAGGTTATGAGGCGCAGGGGCAATTCCTTGGGCCTCGAGGCTCCGCCGGCAAGTGGTCGGCGTCGGCTCTGTTCACGGCGGTGGCCGATCCGAACGCGCCTGGCGTGCCGATCAGCCTGACGGCCATGGTCGATGATGGCGACGTGCAGCTGCAGGTGACGGCGCCGAACAACGCGAACCTGTCGGCCATCCGCTTCTGGCGCGCGGCGACGGACAACGGCAACGCCGCCATCGACATCTCCGGCCCGATCTTCACGGCGGCCAACAGCCTTGCGACCTGGAAGGACAACAGCCCCGGAGTCGGCGACTGGTGGTATTTCGCCACCTCCGAAAACTGGAGCGGGGTGCAGAGCGCGAAGACCTCGCCGGGTGTGCTGGCCGAGCTGGCGCCGGAGCCCATCGTCATCCTCTCCCCGACGCCGCCCGGCCCGGTCAGCAGCTACGACCGGCGGCCGGTGGTGTCCGGCAACGGCGCGACGGTCGGCGCAGCCATCAAGCTCTACGCCAACGCCGTGCAGGTCGGCAGCGGCACTGCCGGCGCCGGCGGCGCGTGGTCGGTGACCCCGTCCACCGATCTCGGCATCGGCTCGAACAGCATGACAGCGACGCAGACCGTGGCCGGCAACGAGAGCGTGGCGTCGGGCGCGGTGGCCATCACGGTGGTGGCGATCGACAGCGACGCCTGGGCGGTCATCACGGCGATGACTACCCGGCCGCCCTATGCGCGCCAGACGCTGATCAAGAACCTCGTCGAGACGCTGAAGACGGCCGGGCTGTGGACGAAGATGGACCGACTGTTCCTGCTCGCGGCGGCGGACAGCCAAGGCAGCCTCCTCAACTGGAAGAACCCGACCCTCAGCCTGACGCCGGTCACGGCCGGGTCACCAGCGACCGCGCCGATCTTCACCACTGACCGCGGCTGGCAGGGCACCGGCTCCGGCACCACCGTGGGCGGCTATCTGGACAGCACTTTCAACGCCACGGTCGGCACGAACCAGCTCGCGCAGGACAGCGCTCACCTGGCGGTCTGGAACCATCTCGCCTCTACGGGCAGCGGCGCCGGCACATTCCGGGAAGCAGGCGGCGGCCAATCCCTGATCGCCTGCAAGAACTCCACCGCTGTCCTGTGGTGCCAGGCCAATGCAGCTGCGGCCGACACACCGTCCCAGGCTGGCGACGGCACAGGCTTTTACGCCTGGAGCCGGCAGGCCTCAGCCAATTACCATGCCTACCAGGACACGAACGACCTCGGCTCGGTCAGCCGAACGTCGGCGGCCCTTGTGTCAGGCACCTGGCGGATCCTCCGCGGCGGTACCGGTTACAGCAATGCGCGCGTGGCTGCCGCCTGTTGGGGCGCCGGCCTGAGCGGGACCGAGGTCACGGCCCTGCGGAACGCCCTGCACGACTACCTCGCGGCGATCGGCGCCGCCGTCTGATCAACGCCGCTCCGGCGGCCTACCGACATCCCTGATGGAGACGCCATATCATGGCCACCCCGAACGTTGACGAAATCTGGGCCGACTACAATCCGGACGGGTCTGTCCACGAGCCGAACAAGGTCGACGTCCGCCGGTGGGGGCGGTTCCTGGAGGCCATCGCGTCGGCCGCCGGGATGAAGACCTATCCCAACAAGGTGGCCATGGATGCCGACCTGACGCAGCCGGACGGGCAACCGGCGCTGCTGTGGTCCGACCCGACGCCGGCCAACAACTTCCCGACCGTCTGGATCTGGAACGACGCCGGGAACGTCTGGGTCGCCGGGACCGACCGAATCCAGTCGCTGAAGGATCTTGTCGATCTGATGCATCTGGTCATGCGGCGGGTCGTGGTGCTGGGTGGCGAGATCATCATCGACCGCCTGAACGTGCTCGGCGGCGGCGCGCAGCAGATCTACATCCCGCGCGGGATTTTCATCGACACGCCGGGCAACACGGCCTCGAACATCACCGCGGCGAACGCGGACTCAACCGAGGTGCCAGGCTCGGCGAAGCTCGCGGTTCCTCTCTCCCCCTCGCTGCGCGGGTTCGCATATCTCGACCTGACCGACAACACGATCAAGATGGCTGCCGCCACGGGCGGCGACTTCACGCTGCCGACGACCAATGTTGACAAGATCGTGCCGCTGCTGACGTTCCCGAACAATGCCGGGAGCTGGTGGTCGCCGTACAAGCTGCGCGAACTCAACCCGGGTGCCGCGCTCGGCCCGTTCATGCTCGCATCGCCAATCGTGCATTCCCGTGCCGATAACAAGGTGCTGATTCCCAGCGCCAGCACGAGGAACGAGGGCGCTGTCTTCAGCCACACCGTGGCCAGCAGCCAGCGATACGAGGAATTCAGCCTGACGTCGTCCGGCACCGCTTGCATCACCTATTGGTGGGACTTCCGGACGGCGGTGAACCAATACAAGGCGACTGCGGGCGGCGCGGCGCCGTTCACGGTCGATCCGACGATCGGCATCCGGTTGGGCTGGAGTTGGGGCAACGAGTTCTTCAGCGAATGGCCCCATGTCGGCCGGATGGGAGTCGCTGCCGGCAAGAACGACTTCGCCTATGGGTTCGGCGACCGTCTGGCTATGGCGCCATTCGTCTGGGAGAACCGGCCGTCACGGCTGGAGATGGTCAACGTGGCCGACTCCGCGCTGATCGCCGCCGGCTTCACCCGGGCGATCCGGTCGATCGACTGGAACCTGGCATGGCCCTATGTCGGCGACAAGCTGCCGGACGGCCGCGCAGGCAAGCCCTTCTTCGCCCGCATCTGGCTCGAGGCGACGGTCGACAGCACCTTTGGGGCGCCGACCATCCGCTTCGGTAAGGCGAACGGTACGACCTTCCAGAGCATCCCGCTGGTGCTGGAGAAGACGATCTCCGCTCGGGCAGCGATCTACAGCGTGGCGTCTGCCGTGCCGGACTGGCAGGCCAACAACCCGGCGGCCGGCGAATACACCTATGTCCTGCTGGGCACCGGCCTCTCCGCCGGCGCGACGGAAGTCCGCGTCGCCGGCGTGCAGTTTGCGTTCGGGCAGGGCGCGCAGTGGGTCGAGCGCAACGACTTCCCGACCACACCGGCGAACGGCATCCGGATCTCCAATCTGGAGGCCGCCGCGACCGTCAGCGATCCGGTGCCGTCGATCCTCTACGGTGACGATCTGTGGCTGATCCTGGGCCGCAAGCAGTCGCTGCACATCGACAACATCTTCGAGAAGCGGACCGAGCGGAAAGGCGTGCTGACCACGCTGATCGCGCCGAACCCGAATGTCGCCGATCTGGCGGCCAAGCCCTACGAGCAGACCAAGGAGGCCGGCAGCTTCGTCATCGACCCGGTCGAGATGGGTGCGGTCGCCAACATCTGGTCGCACCGGTACAGCGATGCCGCGGGCGGCGCCGGCCTGGGGCGGTCTTACCGATCGGCGAACATCACGGTTCACAAGGCCGCGGCCTCCGGCACCGGTACGGTGCGCGTGCAGGGCATCGGCGACAGCATCATGTCGCAGACCATCTCCAGCTACGTCCAGTCGGTCCTCCAGGCCCGCGGCATGACTGTGACCATGTCCGGCACGATTGGCCTGAACGAGGGCCGGCCGGGCTCGACCATCACCGACCACATCCGGGCGCGTACCGGCTACCTGACGCCGGTCGCCTCCTTCGCCACCTATCTGGCATCCGACAACGCGACCAAGATGCTGGCGGACCCCTGGACTCGGGCGGCGACCGGCAGCGACCCGGCCGGTTCCGTCTATAACGGTCGGATCTTCGATTACGCCTACTACCTGGCCGGCACCGGCATCACGGCGCCGACGCATGTCTGGATCTGCCTCGGGACCAACGACATCGGGAGCTACGACCCCGCCACTGCGGCGGACTGGATCGACAAGGGCATCTCGATCATGGTCCCGTCGATCCTGGCGGCGGTGCCGGGCGTCAAGGTTGCCATCGCCCTGCCGACACTGCCGCGCATGGCGGCTGCCGACTCCCGCTGGAACGATAGCTATGGGCTCGCGATTCGTAAGCTCCTAAAATACAAGCGGACGCTGGCCAACCCGAACGTCAAGGTCTTGCCCATCTGGGCGCACATTAACCAAGTGACGGCGTTCGCCGGCAGCGAGGTGGTGGTGTCGACCGATGCCGACACCGGCATGCAGACCCTCGACAACGGCGACATGCTGCACCCGACGCCAGCCGGTCTGCACCAGTATGCCGAGGTGGTGGCGGCCTGGGTGGCGAATACGTTCGACGGGACCTAAGGCCGACGTCTCTTCACCACTGCCGGGAGTTGAATTCCTCGTCAGGGTCTTCGATCGGAGCGGTCCGGAGCCAGCCGTGCCGGTTCGTGATGTAGGCCGCGCAGGCTGAAAATGCGATGAGGAAAAGGCCGGCGAATATGCTCATACTCTATCCATTTCAGCGGCCGGGCGAAGGCGCGGTCGCGGCTGAAGGGATAGCACAAATTGAGCCTTCTGAAATCGCTCCTCCGCTCCGCCCCGATCCGCGCCGCCAGCCTGATGACCATGAAGGCTGGCGGTATGGTGGGGCGCCTGGCCAGCGCCGCGCGTACGGCGGCGCTGTTCCCGTCCGCCCGAGACTGCTTCTGCCACTGGTCGGCCGAGGTAAAGTTCCCGGAGCGGGTGACCCTGGGGCATGGGGTCATCATCGGGCCTAAATGCACGATCGGCGCCGCGTCTCAGGTGACCTTGGACGACCACGTCCATCTCTCCAAAGGCGTCTATATCGAGACCGCCGGCCTCGACTTCTCGGCGCCGCTGCCATATCCGCATCAGCACAAGCCGATCACCATCGGCGAGGGCGTCTGGATCGGCGCTGATGCCATTGTCCTCGGCGGCGTGACGATCGGAGCCGGCTCGATCATCGGGGCCGGCGCCGTCGTCAGCAAGGATGTACCGCCGCGTTCGATCGTGACCGGACAAGCGGCCAGGGTTCGTGACCGCGATGGCGGTGTAGCTAGGCTTCGGCCGGCCGGGGTGCCATGATGGGCCGGCGGCGATTGATCACGACGATGATCCACAGCGCGATGAAGGCGACGTTGTAGAAAATGCCGTAGGCGCTCTGGATAGCGTTGATCACGATGGCTGAGCCGGCCTGCATCAGGAAGCAGATATAGAGGGGCAGGGCGGCGACCTCGCCGAGCAGGACTTTGCGGCGAGTCCATGAAATCATTGCGCCAAACGCTACGCAGAAAACCGGGACGAAGGGGCCAAAGTCAATGTAGAGCGGCCCGAACAGTGTGGTGTAGATCCCTGAACGAGGTGGCAGCGAGAGAGCTGCATTGCCGTCGAAGGGGATTCCCCAGAGCGTGTATGCCAGCCGTGCAAAAACAGTAAATGTATAGGTGCCGAGCTGCATTCCTTTATCGTAATGCTCTACGAGATATGTGAATTCTGGGACGCCGTGTAGATAATATTGAATGAACGTCGTAATGATAAAAAGTGTGTCGCGACCCCAGATCGATAGATTGGATCGAATGTTGAAGTATTCCTGGGTGACAGGCGCCAGATGAGTGAAGGCGGACAGCCTGATCACGTTCTCGACGCGCAGGCCAATGTCCTCAAGCCGGGCAATGAACAGCAGGCCACCGACGTAGACCAGCCCAACGGCTAGCGCAGCGCAGAAGGCCAGCACCGTCTTGGAGGTACGGCGGAATATGATCAGCCTGGACAGGATCAGCATTCCCAGGCTCATGAACATGCTGGAGCGGGAGCCGATCACGATTGTGAGCAGGGGCCAAAGGCAGGCGAGGCCGATGCTCTTCCACGCTGACCCGACCTGCAGGCCGTTCCTCTTGCCGACGGCGTGCATCATGTAGGGAACAAGGCACAACGGAACCAGCACGCTGGACAGCATCGAGATCGCGTTGGACCCCGCGCTTTCGATCTTCTCCCGATTCTGCATGAACTCGGTGTCGATGGTCAGGCCGCGAATGAAGATCCAGTCAGCCAGCCGGAGGGCAATTCCGAGCGCCGCCAGCATGAAGGCGGCTTCGTAGATCCTGCGAAGGCTACGGGTGGCCTCGTCCCGATCGACAACCACTGCAGGCCGGTGACGAGGCTCGAAGAGGGTCAATCCGAGCAGCATGCCGACGAAGCAAGCACCCAGCAGGATGTAGGGATAGCCTGAGGCCGCGACGTATAGCTTGATCGGCGCCAACAGGTAGAAAATCGCCCAAACCAGACAGGCCACGAAGATCGCGTTGAGCGGGGTCACCGTTCGCGAGTTGATCAGGCTGAAGTTCGAAAGCTGGGCCATCGGCAATAGTCCATTCTGAATCGCGCGATCTTCGCCCGGCCGCCGGCGGATTGAAAGCCTTGATGCTGGCGCCATCCACTGCCGGATTGCTGAGCGAGCCGACGGCCGGGAGAGGGCCAGCAGGACCGGTGGTCGGTGTTGGCGGCTGACTCGCGGGAACTGCCTATCGATCACCCGATGCCCTGACCCGAAACTGTTATGGATTGATTTCCTGCGCCTATGGCAGAGTGTCACACATTAGCGTGCTCGCATTACTCCATGGTGTTTCCTTTGAGTAAAATACACGGCATCCAAATACTGCGTGGCATTGCTGCAAGCTTTATTGTCATGCTGCACTGCATTTTTGTATACTATAGCAGAGTAGGGCCGCCGGATGAAATGATGGCTCGATCTGGGCTCTTTCTTGGAATAGGTGTCGATATATTCTTTGTTATCAGCGGCTTTATCATGATGCTGGTTAGTGTTGGCCGACATGCTGGCGGCATTGATTTTCTAATTGATCGAATTACGAGAATAGCTCCAAACTACTGGTTTTATACGATGGTTCTAGTTTTGACTGGATTGGCCCTCCCATCTCTTTTGAGGGCAGTCGATATTAATGTTGATGCTATTGCAAAATCTCTATTATTTATCCCGTTCGAACGACCGGGGGGTGATATTCAACCGATACTAGGTGTGGGTTGGACTCTAAATTATGAGATGTTCTATTATTTAATATTCTCATTCCTGATGCGGCTGCCGGCATGGCAGAAAACACTTGCAATGATAGCTATTTTCTCTGGTCTATTTGCGGTGGCTGTTATGGCTGATGTTGGGCCTGTCTTCGGCGCATTTTTTGGGAATACTATCGTCTTCGCATTCGTAAGTGGAATGGCCCTCTATCTGGCCGTCGAGAGGTGGGGGCGGCCGCGTCCGGCTGCAAGCATTGTGGCGCTAGCCTTAGGATTGGTCATCTGGCTCTCAACGGCAGGGCCATGGAGTCCAGCCTGGAGTGCTCGATTCCTTCTTTGGGGGGTGCCGGCCTCCCTAATGGTCTACGCCGCCCTTGGTCTGTCGCCAGCAGGCGGCAGGATAAGCAGTTTCCTGGAGCGCCTCGGCGACGCTTCCTACTCGCTATATCTAAGCCACACCTTCACGATCACGCTGCTGTTCGTCATCTGGCAGAGGCTCGGGTTTGCCTCACCGCCCTTGTTCATACTGGCTGCATTTCTGGCGTCGATCGCGGCTGGCTTTATTGCTCACCGAATCATAGAGGTTCCGCTGACGCAGGCGGCGCGGAGGCTGATTGACACCAGGCGGCACCGCGTCGCCTGAAGCGCCCAGAGCAGACGACCGATCGCAGCCTGGCGCGTGCGGCCAATGCCGGTGTCGGCGGCTGCCATGCTCTAACAACCGTTCCCGGCGGAATGATCCGGCCCGCTGGACATCGTGGACGGTCAGAACCGCTGCGATCCTCGATCGGCGCCGCCGGAAGTATCGGCGGTAGGCGGGGGCGCGCATCGCAATGCCGACGTCGGGCAGCATCGCGCCTGCCTCGCGTGGCCCCATTTCAATAGCGGAGAGAACATCATGCCAGACGCTCAGCCGCCCGCGCCCGGGACGGTATCGCTCGTGCTCACGCTGATCGGTCCGGTCATCTCGGCTGGCGTAGGTGTGGTGATGCGCCACGCCCAGCGCGCGGCGACCGGCAAGCCGTTCTCGCTCCGGCGGCTGTCCTTCGAGCTGCCGAGCGTGCTCGGCCTGGGAATCATGGGCGGGGCCCTCGGCGACTGGCTGGGCGCGGCCGAAACGGTGCGATGGGGCCTGGCGGCGACGCTGGGTTACCTGGGCCCGCAGGTGGTGGAGGTCGTCTTCTACCGATGGATCGCGCGCCAGGACCTTTCCTGACCCTCTACTTCGGCGGCTGACCCCCGAAAACGATGCCGCCTTGCGGACCGATCCTGCCGCCAAGGTCCTTCACCAGGGGCTCCGCGGCGCGGTCAACGACGGAGGGTTGCTTGGGTTTCGGAGGCGGGGCAGGGCCCCAATCGCCGGAGCATCCCGACAGCCCCACCAGCAGCGTGGCAGCCCCGATCCTCAACAGCGCGCTCATCTGATTCCCCCCTCGATGCTCGAGGGGATCCTACCGCCTGCCGCGGCCTCGCGGCAGCCCAATCCGTCAACCGGCCCCGCCATCGCGCGGGGCTTTCGCATTTCAGGAGACCGACATGGCTAGACCCACTCGCGGCGAGCGGAACAACAACCCCGGCAACATTGAGCGGAGCGCGGCGAACAAGTGGCAGGGGCGCCTGTCAGATGCCGACTACCGGCAGACCGCCGAGGCCCGCCAGAATGGCGGCCGGTTCGACGTCTTCTATCAGGTCGAGTTCGGCATCCGCGCCCTGGCCGTGCTGCTGGTGGCCTATCAGGACCGGCACGGCCTGCGGACCCTCCGCGGTATCATCGGCCGGTGGGCGCCCTCGGCCGAGACTTCGAACGACACGTCGGCCTATGTCGACCATGTCGCCGAGCTGACAGGCTTCGGGCCGGACACGCTGCTGGACCTGCACAGCTACGCCCACCTGGCGCCGGTGGTGAAGGCCATCATCACCCATGAGAACGGGCGCTGCGTCTACGGCCAGGCGCAGATCGACGACGGTCTGGTGCGGGCCGGCATCGCGGCGCCGAGCCGGGCGGTGGTCAGCAAGGCGGCCGACCGGGCCAAGACGACCGTCGCGGTGGCCGCCGGCGGCACCGTGACGGTTGCCGCGGCCGTCGACATCGTGCAGCAGGTCGCCCCAGCCTTGCCGGTCGTGCAGCAAGTCGCGAGCCTGCCGCCGATGGTGCTGATCGTCGCCGGTGTCGTCGCTGCGGTCGGCCTCATCGCCTGGCTGGTGCTGAGGCGGAAATGACCTGGGTCGCCAGCCAGCTTCTGGGCACCGCCGCCGGCCGCTGGGCCCTGGGCATCCTGCTCGGCATCGCTGCGGCCTTGGTCGGCTATCGCCTGATCCGTGCCGCCGGTGCCCACGACGAGCGCGCGGCCCAGGCGGCCCAGGCCTCGATCGACGCGCTCAACACCCTCGCCACCAAGGTCAAGACCGATGAAGCGCTTCGCCATCTTACCCCTGCTGCTCGCCGTGAGCTGCTGCGCCAGCGGGCAGCCGCGCGTCGTCCATGACTTCTGCGTCTTGACGGGCGGCCCGCCACCGGTCAGCCCTGCCACGGTCGAGGCGATGACGCAGGACGAGGTCGACTGGACCTTGGCGCTGCAGGACAACGGCGCCAAGGTGTGCGGGTGGAAAGTCGCGCCCACGCATATGGTGTCACATCCTCCATTCTCTCCCGCCTAGCCATTTCGGATCGCGCGAGTATGATTGATGCCTTTGGATAGGAGGCATTGATGGACAGGTTCATTTCTGCTGTGCAGCAAGCTTTGGCATCTAAAAATTGGTATGCAGCCTTGGCTCTTGCACTCACGCTGCCGGATATATGTATCGGACTTGAGGAAAAATCAGGGCACAAAAACTTTGCAGCCTGGTTTGACGATTTTATGAGCGATAAATACTCATATAGCGCTGGAGCGTACGGAGGTAGGGCGGTATTCTTGACTGGTGATGACTTTTATGCACTTCGATGTGCTTACCTCCACGCGGGCACTGATGTGATACTTGATCAGAGGGCACGAAGAATACTTGAAAGATTTGTACTAGTCGCGCCGCGCCCGGGGTTCACAATGCATTGCAACATGATCGATGATACGCTGCAGTTGCAGGTCGACATGTTTTGCGCCGACATCTGCGACGGCGTCCGAAAGTGGATATCGGAGGTCTATGATAAGGATCCTGACGTCAGGGCGAGATCGTCGTCTCTGGTGGCTATTAAGGAGGTGGGGCAGTTCTAGCCTGGAACGCTCGTCCTGAATGGCTGCGTCCATCGCTCCCCTTCCCACCAAGCGGGTCATACTGCTGGTAGTGCCAGACGGTCTCTCCGCACGGGCCTAGCGTGCCGAAAGCGCCCCAGGCCGTGCAGCCCGGATGCTCACAGTAGCGACTGGTTGGTGCCGATCGTCGACTACGGGCAGAGGCGCTGCGGTTGGCGCTGACCGGGCGTCCTGCGCTTATGGGATTCGGTCACGATCTCGGATCGTGTCCCCTTCCAGCCCACGGCTTCATACGCCTTCGGCAGCGAGCCGAAGCGATTTGCGATCGTGGCGTGTGACGGCAGATCCGGGGAAGCGTCGATCAACTCTGCGGACAAGTAGGCATATCGGTCCAGGAGTTGGCCAAGCAGTTGCACCAGTTGCTCGGACGAGAAGTGCTTCCAGATCCGCCGGCCATCGGCACCGAAGGAGAGGCACGGCTTGCCTTCCTTGATCGCGCGGGATCTGGAGGCGGCAATCATGCCAATCTGATGGGGCGTCAGCGAGGGGATCCCGGCGCGGGCCGAGGCCAGCCTCACCGATCCGAAGCGCTTGGAATAAGCGACGTAGGATGGGAGGTCCGGGCATTTCGTCACCGATTCCTTGGAGACATATCCGTCCCGCCGGTAGAGCCTGCGCAACCCCTCGAGCATGGCCTCGTCCGTCCACAGGTTGCCGTTCGCGTCGCGCTTGAAGTGGTTCCGGACATAGCCGATCGACAGGAACGCCAACTCCATCGAGCCGAACCGGGCGGCAAAGGTCCCCGGATGGGGCGCATCCGGTTCTTCCAGCAGGATCGTGTGGGAGAGCTCTCCCCTTTTGGCAAGGATCGCCCTCAGGATCTTCTTCAAGTCATTGTCGGAATAGGTGTGTCGCATGAAATGTGCGCGCGCGCGGATCTCCTGTGCCTTGGCGAACTGATGCTTCGGCACGATGCCGGGAACGATGGCTTTCCTGATCCAGGCGGAAGGATCGTTTTTGACGGTCTTGCCCTGCAACTTGTTGTCAGTCCGATTATAGATATAGTTGCCGATATAGATCTCGTTCGACAGTATGGTCCTCAGCCGATGATCGCTCCACGTGAACATGCTTGACTGCGGCATGGTGGACAGCCTGCGCGCGATTTCCAACATGGACAGCTTCTTGTTGACATAGAGGTCGAAGATCTTCCGCACGATCTCGATTTCGGAGCGTGGTCCGAGGATCCATTGGACCCGATCGCCTTGCAGCGCCTTCCGCTGCCCGGGCAGCAGGATCTGCTTGGGCCGGCCGTCATGGCCGACGAGCTGTCGGCGGATGCCGAACGGTGCGCTCTGGCCCTGGATGAACCCCTGCTGCGCATGGCGGAGGTGAGCCGTCATGAGCCTCGCCGACAGGTCTCGGCTGAACTCACCGGCCATCAGCCGCTTGATGACCTTGATGACCGAGCTGGCCAGCGAGCCGTCGTTCTCGAACGGCTCGCTGCAATAGGCGACCTGTACGCCCACCTGCTTGCAGATGAACTCGTAATGCGCGGCCTGGTCCGGATCTTGGAACCGCCCCCAGCGGCTCACATCCAGCACCAGGATGGTGTTGAAGTCGCGGTCGGCCTTCAGCGTGTCGGCAAGGAGCCGCTGCAGGGCCTTGCGGCCCTTCAGCGACAGGCCGCTCTTCCCCGGGTCGGCATAGGTCCGGACGATCTCGAAGCCGCGGGCACCCGCATAGGCGGCGATCACGGCGGCCTGGCGCTCCAGGGAATAGCGCTGGTGCTCGGATGACATCCTCAGATACTGTACCGCGCGCCGCGGCGGCCGCTCTGCAGACGTAGCGTCTGGCATGCGCGTCTCCTGCGGCCGGCATTTATGGCCGGTCCGCTGGGAGAGATTGTAGCGTCTGCGGTGCGTCTCGCCTACGACCCGCTCTGCGGCTGGACCGCGGCGTCGATCGCCTCCTGGGCGGCTCGGCCGACAGGGCCGCCTTCCTACGGCAGGAGGCAAATGCGTTTCTCATATCCGGGTAGTGCGCCCTAACAGGGAAACGGCCCGCCGACCTGCCTTCGCGGCGGGCCGGCGGCTAACCGGTCGCTGGGTTACAGCACGAAATCGCTGGCGGTCAGCGCGTGATCCGAGAGGACGATGATGGCGATGTCCGGGTTCTTGTCCCCGTTCGTGTCGCCATAGACCGTCTGGTAGCCATTGGCCAGCGCCACCACCCGCAGCTCGCCCGCCACGCCGGTGAATGCGCCGGTGCCGTAGGTGAAGGCGCCGCCGGAGCCGTTGGCGTCGATCGCGGACAGGTCGATGTGGTCGCCCGTCGAGAAGTCCTCGATCGTATCGCGGCCGGCCGCGGCCACGGTGCTGTCGCCCACGGCGGTGTAGACGAAGCTGTCGTTGCCGGCGCCCCCCTTCAGCGTGTCGGCCCCGGTCCCGCCGGTGAGGACGTCATCGCCACCATTGCCCAAAAGCCGATTGGCGCCGGTGTCGCCGGTCAGGGTGTCGGCGAAGCCCGATCCATTCAACTGTTCGATGGCGATCAGTACGTCGCCTTGGGCTTCACCGCCGAGGCCGACGCCGGTCTGCAGATTGATGGTCACGCCCGACGTGGATCCAGCGAAGGACGCGGTATCGATGCCTGTACCGCCGTCGAGCACATCCGCACCGATTCCGCCAACCAGGATGTCGTCGCCGCTATCTCCGTGCAGGGTATCGGATCCCTCCCGGCCATACAGAGTGTCGTTCCCGTCCCGTCCGGACAGCTGGTTGGCGCCATCGGCTCCGAGCAGGAGATCGTTGTAGTCGGATCCGGCCAGGTTCTCGATGCTGATCAGGAGGTCGTAATTGGCCTCGCCGCCCGAGATTTGCCGACCGCTCAAGCCAAGATCGACGGTGACACCTGCAGGTGAGTACCAATAGCCGGCCGTGTCGGCTCCCAAGCCGCCGTCGAGCGTCTCGCCTCTGTTGGCGCCGACTAATGTGTCGTCTCCGCCATTCCCCTGGAGAAGGGATAGAGGGGATGGGTACGGCCAATTTTCAATAGTTCTGGCAACAATGGTGTCCGCGAACGCAGTTCCAGAAAGATGCTTTATACCAGACGGATACATGGGATCGTAATATGCCATTGTGGTACCAGAGGCGGCGTCCTTGACAACGCCTCCATCCATTATAATGGCGCTTGTCCAGCGAGAGTAATCAACGGTCTCAACACCATCTTCGTCGCCATGGTAAGAGGCTCTGATATCCGACCCCACGAATATGTCGTTGCCAGTAAATCCCCAAATGTCATCTCCTGGGCCATAGGTAATATCGTTATAACCTGGAGGGGCGACAAGGCCATCACCTGCTGGATGAAAGAAGTCGCTGGATGTAGATCCATGAATTGTTGCCATGATTGCTCCTTGATTAATTAAATAAATGCACCGTTTTGCTTGTAATTCTCGTCTGCTCGTCAACGTCGAGACATTGCGCCTCCTTTTAAAAGCAACGAGCCTTGACCGCAGCGGCTCTAGTGTCAGTAAGGGCCGGCAATGCGCAGGGCCTCCAGGTGCCGCTCAGCGACCGCCAGCCCTTGGGCCAGCAGGTTGCGGATTTCATCCTCACGCAGGCCAAGGTGCAGGGCCTCCCACCGCAGCTCATTGCGACGGATATCGTCCTCGATTCCCGCGTCGATGATCTTAGTCTCCAGATCGCGCGGCATGGATTCAATCCTTCTTCGCGCAGCTGGGCAGCATCCAGTCGGTCGGCTGAGGTGGCGTCTTCTCGCGAGGGGTGACCGCGATGTCGGGGCCGCCGTTCACCCATGTCGCGACCGGGTGCTCACGGTGGCCAAGCACGTAGCCGCTCACCCGAAGCTGTTCGATGGCGGCTGAGGCGAGAAGTGACGCCTTGCCTTCATCCAGCCCCCGCGATCGGCGGCTCGGGTGTCCGACCCCATGGCCGCGAAGGGCCAACGAGATGGACCACTTCAGACCGGTCAGAAACTCCTGATAGGACATGGCTCAGGTTCCCGTGGACAGGCGCGCTCCGAAGACGATGCAGAACGCCTGCACCTCTTCCCATAGGTCCTCATCCATGCAGCTCAGTGCCTCCGCTGGGACGGCGGCCACGTCGATTGGTTGGCTGCCGGCCCGAGCCATCCCATGCAGCGCGGTCAGGGCCTCCTGCAACTTGGCCGGCTGCCGGCTGTCGACCCCCTCGTTGATCCAGCGGGCAGCCTGCCAGATCGTCGCTCGCTCATTGGCGCCGAGCGGCTGGGCGTAGCGCGGGTCGATATCACCTTCCGGGTCCTGGCCCTTCGCCAGGAGCATCCGGTCGCCCATGAGCTTCAGGCATTCGAGCCCGAGATTTCGGCACTCCGCGTCGAGCGCGCGGCCTCTCAGCGCATTGGCGACCACCGGTGGGAGCAAGTCCATATCTCGCACCTCGATCGGTTCGTGTTCTCTAAATGTTCTAGCCCTTGGAGGGCGCGGAGTCGAATCGATTCATAAAATTCTATTGATTGGGTGTAGCATCGGGTGTGGGCACAAAATGTGGGCCCGGGTCGAGCATCGATGGGAGGCGCCGATGTCCGGAGCAATGCTCAACGAGGAAGAGGTCTGGAGCCTTCTCGGGCGCGTGCGTGAGTCGCTGGGCGAGTTCCCGCCCGAGTCGGCCGTCGGCGACGGCGCCCAGAGCCTCGATGAAGAGGTGGACGACCTAGTGAAGGCTGTCCGATTTCCCGGCAACCTGCCGCCGCGGGCGGACCTGGCGGCTCTGAACCGGAGGTTCGGCCGCGGGTAATGTGCCTCGACGGTCTGAATAGGCGGGTATTTTCACCCCTTGCGCTTTTCGTTGCGGGTTGCTTTTCTCGAAGAAGTTCGACCGCATTTTAGGAACTCTTTCGATGAAGCGATTTTCGGCGGCTGCCATTGCAGCCCTTGGCCTGTCCGGCTGCGCATCGATCACTGAGGGTACGAGCCAAGAGATCCGGGTGGATGTCACGCCGGCGGTGGCCTCATGCAGCGGCGCCCGAAAGGGCAGCCCGACCGGGACCTATGACCCTGTTTCGCACATCTACAAGGTGGACAAGAGCCGCAACGACATCCTGTTCACCTGCAAGGCGCCAGGCTACCGCGACAAGACCGTGACGCTAGTCTCCTCTGCCAGCGGGTGGGGAGTTGCCGGAGCGCTGACGCTCGACTTCGGATTGATCGACTACGCCACCGGCGCCCTGAACAAGTATGAGCCCACGCTTACTATGACCCTGGAGCCGCAGGCCGGTCCGATTCTCGCGGCATCCCCGGCCGTTGCTCGGCAGATCGATCCAGGCAAACCCGTGGCCACCTCGGGGGCCGTCATCTGCCGTGTCGGCTCCCTGACGCTCGCCAAGCCCGCCCAAGCTTGCGCGGACGCTGGAGGGGTAGCCGTCGCGCCGATCAACTAGCTGATCGACGCCTGCTTCTATTGCCGATGCTCCTGCCGGAAACGGGCCGGTGCCTCGCAGCTGGCGTGCCCGGCCCAGACGCCGCGGCCGGCGCGCTCGGCCGCCTCCTGCGCCGGCAGGAACCGATCCTTGCTATACCGCGGCAATGCCCAAGCCCATCCAGACCGCACCATCGCGTCGCCGATGCTCTGCTGCCCGGCCCAGCATTCGGCAACGGTCCGGCCATAGCGATCACGATCCTTGGTCACGCAGCGGAGTTCGCCGCCGGCCAGGATCGCCTTTAGCCCTTCGGTCGCTTCATTGCCGATTGCACGCTCCACGCCGTTGATCATGCACATCTGCCGGCGTTCGGGCGCGTCATAGCCCCACAGCCGGACCCGCTGGCCGTCGACGCGGATGGTGTCGCCGTCGACCACTTCAACCGCGGCGAGGGCGGGGGAGGAGAGGGCGAGAAGAAGCAGGATCAAGGCACGCATGGCGTTCCAACTGCCCGAAAAGTCGTCCCGGAATCAATGGTTTGCTGATGGGCATTTCCGGTGGAATTGTTGGAGCGCCCCTTGATTCTGCTCACCTTCGCTCCGCCTTCTAAGCGGACGGTCGCTGGTTCGAGTCCAGCCGGGGTCGCCATCTTCCCATATCCGATCTGATCGGACCGCGGTTCGGGCGGGTTCGCGGAGCCCGTGCTGCCCGCGACCGACGCTCGCCTTCCCGACATCAACCATTCGCCGTTGCGATCGTGTCGCCGCGATTGGCCTTCACATTCAGAGAAAATTGCATAAATCCAAGCTGACAGCATGCTCAATACATTAAAGTAAATTGATCGCATTTTCTTGGAATCAAGATTCGTTGACTCTGTTTCTTCCGAAGAATTAGATGATTGAAGACAGTCGAATCGCAACTTAATCCACATTCTCTGTATATGAATCAGGTGAAGAATTGCCGGCGTCATCACGCCTGTTGCGCCGATCCGAGGCTGGGACGCCAGGCAGAGCGCTCCCCGAAGAAGCGCCTCGGCACCGGATCCGCCATCCGATGACTGTCGTTCCAGCCGGAACAGCAAAGTCTTTCGCGCAATGATATCAAAGGAGCTTCGTCGTGGATGCGTTCAGCGGCACCGAGTCGATTGACAATGTTTCCATTTCGGTCGAGGACCGATGCAATTCTGCCTTGAAGCTCGGCTTCGCGACCTGTCCTCTTCTGCGCTTCATCTATCCGGAGCCGGAGCGCTATCTTGAGCATTTCGAGGGCTTCGTCAGGGCGTATTGCGGCGAGCCGTACAAGCATGGCAGCGGCGCCTACATCCCGGACGGGGTCAAGGGCACGATCCTGTGGCAAACGCCGGACGAGCATGGCGATCACCACGAGCTGGTCGACTTTCTGGTGAAGACGACGCTGCCGGCCAATCGCGACAGT
This sequence comes from Inquilinus sp., assembly GCF_039594555.1. GTDB lineage: Bacteria > Pseudomonadota > Alphaproteobacteria > DSM-16000 > Inquilinaceae > Inquilinus. The sequence continues at coordinate 45,286 of NZ_JBCNNF010000003.1, forward strand.
GTCCGCAAGCTGTTCGATCGCTTCTACCAGTATCATCCGCCGGAGTATTTCTACGTCTCGGTCATCGCGGTGGACCCGTATTTCCAGAGGCAGGGGCTGGGCACGTCGCTGTTCCGCTACGCGCTGCAACGTCCCGACCGGGCGGAATGGGTCTCGTATCTGGAGGCAACGACGGTCGGGTCGGCGCGCCTGTACCAGAGCCTCGGATGGAGGGTCGTGGACGAGGTCCAGGTCGGGAACTCACCCGTCTATTACCCGATGATCCGGCAGCCGCACGGCCGCTAGCAACCGCGGGCGCCGCCCGGCACGCCGGCGCGGCGCCCACTTCCCCATTTTCGTACGGGCGAGGCCGTCCATGCCGAACTCCGATCCTCGGATCGAAGCCATGTTCCGCGCCGATTGCCGCGGCGCCGTCGCGTTCGTCATCGTCCTGTGGGCCGCCATCCTGTTCGTCTTCCTCACCATCTGGCCGCTGGTCGACGGTCCGGTCCGCCTGCTGCTGGCCGTGGCGGGCGGCGGCGTGCTGATCCTCAACAGCGCCTCGATCTCGGCGCTGGTGCGGCACTACGCCGAGGACAAGGAGGCCATCTACAGCCTCGATCTCCGCCACCTCGACGCAGCCCGCGGATCCGACCGCGCTTCCGGGAGCGAAGCCTATGCCGCGCCGACCGTACCATCCGCCTGAGCAGGGCCGGGCCGGCCAGGTCATCGACGTCGTCGTCATCCTGGCGCTGGTGTTCGGCACGCTCTGGGCCCCGGCATTCCTGGGCCTGACCGGCGCCGGCACCGTGACCCGGCCGCTGGCGGACCCGACTTGGCAGGATCTGGGCCAGACGCCGGCGATGCAGCAGGCCTGGGAAAGCCTGGGCATGACGCCGGAGACGGCGGCGCCGGCAATCCTGACCCGCTTCGACTATTCGATCGACCCGCTGGCTTTCGGCCTGACCGCCGCCCTGCTGGTCGCCTATTTCGGCTTCGTCCTGCGCCTCTCCGGCAAGGAGTACCGGGACGTCATCGCCGAGCGCTTCGGCGAGGATGAAGGGGAGGGCGCACCATGAGCTTCTGGAGCCTGGCGGAATACGCCGCCTGGGCGCTGTCGGCCGCGATCCTGCTGTGGCTGCTGGCCGACATGCTGCGGGTCGACCGCAGCTACGACGAGGACCTGCTGACCTCATCCCGCGAAGGCGAAATCGAATGACCAGCGTGCCGGACACCGCCGCCGACACCCGCAAGATCAGCCTGCTGCGCGTGCTCGGCCCCGGCCATGTCTGGGCGCTCGGCGTCGGCATCGTGCTGGTCGGCGAGTTCATGGGCTGGAACTTCGCCGTCGGCAAGGGCGGCGCCATCGGGGCGCTGATCGCCTGCTGGGTGATCGGCATTCTCTACACCTGCGTCGCCATGATCGATTCCGAGGTCACCTCGACCGTCGCGGCGGCGGGCGGGCAATACGCCCAGGCCAAGCACATCATCGGCCCGCTGATGGCGTTCAATGTCGGGCTGTATCTGGTGATGGCCTACACCATGCTGGAGGCCGGCGACGCGCTGGTGGTCGGCGACCTGCTGGCCAGCGTGGCGGCGCAGTCCGGCCACGTGCTGCAGCGCGAGCCCTTCGTGCTGCTGACCGTCGCCGTCCTGGCCTGGCTGAACTATCGCGGCGTGTTCATGACCCTGACGGTGAACTTCGTCATCACCGCCGCGGCCTTCCTGTCGATCCTGCTGTTCTTCTTCGCCTCGGCACCCTGGCAGGCCGGCGGCATGATGCGGCACCAGGATCTGCTGACCGAACTGCCCTATGGCTGGCTCGGCGTCCTGGCGGCGATGCATTTCGGCATCTGGTTCTATCTCGGCATCGAAGGCACCTGCCAGGCGGCGGAGGAGGTGCGGTCGCCCGCACGCTCGCTGCCCTACGGCACGATGAGCGGCATGATCACGCTGCTGATCGCCGCGACCCTGACCTGGTATGTCTGCACCGGCCTCTTGCCCTGGGAGTATCTGGGGCGAGCGATCACGCCGCTCTACGACGCGGCGCTGGCGACGGGCAATGCCTGGCTCGAGGTGATGCTGTTCGTCGGCACCCTGTGCGCCGCCGTCGCCTCGGCCAATGGCTGCATCAACGACGCCTCGCGCGCCTGGTTCTCGATGGGCCGCGACCGCTATCTGCCCTCCTGGTTCGGCGCGGTGCATCCGCGGTACCGCACGCCCTACCGCTCGATCCTGTTCCTGGTGCCGATCGCGGTGGCCTTCGCCTATGTCGTGCCGCTCGACCAGGTCGTCACCTTCTCGATCCTGTCCGGGCTGCTCGGCTACACCTTCATGCCGATCAACATGATCCTGTTCCGCAGGAAATGGCCGTTGGGCAGCATCACCCGCGGCTACATCCATCCGCTCCACCCGCTGCCGGCGGTGCTGCTGCTGGTGCTGTGCGCGACGACCTATGTCGCGATCTTCCTCGGCTACGGCACGCAGCTGGCGGCCATGCTGGTGTTCTATATCGTCGCCTCGGCCTGGTTCGCCTTCCACCGCTACAGGTTCGTCCGCCGTGGCGACCAGTTCACCATGCCCTGGCCGCGGCCGAAGGGCTATTGAGCGCCGTGGACCTCATCCCGCCCGCCACCGCCCTGCTGGGCCTGCTGGCGCTCTGGCTGGCCTGGCGCCGCGACCAGGCGGCCGCCCGCCGGCAACGCGACCGCTTCCTCGACGACTGCCGCCCGCTGTTCCAGCGCGGCACCGTCATCCGCGGCGGCGGCGCCTATCCGACGCTGCGCGGCCGCCATCGCGGCCGGAGGATCGCGCTGCTGCCCTTCGTCGAGGCGCTGACGCCGCGCAAGCTGCCGTCGCTGTGGCTGGCGATGCGGCTGGACGGGCCGACCGGCGCGCGCGGCACGCTGGACGTGCTGACGCGGCCGCTCGGCGTCGAGTTCTACTCCCCCTCCGCCGGGCTGCCGCACCGGATCGACCCGCCGCCCGGCTGGCCGGGGGAGGCCGTGGTGAAATGCGACGACCCGGGCGCGCTGCCGGGCGGCGCGGCGCTGGAGGCGATCGCCGAGCTGCTGCGCGACCCGCTGCTGAAGGAGGTCCTGATCGCCCCGGGCTTCCTGCGTCTGGTGTGGCAGGCGGATGAGGGCGACCGCGGCGGCTATCTGCTGTTCCGCCAAGCCCGCTTCGCCGCCGGCCGCCTCGACCCGGGCCGGCTCGGGCACTGGCTCGACCGGCTGCACGCGCTGGACGGGGCCTTGAGGCCCGCGGCGCCCGAAAGGCAGGCGCTGCGGGCATGAGGCGACCCAGCGAGTACCGTGACCCGGCCGCGGGGGAGGCGCTGCCGCATCCATGGCTGGTGCTCGCGACCGCCGCCGCGCTGCCGGGCGTCGGCCATCTGCTGTTGCGGATGCCGCAGCGGGCGCTGACCTTCGCCTGCTTCGTGCTGGTGTTCGGCTGGATCAGCCTCCATCTGGCGCCGCCCGCAGCGTCACCGGCCGGCCGCCTCGCCGGCGGCCTGTTCGTCCAGGCGCTGGCGATCCTCGACGCCTATCGCTGGGCCCGGCTGCGCTGGGAGGCGCGGCGGGTCCTGCGGCGTGAGGACCGGCCTTTCCCCGGATGATCCGAAGTCCCCCTCGCGAGGCCGTCAGTCCCGCCTGACCCATTTCACCGGCACGGCCCACTCGATCACGACATCCTCCATCGACGAGGCGTTGTAGCTGTCGAGCGTGAAGTAGCCGGGGCTGGAGCCGCGGCGCAGCACCTTGACGAAGGTGCGGCCGTCGGCGAGTCGGACCACAACCTCGCGGCCGATCAGGCTGGCCGGGTCGCCGGTGGCATCGGCCCGGCGATAGTAGATCGTCTCGCGCTCAAGATAACGCGGATACATCGAGTCGCCCTCGACGATCACGGCGACGGTGGCCTCGTCGGCGCCGGGCGGCGCCTCGACCTCGTCGATTCGCTCGGACGAGATGTCGCCGTCGAACAGATGCACCTCCGCCCCGGCGCCGACCTTGCCGACCAGGCGCACGGTGCGGGGCGTGCCCAACGTGCTCAGCACCTCGAGCTCGCTGGTGCCGAAGGCGTCGGCGGCCAGCCGGATATAGTCGGCGGTCAGCCGCCGCTCGCCGCGCTCGAGCTTGATGAACTGCCCGCGCGAGACGCCCATGGCCTCGGCCGCCTGCTCATGC